>CAYWAO010000008.1:0-61443 GCA_964456695.1 uncultured Cryptobacterium sp. | reverse complement strand
TCCCTCGTCCCGGCCGAGATTGCGCATGGCCTGGAGACCTTCGGGTGGAATTGCTGGGTCAAATTCGGGTCATCCGGGCATTTTCCTAGGTCACGCTGGGTCACGTGCCGATAGGGGGCGTATCAGCTCATCTCCTTTTTCCGTATATGCTTCAGGCGGTTCTTCTTGAAGGAGGCGTAGTTGGTGCCGAAAACCTTCACGTCGGTCTCGGTTAGCTCGCTTCTTTGGAACTTGAGGTCGGTGAGCTCCAGGGTGCAGATGCAGTCTGCAACCTGAGAGAGCCTGTATTCCTGGCGTTCGCCTTCCTGTAGAGGGCGGCTGCTTTCGAGAGAACGAAGTCTAGCGTGCTGTGGAGGGCGCTTATCACCATCTGCTGGCCGTTGTCGTAGTAGATCTTCACGCAGTCGAAGGTCTGGAAATACTCGAGGTTGTCTGTCAGGAACACGACAAGGTCGCGTTTGAACCTTGCGGTAAAAGTCTTGGGGTCTTGCACTTCGCTTCTCTTGTACGAGAAGGACTTGCGCCTAAACGGTGCCTTGCGGTAGAAGGCCTCGAAGCTGGCAAGGATCTTCTTCCTAGTGTCCATTTTCAGCTCTTTATACGGGCCCTTGCCATACATCAAGGGGGATGCGTGAAACGGCAGGTTCGGCAGGCCCTTCCTCGCAAGGTCGTCTTCCATAGCCGATATGAAGCTGTCCAATTCGTCGTCCTGCGCGGCCCGGCCAAGGCCATGCTCGCTGTACGGCTGGCCGCGATCCGAGCGCGGGGCCATTACGACGCCATGCTTCGGTTTTGGCAAAAGGGTCTCTAGCGGCTCTCGCTTTCGTTGCCGCGATAATGACACTCCCTCCCAGTAGTCTACTTCATGCGATTGTCCAACCGTCTTTTCGTCAACCTACTGGTCGGAACGGCCAAGGCTTTCGTCTACAGTGGCAAGCTCGAGCAAGTATACAGGTATACAAAGGGATATGCCAGGCATGCGTCACGGCAAGCGTGAGAAGTCGTTGGGAAATCACGCGGGGCTGGTCAATGTCGAGGAACGGGAGTGGCCCAAGATGCATTTCGGGATCCGTTCATCTGGGCGCTTGTACAACAAGCTCAGCCCAGGCGTCAAAGGGGCGAGCTCTCATTGGCGAGAATGCCCGGATGGGCAGGCCGTCGGCGTCGGAAAGCCAGAGCTGACTCCTCCGATGCCGCTGCGCCAAAATGATGACCGACTCATCGGAGCAGCAGGTTGTGTCCGCTCTCTTCAGCTTCGAAACGATCTTTCCCCTGATTCTCCCCGTGCGCAAGGCAGCGTGCTGGTCACGGAATTTGAAGTCAGCGAAGGAATAGGGGTGATGATGACGGCAGGGCCAACTCCGCGTTCGAAGGCTACGACAAGCTGCGAACCTTCGCGGCAAGGGGCATGCAGGCCCTGTGCGCCGAGACGGGAACGGCACGTCCAGAGGAAACCTCTAGCGCTTGATGAAGGGTCAGGCCCTCATGCGGCTGCGGTACGACGAGGGGGTTTCACCGAAGAACCTCTTGAAGGCAGCGGAGAATTTCCCGGGGCTCTCATAGCCTATCGCGAACGACACGGAGAGCACGAGTTCGCCACGCGAGAGCATAGCTTTGGCGCGCTCCATGCGCAGAGACGTCATGTATTGGGCATACGGTATGCCGTAAAACGCGCGGAAGGCGGTCTTGAACGCCGTTGGACTTATATTGAACATGCGCGACATTTCTTCGATCGTGTAGCGCTTGTCGAGGTGGTCGGCCGCGAAATTCCGCGCTTCGCGCACAAGGCGGGCGATTTCTATCGAACGTTGCACACGGTCAGGGCCTTCTTGACGGGGCGACCGCGAAGCGATTGCCGCCAATAGCTCCAGCGCGCAGAGGCGTACGAGCGCCGGGTCGTTGTCCTCGTGGTGTCTGTAAATGCTATCGACGATCGTCTCTGTGCGGAAATCGGCTTCCATAATGGATTCGCCAGTTTCGAGCCGGTAGGAGCAGACCAGGTGCGCGAGGTCGACGCCAACCGAGCGCGTGAAGCTTTGTGGGTCGGAGATGGCTGTGTCGAGGTCGACGATTAGCCCGAGCCCCCTATAACAGCCGGAGGGCAAATCGATGCTCCAATCTGCCTGGGAGCCGCCCGCCGGTCGGCGCCTACCGTTTGCGACGTGGGTTAACGCGAGCGACACATCACCCTGCTGGAGGGACGCGACCTTCTCGCCCGCTCCCGAAAGCACCGTGAACGATCCTCCCCTGCTTACGTTGACCTCGAGCATCCTGTCCGACATGCTCGCGAAGGCCATCACTTCGCAGGCTATGGGGGCTGCGTTGAACACGTTGCAGCGGGAAGATCCGAACTCGTAGAAGGAGGCGGCTATGCCGGGGACGACCCGATAGACTTTCATGGTCGAAGACCCTTCATCTGCGAGCCCCTTCAGGGAGAAGGTCCGACAGGACCCCGCATCGCGTATGGATATCTCTGATTCGCCTATTCGGAGGGTTTTCGATGTGCTGTTGGTCATAACGCGCCCCTGTCGAAAAAACGACGTTTTCATCCATTCACGCCCAAACGGGCAAGCAGTGGGTCCGTTCGGGCCTTCTCCGCTTCCAAATTATTCTAATACTAAAATTAGTTAGTTTTAGCTAACTAATAGCGAAGAGTATACCAGAACAAAGAGGAGGTTGTCCCTTGTCGGCAGTCTTGCGAAGCTGGAGAGAGGAGGCCCGGGTAGCGCGCACCGAGGATGCCGGCCGTCTCATACGACGCGCCGTTGACGGACGGCGATCGCTGGATCCGCGCATCCAGATGGCGATTCTCGTGATGACGAACCTGCTGGCGACGACGCCGACTCCCATTGCGCTCGACGTTGCTGGCGTGGTTTCCGCTGCGGTCATCGTCGCGTACGGCGGTCGCGTGGGCAGCGCCTTCAAGTGGCTCGTCGGATACGCGCTGGTATGCCTCGCACAAGCGCTTTGCCTTTCTTCTGGCGACCCCCTCTTCGGCTCGGTGGGCGCCATGCTGACGCTCACGCGCAAGATGTATGTCGTTGCCATGCTCGCCGTGAACATGGTGGCCACGATTCGCGTCGGAGAGCTCGCATGCGCCCTGCAGCGCATGAGGGTTCCGCGGCTCGTCACCATCGCGCTATCGATGGTCTTGCGGTTCTTCCCAACGTTGGCGGCCGAGAGCAAGGCGGTAGCCAATTCGATGAAGCTGCGCGGCGTGCGCCTGTCACTCGGAAACATGCTGCGCCATCCTTTGAAGATGATCGAGTATTTCGCCGTTCCTCTGATATTGCGCATATCCGTGGTCACCGACGAGATCTCTAAAGCTGCGACTGTCCGAGGAATCGATTCGTCGCATGAGCGTACGTCACTCTATGCATTGAAAATCGGCATTGCTGGTTGGGCGTTTCTCGTTTGGTTTGCGGGGCTTTCGTGCGCCTCGATCGTTTTCGCTCAAGACGGCTTCACGTTCATGGGGCTCTTCTAATGGGCGCTGCAGTTGACAACCGAGCCGCCCGCGGTGATTTCGCGGTCGAGCTGGATCATGTGAGCTTTGCTTATGGCCCTGCGGGTGGGCTGGGAGACGACGTTCTCATTGACGTCTCGCTCAAGGTGCCCTACGGGCAATGCCTGTGCGTTACCGGGCCCTCGGGTTGCGGGAAGACGACGCTCACCCAGCTACTGAACGGGCTCATTCCAGCCTTTTACGAAGGAGAGATCAGGGGCCGCGCATTGGTGGGCGGTATCGAGGTTGGCCAATGGGAGATGGACGACCTCTGCAGGTTCGTGGGGTCGGTTTTCCAGAATCCCCGCAGCCAGTTCTTCAATCTCGACACCACTTCCGAGCTGGCCTACGGGTGCGAGAACCTCGGCGTGAGTCGTGACGAGATGATTCGGAGCATCGCCCAGGTTGTGGACGCGTTGGAGCTGGATGGCCTCCTCGAGCGCGACATTCATGACCTGTCGGGAGGTCAGCGCCAGCTTCTCGCATTGGGGGCGGCATGCGCGATGGGGGTCGAGGTGCTCGTTTTGGATGAGCCGACGGCAAACCTCGATGCGGTGGCCACCCAATTGGTAAAGCGGGCGTTGCAGCGCCTGCATGCTCAAGGCAAGACGATCGTCATCGTCGAGCACAGGCTCCATTGGCTTGAGGGCCTCGTCGATCGCGTGGTCCATGTTGACGGCGGGCGAATCGCGCACGATTGGACTGCTCGCGAATTCTCTTTGCTGCAGCCCGCAGAGCTAGAGCGCATGGGGCTGCGGGTGTGGTCGCTTGGCAGCCTCCCGAAGCGCTTTGCTGGGCGTCGCGCGCGTGTGCAGGGTGTCGAAGCGGCTCCGAAGGCGGGCATCCAGGTAGATGGCTTACGAGCGGGATACCGCAAGGGGTGCAATGTCTTGCAGGGGTTGTCCCTTCTGGCAGAAGGAGGGCACGCCATTGCCGTAATCGGTCGCAACGGTCAGGGGAAGTCCACGTTTGCGAACGTCGTCTCTGGCTTGATGTGCGAATCGTACGGCGGCGTCTCCGTTGATGAACGGCCCCTGGCGGCTCGCGATCGCACGGGCAACGTCTACTTGGTGTTGCAGGAGTCGGGCTATCAGCTGTTCGGTTCGAGCGTGCGGGACGAGTTCTCCATTGGGCTTGCGTCAAAGCGGGAAGCAGATTTGGATCGTGTTGATGATCTCATTTCTCGTTTCGGCCTGTCGGGTAAGGAGGGCAGGCATCCCGCGAGCCTTTCGGGAGGAGAAAAGCAGCGACTCGCCCTTGCCGTTGGCATCTACTCGGGAACTCGGCTCTTGGTGCTTGACGAACCAACCAGCGGCCTTGACCTGGCGAGCATGACCCGATGTGCCGAAGAGATTGGCCGTCTCGCGGAATCGGGGTGCTGCGTGCTCGTTATCACGCACGATGCCGAGCTCGTGATGGCCGCGTGCGACAGGGTCGTGGAAATCGATTCGGGACGCGTGCGGGCTTCTTACGACCTTGATGACGAGACGGTCTCTCGTGCTTTACGCGTTCTGGCCCCCGATACCGCATCGCCGTATGGCGCTGAAGCGCGATTGGGCCATCAAAACAGGTAAACCGCTCCGCGCAAACCGTCGCGGTGCATGACGAAAGGAGCAGATTTATGGCAATTGGAAACACCGATAAGTGGCAGGGCAAAGACGTCATCAGGCTTGCCGTTTTCTCCCTCTTGCTGTTCGTGGCGATGATCGTGGGGGCCATTCCGTGCTCCCTCACGTTGACCTCCTACTTCTACGGTGATGCCATGGGCGCCATTCTCGGCGGCATCGTGTGGATGTATATGAGGGCAACTATCCAGAAGCCTTGGGCATGCCTTCTCTCGTCGATAATCGTGGCGCTCATAGCGTTTTTCCTAGGTCAGATCTGGACGGCCGTTCTGGGCATAGTCGTAGGAGGAATCGTTGCCGAGGCGATCGTTCGCATTGGCAATTACGCGAATCCCGTTATGAGCGTCCTCTCGTTCGTAGCGTGGGTGCTGTGCTTTTGGATTGGGCACGGCATTCTGGCGCTCATTTCTGTTGACATGTTCACCCAGATGATGATCAACGCTCATATGACCGCCGAGCAGGTCGATTTGCTGCTGCAGGGTTTGTCCGGCATCAATTTGGTCCTTGCGCCCATCGCTTGCGTCGTCGGCGCTTTGCTAGGCGCGGGTTTGGGGTACGTCCTCTTCAAGAAGCACTTCGCCCGCGTAGCCCAGCCTGCGGTACAGTAGGAGCGCTCAGTGGCTGAAGGTTCTAAGTCGAACGGGGCGTACGGCGCAATGCCGCAAGAGGGCGGCTTGAGCGTGCTCGTCGATTTCGCGGGTTCGCGCCGCTGGCTCGTTGTGCTGGGTTGCGTGCTCTCCGGCATTTCCGCCGTGCTCGCCCTTGTGCCGCACTTCTGCATTTGGAATATTGTCGGGGATGTTCTCGAGGGCTTTGGCAACTTGGGCGAGGCAACCGCAATCAAGTGGTGGGCCGTGGTCGCTTCGGGATGTGCGGTCGGATCGGTTATCGCCTATATGGCTGGTCTCGGCTGCACGCACAGGGCGGCGTTTCACATAGTGGCCCAGATTCGCAAAGCGTGCTGCGACCACCTGCTGAAGCTGCCGATGGGCTATTACCAGAGCGTTTCCTCTGGCGACTTGAGGCGGCACGTCGATGTTGGCGCCGACATGACGGAAGACGTTGTTGCCCACAAGCTGCCCGACATAGTTGCAACTGCGGTCACACCGGTGGCGGTCGTGGCGCTCTGTTTCGTGTTCGATTGGCGCATGGGGCTGGCGTGCTTGGTTCCCATCATCTTGGGAATGATGTTGCTTGGTCCCACGATGGGAAAGCAGGCCGCTGCGTCTATGGACGATTACCAAGACGCTCTTGATGCCATGAACCGACAGGCGGTCGAGTATGTGCGCGGCATTCCGGTGGTGAAGGTGTTCCAGCAAACTGCCCGTTCGTTCAGGGATTTCCAACGCACGATCGTGGCGTATGGAAACCTTGCTTTCGGGTTCGCACAAGCGGGCGAGCGCCCTCAGGTTGCGTTCTCGACCATCGTCTCTTCGACCTTCGTTCTGCTCGTGCCCGTTGCTGCATTCGCCGCTTCAGCGGTGGACGAGGCTTCATGGGCACGCTTCGTTTCCGATTTCGTGTTCTATGCCTTGGTTTGCGGCATAACGCCGGGCATGCTCTCGCGCGTCATGTACATTGGCCAGTCGGTCATGTCTGCGCGCGCGGCCGTCCGCAATGTTCAGGCAATTCTGGGCGTCGAGCCGCTGCCACGCTCCGAGTTTCCCCAGACCATGCTGGATGGCTCGGTGGAATTCGACGACGTGAGCTTTTCGTATTGCGGTGCCGAGCGTAACGCCGTCTCACACATCAGCTTTCGTGCCGAACCGGGTCAAACCATCGCCTTGGTTGGACCGTCGGGCAGCGGCAAGTCGACGTGCGGCGCGCTCATCCCGCGCTTCTGGGACGTGCGTTCGGGGGCGGTTCGCGTAGGGGGTTGCGACGTGCGCGACCTCGATCCGCGCGACCTGATGGAGAACGTGGCGTTCGTGTTCCAAAACGGACACCTCATGCGCGGCACGGTGCTGGAGAACGTCGCCGCCGCGAGACCGCGCGCGAGCCTCGAAGAGGTGATGGCGGCTCTCGAGGCTGCGCAATGCGCCGACATCATCGCTAAGCTCCCGCAAGGCATCAACACCCCGATTGGGGAAGGTGGCGCATATCTTTCGGGCGGCGAGCGGCAACGGTTGCTCATAGCCCGAGCAATTCTGAAGGATGCTGCAATCGTCGTCCTCGATGAAGCTACGGCCTTCGCCGATGCCGATAACGAGGCACGCATTCAAGAGGCGCTTGGACGCGTAATGGAAGGCAAGACGGTCGTGCTGATAGCTCATCGCCTGTCGACGGTCGTCGATGCAGACATGATTCTCGTGCTCGACGAAGGGTCGGTGCTCGAACGAGGAACTCACGAGTCCTTGTTGGAGGCGGGTGGCCTGTATGCGCGGATGTGGGATGACTACAGCCGTTGCATCGAGTGGAAGGTGGCGAGCCGTCGGTCGAATCGCGTGGAGGCGCCTGCAACCTGCGGGGAGATCGGAGACGACCATGAGTGAAGCTAATAGCCAGGTAAGAGGCTCCGAAGGCTTTTTTCAGCGCCGTTACGGCTTGTCGGACGATGGGGCGAAATGCTTTGTCCGCGCCACGGCCTGGTCGGCGCTCGCGTATCTTGCGAACATGGTGCCCGTGATCATCCTTGTCATGGCAGCCGTCGACATGCTGCGGCCAATTGAAGTTGGGTCGGAATATGTCATCGAGCCTTGGAAGTACTTCCTTGCGTTCGTGGTTTCGATCATTGCATTGATCGTGACGCAGAAGCGCAAGTATCGTGCGACGTTCTGCGATACCTACGAGGAGAGCAGCCGCAGACGCATCGCAATTGCCGAGCGCTTGCGCCTTTTGCCCCTCTCGTTTTTCGGGATGCGCGATCTGGCAGACCTGACCACCGTGATCATGAGCGACGCCGAGGGAAGCGAGCATGCCATGTCGCATGCGCTCCCACAGCTGTGGGGAGCCGTGGCCTTCGCGGCCGTTTCGGCGCTCCTGCTCGCCCTATGCGACTGGCGCATGGCGCTGGCGTGCCTATGGGTGGTTCCAGTCTCGCTCGGCGTCGTCTTCGCGAGCCGCGGCGTGCAACGACGCTGGGGTCTCAAGATGAATGAGGGCAAGCTGGAAAGCTCGGAGGCAATTCAGGAAATCATCGACTGCGCCCCCGACATCCTTGCCTGCAATCGCCAGGAGCTCGTGTCCGAGCGTTTGGCTGCTTCTTTCGAGCGCGTCGAGCAGCTGCAGGGATCTTACGAGCTCGTGGCCTCAGTGGCTCTTACATCGGCGCGGGCCTTTCTCCAGCTGGGCGTTGCAACAACCCTTTTAGCGGGCGTGGCGCTGCTTGCGAACGGCGAATTGAGCATGGCCATGTTTCTCCTGTTCGTTCTGGTAGCAACGAGAATATACGACCCATTGACCGAGCTGTTCATGAACATCTTGGAAGTGTTTGCGGTTGAGGTGAGCAACGATCGGTTGGCTCGCATAGAAAGGCATCCCTTGGCAGGAGGGACTCTTGAGTTCTCTCCCGAAGGATACGATCTGCACTTCGAAGACGTCCGCTTCTCCTACGAGGGCGGTCAATCGATCCTGAACGGCGTTTCGTTCACGGCGCGACAGGGTCAGGTGACGGCTCTCGTTGGCCCATCGGGATCGGGCAAGACGACGGTGTCTCGGCTGGCGGCGCGCCTTTGGGATGTCCAGGGCGGCGTCATAACGTTGGGCGGCGTCGATGTTTCCACGGTTGATCCGGAGGTGTTGCTCGGCAGCTTCTCCGTCGTGTTCCAGGATGTGATGCTGTTCAGCGGAAGCGTTCGCGACAACATCCGCTTGGGTAGGCAAGGAGCGAGCGACGAGGAAGTTGAAGCCGCGGCCAGCGCCGCACAATGCGACGGGTTTCTCGCTCGTTTACCTCGAGGCCTCGATACTGAAGTAGCCGAAGGAGGAGCAACGCTTTCGGGCGGCGAGCGTCAGCGCATTTCCATTGCCCGAGCATTACTGAAAGATGCGCCCGTCGTTCTCTTGGACGAGGCGACGGCATCTCTCGATCCCGAATCGGAATCTCATGTGCAGCAGGCGATTGCCGAGCTCACGGATGGCAAGACGGTGCTCATGGTTGCCCATCGCATGCGCACGGTGCTCGATGCCGATCATGTGGTGGTCATCGACGGCGGTCGTGTTGCGGAGGAGGGTAGCCCAGCTGAGCTCGTAAGCAGCGACGGTTTGTTTGCGCGCTTGTGTCGGATGCAGGGAGTTGGCAGATAAGCGGCTGTCTCCAATGCATCCCTTGGTGCGAAACGGCGCTGACAACGCCCGCTGGCTCTGGCGCCCCAGCTGTGCACGTGACATATCTGGAGCTTGGCCTTTCTGCCGCGCAGCGGGAAGAAGCCTCTTCTTACAGCGCCGCCCTGGAGCCGTTTGCACGCCCTGCTCGCGTGCGCGCCTCGAGGAAGCTGCGCGCTCCAATCGATCGATTGGCTTCAATTGCGGCGGGTGTTCTGGTTGATATTGCAGCCGCCCCCTTCCTCCCTGGAGGACGAGCGGCAACGGTGTTGCATTTAGTAATTCCGGCTCGATTGAAAAACTAAGCGCCTAACTTTCAACAATCGGAGCATGCGCGGCGTTTCGGCGCATCCGATCCGCGCGCGTCCCGCGATCACTCAGCAGCACAGTTACGGGAAAGCCTATGGGGAAGCTGGGGCGATCGGAGTTCTGAAGCTCGATACGGCGATGTCGCGGAGACGGGCGCGCTCAAAGGAGGGCATCTCACCAACGCGGGCATGATGCTGTTCGGAGAGAGCCCGAGCGTCGCCCTGCCGCAGATGAGGATCAGGGTACTCCGGGTGGACGGCACCGAGCTCGGAACCGGGTTGGGCCTGCGGATCGTCAAGGACCGCACGTTCGACGGTCCCCTCGTGAAGTCAATCCCCGAAGCGCGCGAGTTCATATCAACCCAGCTGAGGGAGTTTCAGTTCCAGGTCCACGGGACGATGGAGTTCAGGACCGTGCCGGAGTACCCCGAGTACGCCTGGTTCGAGAGCCTCGTGAACGCCGTCACGCACCGCGGCTACAGCATCCGCGGGGAATACATCTGCGTCTACATCTACGACGATCGCATGCTCATCCAGAGCCCGGGAAAGCTCCCCAATATCGTGACCGTGGACAACATCAGGCACGTGCGCTTCTCGCGCAACCCCATTCTCGCGCGGGTGTTCACGGCGTTCGACTGGGTGCGCGAGCTCAACGAGGGCGTGGACAAGATCTACCAGGAGATGGCCGCCGCCGATCTTCCCGAGCCCGAGTATGAGAGCCAAGACGACTACTATCTCAAGCTCACGCTAAGAAACGATCTTGAGAACCGCATCCCCAGGATGAGCGCGGGAGACGTCGGTAATCATGTCGGTAATGTCGGTAATCAGCTGAGCGAAACGGAGGAACGCGTCCTCGCACTGGTGAAGAACGATCCCAAGACGAGCGCGAGAAAGATTTCCGACAAGCTCGAGATAAGCGTGAGGCAAGCGGAGAGAACGCTTGCATCGCTGCGGGAAAAGGGCGTCATAGTTCGAGAAGGCGGAACGCGCGGCTACTGGAAAGTGCGGTAATTCCTGCGTATGCGAAATACCTGAAAGCGAAAATCACCTATGAAGGCATCCGCCGCGTGGAACGCTACCCTTTCCCTTTGCCTGCAGTACGCGAGGCGGTGGTGAACGCCATTGTTCACAAGAACTATCAATCAGGCGCTCCCATTCAGATTCGTGTTTACGAAGATAGGCTCATCGTGGCGAATTCGTGCATCTTGCCCGAAGGCTGGTCGGTGGAAAGCCTGTTGAGCCCCCATGCCTCCGAACCCCACAACCCAAAAATCGCTCACGTTTTCTTCCTTGCGGGACATATTGAGAGCTGGGGCAGAGGCGTGCAGAAAATCATCACCGAATGCAAACTCGACGGAATCGAAGCTCCACGCTTTCGCACGGTTGGCAACAGCCTCAGCCTTGAATTCGAAGCGCCACGAGACCGTATCGTCACCCTGGGCGGACAAACAGATTCGCCAGATTCCGCTATCGTTTCCAATGGCTCGAACCCTGGCAAATGCGATTCCGATTTCAACGATCCATCTGGCAAGACCGGCGAATCGAACTTGACGTCCGATAAGCCTTCCGACATGTCCGATAAACCTTGCTGTTTGTCCGATAAAACACAGTTATCGGTCGAAAGCTCACCTCAACGGACCGATAAAGCGGAATCAGTGTCCGATAAATCATCGGTCACGTCCGATAAGCAATCGCCGTCCGAAGACGAAAGACCCGTGGCGGAAACGCAAGTCCTCCAGTTCATAGGCGCTCGGCGATGGCAAGCGCCGAGAATCCCGAGTTAATGAGCAGGCTCACATGGCTGTGACGGAGGTCGTGGTTCCTTATTCGTTTCGCTCCGGTGGCCGCGCATCTGCGCTCAAGGCCTAGATGCGACGGATCGAGATGCTCGAGACAGGCGAGATAACGCAGGTGGAATACGATGCCTAGAAGGCCTCTTTGAGATAGGCCCTTCATCCTCATTTTGTAATCACCCTAGCGTTTTCGGGGTCAATCTCAGGTGGGCTTGTAATCACTGATTCGTAGGGGCGTTTTGCAAGCCACTTTTAGAATAATTTTCGGATCTATTTCGCTTCGAAAGAGGCTGTAATCACCCCTTTGAGGCGCTGATTTGGCTTTCCGAGCTATTTTTACTTCCTATTTCTGACCTGGGGTTTTATGTTTTCGATCCCATGAAAACAGGGGGTGATTACAAAGTGATTACAAAGCGGCCTAGCGGGGGCGTCTGTTTCCTCCAGAATAATATCAGGTGGTTTGCATCTGTGCTCATGGTTGAACATGATTTAGCACCATTTGGCGGCAATCAGAAACGGTTTCCACCTTTTGGGAATAATTTGAATCATTTTTGCAGGTGAAACGGCATGAAAATACCCCCGAAAATCGGCATTTCCGGGGGCTTGCGCGGTTTCATTATTCTTCAAAATCGCCGGTGGCTTGTTCAATGTTTGTAATCACTTTGCACTGTTGCGTACTGGAATAATCGCAGGTAAAACAGCAAAAATGACCTCAAAAATCATTCCCACTCAATCGTCGCCGGCGGCTTGCTGGTGATGTCGTAGCAGACGCGGTTTGCGCCAGGAACCTCAGCAACAATACGGCTGGAGATGCGAGCCAAAACCTCGTAGGGTAGCTTCGCCCAGTCAGCGGTCATGGCATCACTTGATTCAACCGCACGCAAAATGATTGGGCGCTGATAGGTACGTTCATCACCCATAACACCTACGCTCTTAATATCAGGCAGTACGGCGAAATATTGCCAGCACGCATGCTCAGAATTGCGATCGCCCGTCTCTTCAAATAGACGCTGATTGTAGGCATCCAGCTCCTCGCGCACAATGGCATCGGCGTTCTTCAAAATCTCAAGTTTTTCGGGAGACACGGCACCAATAATGCGAATAGCCAGGCCAGGGCCAGGGAAGGGCTGGCGGTGAACAATGTAATCAGGCAAGCCCAGCGCTGTGCCCAGCGCACGCACCTCATCCTTAAAGAAATGATCAAGTGGCTCAATCAAATCAAAGTGCACACCCTCAGGAAAGGGAATCAAATTGTGGTGACTCTTAATTGTCGATGCCTTGCCACCGGTTTTACGGGCGCCGCTTTCAATAATGTCAGGATAGATGGTACCCTGCGCCAAAAACTTCACCGGACGACCGTCCTCAGCCAAATCATTCGCCACGGCGAAGAATTCTTCCCAGAACTGCGTTCCAATGATCTTGCGCTTCTGTTCGGGGTCGGTCGCGCCTGCAAGCAGCTCGGCATAACGCTGCTCGGCGTGCACATGCACAAAGTCCACGTCAAACTGCTTGGTAAAGACTTCTTCCACCTCTTCAGGCTCGTTCTTGCGCAAAAGTCCGTGATTCACAAACACGCAGGTTAACTGTCTGCCAATAGCACGTGCACACAGCGCGGCAACCACCGAAGAATCAACGCCGCCTGAAAGACCTAAAATCACGCGATCGCTGCCCACTTGTGCGCGGATTGCCGCAACCGAATCTTCAATGATTGAATCCATGGTCCAGCTTTGATCCAGATCGCAGATTTTGAACAGAAAGTTGGACAAGATGTCGTTGCCATAAGGTGTGTGCTTTACTTCGGGGTGGAACTGCGTTGCATACAGCTTGCGCTCAGCACATTCCATGGATGCAACAGGGCACACATCAGTGGTGGACGTAACTACGAAGCCTTGAGGCACTTCGCTTACTGCATCGCGATGGCTCATCCACACGGTTTGTTCCTGTGGTGTATCAGCAAAAAGTTCACTGTCCGTATCAGTGCGGGTCAGCGGTGCAGGGCCATATTCGCCCTTATCCGTGTGAGCAACTGTGCCGCCTAAGGTAGTGGCCATGATTTGTTGTCCGTAACAAAAGCCTAAAACAGGCAGATTCAAATCAAACACCCCAGGATCAATTCCAGGAGCATCCTCTGCATATACACTTGCAGGTCCGCCGCTCAAAATCAGTGCTGCTGGCTTTTTTGCGGCAATTTCTTCAGCGGGAGTGTCGCACGGAACAATTTCCGAATATACTTTCAAATCTCGTACGCGCCGTGCAATCAGCTGACCATATTGTGCGCCGAAGTCCAAAACCAATACGGTATCGGTGGTGTGTGTTGTGGTAGTCAAAGATGCTCCTCAAGCCCCGGGTCTGTCACCTAGTATTGCGTGTAATCCGCACTTACGCGTGAAACCGCATAGAATGTATCACGCTGAGTGCCGGATCTGCCATAAAACTATCTTACACGAATCTCATATCTAAAATCCTTCGGTGTTGGTAGTTCTTGAATTCATTCGTTGTTGACACGCGCCTGTAAGTCTAGGGCGGTTGTCCAGTGTTGCTAATTCTGAGACTTACTCGTTATTTGCGTCTTGCATGTTCGCGAGTAGTTTTGGAGTAAAGAAAAAGTGTATGTCTGCCATCCTGTCAAACACACGTCAAGCTATCGCAGATCTATGCTCGATCTATTTTTAGCGCTCGCATGATTGCAAATGTTCTGTATAGGTATCTATACGCGCGAGCATCAGATACCTATGCATTTATATAAAAATGGCATCCAATAGAAAAAAATGGTATCTGACCTGCTTTTTAGTAAAGATATAATACCCCGGGAGGGTTAACGACACTTGTTAGGTTGCTTGTAGGAGGGGCGTGCCGTTTCGTGCATGCTCAGTATCTTCCGCTTGATTTTGTCTGAACGGAAGGATGAATTATGAGTTGTTATATGATGCGTAATCCTAAACCAGAGACCGTACTTTCTTCGGTGCCGGATAACTCTCTTGTTGAGCGAAAAAAGCTTTTGGTGCACATGATGTCCGACAGAAAAGCAATTCGAGTTTTGCATGCTCCTGCGCTGTTTGGCAAAACTGCTGCTGCATTTCAATATGCAAAAGTTGTCTTTGATAACACCCACGTTCTGTGGGTTGATGCTGGTGATCCGCGCTTTATTCGTGATATTGATTCTGATCAGTTGCTTTCGGTCATCCATGATGAGCTTGCTATCAATGGCGAAATCAAGCTCTTTGTTTTTGATGGGTTACCGCACTTAACTCAGCCCCGTGAGGATACATTTTGCAGGGTATTACACGCTTTACATGAATCAGAAGCCGAAATCATCATTACGACGCGGTATTTTTCTTTTTTGTCAAGCGACACCTATGATGCCGCTCGATCAACCGTCGTTTGCAACACTCACGATGCCTCTCAATCGCCTCTTGCTTGCGACGCTACCCAGGGCATCGCCCAAGACAACACTCAACATACTGCCCATACAGCTAACTTCGACACCTCAGACAACGCGGCGCATCAAAAGCAACAGCTCAACCCGCTTTCTGTTTGTAGGCTCTATATTTCTGCACGCGATCTTCTTTGCAGTCCCTATGAAACATCGCCCCCGTTATTGCTTTCCAGCGTGCGTGATACCGATCTTGAAGGGTGGCTTACCCAGTCGTTCGGCGGTTTTCCTGCAGTGTTTTACGATCGGGGTAGCGGCCTTGATCGCTTTGTGGATTCCTTTATCATGACATCACCTGCATCGCCGCATGAAGTAATTGCCTATAGTGGACTGATATGTTCACGGGGGAGTCTCTCAACACTCACATCATTTGTTGCGGATTTTGATAGCTCGAACATCCTTCAGTACATAAGTAATTTTCCCTATCTCAAGGTAAGCAACAACACCTTTACCGCATTTTCATTGTCTTTCGAGCAGCGTTTTGCCATCTTGGATGCACATCTTTCTACTTTCAAGCATCTCAGTGGATTTGCCTCAGAGCAGGGGTATCTTTTTGCACTGGGCAAAGCATGTATTGCTTCGGGTGATACCGAGGCGCTGCATCATGTGCTTTCTCGCTACCTAGATGATGCTGATCGTGCTCATTTCTGCCATACTCACAATATCGAACACTGCGCCTCTTCACACGGTGCGGGTGAGCTGTTGGCACGTCGCAAAGATCCGCGTTCGCTCTTCACTTCAACGGGCACCTTACATCGAGAAGTGTCCGCCTCGAGCATTGCTCTTCCTGTGGCGATACATGACAGTTCAGGTAAAGATGACATGCTTGAAATCAACTTGCTGGGTAAATTTGAGCTCAAAAGAAACGAAAGAACGATTCCAGAACGAGGGGAGCTGCGCAAATTAGGGAAAATCCTTATCGCTTTGTTGGTAGCCAACCACACAAAGGATCTTCCGCGTCGTTGGGTAGAACAGGCGATATGGCCTGAGGCTGCATCAGGTAGCGTCAGCTCAAACTATTACAACCTATGGGGCTATGTTAAGCGCGTTATTGCGCGCAACGAACAGGAGCGCATGAATCTTGGAAGAACAAGAGACTCAATTTCACTGAGAGGGATCAACATCAAAAGCGATGTTCACCTTATCGATAAGCTCTACGACGAATTTTTCCTCACTGACGACATCAAGAAATCAAAAGTTATTCTCGAAGAACTTTCAAAGACCTATCAGGGTCCTTTTGTACCCGGTATAGAAAATGCCCAGATCGAGGCATATCGCATGAAGTATCTCAACAAGGTGCAAGATGTGTTTCTTGAAGGTATCAAGAAACTCTACGATGACGGTGATCTGTATACCGCCCTGCGATTTTCTCGTTTCGTATTCCAGCTTGATTACACCCGCGAAGACGTGTGCTATACCTACATGCTCATCCAGAAAAATCTTGGCCAAGGCGCCGGAGCAATCGACACGTACTGTTCTTGTAGAAACATGCTCGTCGATCGATATGGCATTGAGGCACCTCGTCGTTTGGATGCGCTATATCAAGAAATTCTTGAAGAGATTTCTGGCTAGAGAACGATTTCATTCAAGCCTGTGATAGGGTGGAGCGGTTGAACGAGAAAGTGAGATCATGAGCATTTTTTCTAAGTTACTAAGCGTGGGTGAAAACAAGCCCCTCAAGCAATATCAGCGCGTTGTTGATGCTATCAACAACCTTGAACCCCAGATGCAGGCTCTCAGTGATGAAGACCTTGCTCATCAAACCGTCTTATTTCGCGAAAGGCTCGATGCAGGCGAAGATCTTGATGATCTTTTGCCTGAAGCATTTGCGGCAGTGCGTGAAGCAAGCGTGCGTACAACAGGCCTGCGCCATTTCGATGTGCAGCTTATAGGTGGTATGGCACTTCATGATGGTAAGATCGCAGAAATGAAAACTGGCGAAGGTAAAACGCTGGTTTCCACTTTGACAGGCTATCTTAATGCTTTGCCTGGTAACAACGTCCACATTGTTACGGTGAACGATTACCTGGCAGCGCGTGACTCCGAATGGATGGGTCAAATTTATTGTTTCTTAGGTATGAAGGTTGGCTTGATTCAAAACGGCATGGATCCTGCAGACAAGATTGATGCCTACCAAGCTGATGTTACCTATGGCACGAATTCCGAGTTTGGTTTTGACTATCTGCGTGACAACATGGTTTCGCGTGCAGACAAACGTGTGCAGCGAGGACATAGCTTTGCGGTCGTCGACGAGGTTGACTCGATTCTTATTGACGAGGCGCGAACACCACTTATCATTTCTGGTGCTGGAACACAGGCTGCAGATACGTATAAAAAATTTGCTGCCATTATGCCCTCATTAAAGCGTAATGTTGACTTTGAAATAGATGAAGCTAAAAGGACAATTTATACTACCGAAGCCGGTTTGGAAAAGGTCGAATTCCAGCTGGGCATCGATGACATCTACGGCGATCCTACCGGTCAGCTGCCCAATCATCTGCAGCAGGCCTTGCGTGCACAGTTCTTGTTTCATCGTGATAAGGACTACGTGGTCACCAACGGTGAAATTAAGATCGTTGACGAATTTACCGGCCGCATTATGGAAGGTCGTCGTTATTCAGAGGGCTTGCATCAGGCACTTGAAGCAAAAGAGCGCGTGCTGGTTCGCCAAGAAAACCAGACCCTGGCAACCATTACCTTGCAGAATTATTTCCGTCTCTACGAGAAGCTCTCCGGCATGACCGGTACCGCTATGACTGAAGACTCGGAATTCCGTCAGATTTACAACCTGCCAGTTATGGCTATTCCACCTAACAAGCCGGTTGTTCGTGAAGACCTCGACGATCTGATTTATCGCACGATTGATGCGAAGTTCAATGCGGTTGCAGATGACATCCAAGAGCGTCACCGTGCTGGCCAGCCCTGTCTTGTTGGTACGGTTTCCATCGAAAGTTCTGAGCGCTTGAGCCGCTTGCTTTCAAAGCGTGGTATCAAACATGAGGTTTTGAACGCGAAAAACCACGAACGAGAAGCTGCTATCGTTGCTCAGGCGGGTCGCACCGGAGCAGTTACGATTGCAACTAACATGGCTGGTCGCGGTACTGACATCTTGCTTGGTGGTAATCCGGAAGTTATGGCTGAAACGTTTTTGCTTGAATCTTTGGGTGAAGAAGCAGACGAAGCAACGCCTGAGCAGATCAAGGCAGCGCAGGAAAAGGCGCAGTCTATCACTAAGCGCGAAAGCGTGGAAGTGCGCAACGCAGGCGGTTTGTGTGTGATCGGTACCGAGCGCCATGAGTCGCGTCGTATTGATAATCAGCTTCGTGGTCGTTCGGGTCGTCAGGGTGACCCGGGAACAACGCAGTTCTACCTTTCGCTTGAGGATGATCTTATGCGCCTGTTCGGTGGATCTCGCATGGACTCCATCGGACGCATGATGGAAAAGACCGATATGCCTGATGATATGCCTATTCAGGCATCGATGGTTTCTAAGGCAATTGAGTCGGCACAGCGCCAAGTCGAAGCGGTCAACTTCTCAGCGCGTAAGCGTGTCCTGGAATATGACGACGTGATGAACCTGCAACGCAAGGCAATCTATGCCGAGCGCAACGCTATTTTGGAGGGCAAAGACCTGACCGAGCGTATGCCTGATATTATTGAAGACGTTCTTGAGAAGGTCGTTCTAGAATACTGTGATCCAAAACAGGCTAGCGATGACTGGGATATCGAATCACTTGATAAGTGGCTCATGCAGATGACCGACAATCCTGATGTTACGGTGGCATCAGTTGACCATGACGATGATGTCAACGAGCTGATCGAAGGGCTGTTTGAGCGCATCAAGGAGCTCTATGCCGTGCGTGCCGAAGAAATCGGCGAACCATTCGGCGATATTGTTTCACAGGTCATGCTTCGTTTTATTGATACGCGCTGGATGGCACACCTTCAAGAGATGGATTACCTTAAGTCCTCCATCGGCTTGCGTGCCTATGGTCAACGTGATCCGCTCACAGAATATCGTGATGAAGCACACCGTATGTTTGCTGTTTTGATCGAATCGATTTACGAGGACTTCCTGCGTTTTATCCTCCGCGCGCCCATCATGATTCAGCCGGTAGAGCCTAAAGAAGAAAGTCCGCTAGACGGAAAAGTAACGTATTCCAATCCTGAGGAAACGCTTACGGAATCAAGCACCAGTGCGCAGCGCGTACAAGAGGCAAGTGCTCAGGCACAGGGCGTTCCGCAAACTCCTCAGCCTGCTCCCGAAAAGCCAAAACCACGTACGGTTCAAAAAGATAAAGACGATCCGTATGCCAATGTGGGGCGCAATGATCCTTGTCCTTGCGGATCGGGTAAAAAATTCAAAAAATGTCATGGGGCGAACCGCGCAATGTGACCTTCGTAGAGGAGATGCTTGCAATACACGTTGCGGTTTGTTGCAAGCATCCACACCCGCTTGTTTTGTTTGCGTAAGTTGTTAGTGGGGAAGCGAAAGGAACATATCCCATGATGACGCCCGAGGAAGCACGTCAACGTATTCAAGATGCGTACGCCTATTTGCATATAGATGATCAAACACAAGAATTAGCTGATCTGGATGTCAGAATAGCGCAGCCAGATTTTTGGAACAATACCGAACAAGCACAAAAAATTTCTAAGCGGGCATCAGATATTCGCGAGTTACTTGATCGCTACGATCACACGTGCTCTTTGTTGGAAGATATTCAAACTGCACAAGAACTTTCTCAGGAAGACCCCGAGTTTGCTCTCGAACTTGAGAACGATCTCACTAAGCTGGAATCTATGCTCGATGCCTTTGAAGTCGAGTCGTGGTTTAGCGGGCCGTATGATTCAGCTGATGCCATTATGTCTATCCATCCAGGTAGCGGAGGACTTGAAGCTCAGGATTGGACTGAGATGCTCTATCGCATGTATACCCACTATGCGGACAATAAAGGGTGGAAGGTGCGCGTGCTCGATTTAGTACCTGGTGAAGGTATTGGTCTTGACCGTGTTAGCTTTCAAGTCGAAGGACATAATGTTTACGGCATGCTACGCAGCGAAACGGGTGTTCATCGCCTGGTGCGTATTTCGCCGACTGATGAAAAGAAGCGCCGCCATACCACGTTTGCCGCAGTTGAGGTTGTGCCGGTGCTTCCCGATGACGATATTGCTATCGAAATTGATCCTAATGATGTGCGAGTGGATGTCTATCGCTCAAGCGGACCGGGGGGGCAGAGCGTTAACACAACCGATTCAGCCGTGCGTTTGACTCATATCCCTACCGGCATTGTGGTTACGTGTCAAAACGAAAAATCGCAACTCCAAAATAAGGAAGCAGCATTTCGCGTGTTGCGCGGTAAATTGTACGAGCTTGAGCAGCAGAAACGCGAATCTGAACTCTTAGAGCTCAAAGGCGAAAAAATGGACAATTCATTTGGTAGCCAAATCAGAAATTACGTGTTGTATCCCTATCGACTGATAAAGGATACCCGTAGTAATATCGAAAGCGGCAATGTTGACGCAGCGCTTGATGGTGACATTGATCAGTTTGTCATCGGGTATCATCGCTGGAAGGCATCGCTCTAATAGTTCTAGAGCCCGAACGAAAGGAACCCATGGACTCCCTTCTTGCAAAGCAGAAAGCCTGTGCAATTCGTACTGATATTATAGAAATGCTTCATGATGCTGGTAGCGGGCATCCTGGGGGCTCTTTGTCGTGCGCAGATATTTTTGCTTCACTCTATTTTGGTGGTGTGTTGAACTACGATCCGTCTGATCCGAAAAGCGAAGAGCGTGATCGCTTTATTTTGGCCAAGGGTCATGCTGCACCTGCATTGTATGCAACTCTAGCTGAGGTGGGGTATGTGCCTCTTGATGAGCTTAAAACGCTTCGTAAGTTAAAAACTCGCTTGCAGGGCCATCCTGACTCCAACCTTTTACCATGCGTGGAGGTTTCTACGGGTTCTCTTGGACAGGGTTTGTCTATCGCGAGTGGGCTTGCTGCGGGTCTTGCGTTAGAAAATAAGGAAAACCATGTGTTTGTACTCCTTGGCGATGGTGAATGCCAGGAGGGGCAAGTATGGGAAGCGGCTACGTTTGCTGCCTTCAATAAGCTTGATTGTCTGATTGGCATTGTTGATGTCAATGGCTTACAGATTGATGGCAAGGTTGATGAGGTGTGTTCTTCTGGCTCACTCAAAGACAAATTTACCGCCTTTGGCTGGGAGGTGCATGAAGTAGACGGGCACGATATTGATGCGCTTATTGCGCTGTTTAATGAACTAAAAGCATCTCGCAACGCACAGCCAAAAATGGTTCTTGCTCATACCGTGAAGGGTAAAGGCGTGTCCTTTATGGAAGGTCAGGCCGGCTGGCATGGGAAAGCGCCTAATGATGAAGAAACAAACATTGCTCTTGCTGAATTGGCAGCACAGCGCGCTGAGTTGAATGGAGTGGAGTAACGTGGTACAGCTTGCAAGTCCTGAACAGGCAAAAGAAAAGAAAGCCACGCGCGCTGCCTACGGCGAAACGCTTGCTCGTCTCGCACGAGAGGGCATGAAGATCGTGGCTGTTGATGCTGACTTGTCTGGTTCAACGACAACCAAAAAATTTGCCCAGGCAAGTCCCGATAACGAGCATCGTTTATTTAATGTAGGCATTGCCGAACAGAACATGATTGGTGTTGCCGCAGGTCTTTCGCTTGCGGGCAATATTGCGTTTACGGGCTCGTTTGCTGTATTTGGCACGGGACGTGCTTATGATCAAATTCGCAATACGGTGTGCTATTCAAACTTGAATGTGAAGATTGCGCCTACTCACGCTGGTATTTCGGTAGGTCCTGACGGGGGCTCCCACCAGATGCTTGAAGACATATCGCTTATGCGTTGCTTGCCCAATATGAAGGTTTTGGTTCCTGCAGATTATGCAGCAGCATGCAGTGCACTCGAGCTGGCGGCTCACACGCCTGGTCCTGTGTATATCCGTATGGGACGTGCGAGTGTACCTGCGGTCTATGCGCCTGGTGTGGATCTTGAGGTGGGCAAAGCCTATGTTTTGCGCGAAGGAAGCGATGTCACGCTTATCGCGTGTGGAGTGGAAATAGCTGAAGCCATGAAGGCTGCTGATATACTTGCTGAACGCAATATTTCTGCTGAGGTGATCGATGTATTTAGCATCAAGCCTCTCGATGTCGATACCGTTTTTGCTTCATTGGAAAAAACAGGCTGTGGTGTTGTTGCTGAAGAGCATTCGATCTATGGTGGTTTATGCTCTGCTGTCAGTGAAGCGGTAATTCAGCGCCATCCTTATCCATTAGAATTCATTGGAATGCAAGATCAATTCGGCAAATCGGGTGAATTTGAAGAATTGTTGAACTACTTCAACCTAGATTTCTCGGCTATTGTGCAAGCTGTGGAGAAGGTCCGTAGTCGTTTGTAGGACTGATATACTTTTTTTGTCTCAGAGACAATGATGTATGAACGGAGCATACTGTGACGAATGATTTTAGTGGGGGGCATGTAGGTAAACATGCCCAAAGACCGAGACCCCGCAATAATCAGGTAGCCTCTCAGTTATCCGAGTCGCTTCCGGTTGTAAATGTGGATTCTTCTCTGCAGCATGTGGGCAATCCTGTAATTACATTTGAGCACGTAACGAAGATTTATGATGCTCAGCCGAATAATCCAGCTTTAAATGACGTATCACTTCATATCTATCCGGGTGAATTTATCTTTTTGGTAGGTCATTCTGGTTCTGGCAAATCCACCTTTATTAATCTTCTTATTTGTCAGATCAGACCAACCGAAGGTAAGATCTATATTGCGGATGAAGATTTGACAACGATGCGTAATTGGCGTGTTCCGTATTTGCGTCGAAACATTGGATGCGTATTCCAAGACTTTAAGCTTTTGTCGAACAAAACGGTTTTCGAAAACGTTGCGTTTGCTCTTGAGGTAATTGGAAGGCCGCGCCGTGTAATTCGCACGCAAGTTCCTGCGGTTTTGCGCTTGGTTGGTTTGCAGGATAAGCTTGAAAAGCGTCCTGACCAGCTTTCTGGTGGTGAACAGCAGCGCGTGTCTATTGCGCGCGCGATTGTCAACCGTCCACCTCTGTTGATCTGTGACGAACCTACCGGAAATCTCGATCCTCAAAACTCTCGCGGCATCATGGATTTGCTTGAGAGAATTAATCGCACGGGTACCACGGTGCTCGTTGCAACTCACGATCGTGAAATGGTAGACAACATGCGCCGCCGTGTTATTGCTCTTGATAAGGGATCTCTAACGCGTGACCAAGACAGAGGGGTGTACGGTTTTGATGTCTAGTTTGCTTTATTTCTTTCGTGAGTCTCTCACGGGGTTCACTCGTAATCTTTCTACGACATTAGGTTCTATCATTACAATCTTTTTGTCGCTTTTGATCATCGGCATATTTTGTGTTGCGGGTGCCATCGTAAATAATGTTGTAGCCTCGGTAGAAAATCAGGTTTCTATCACCGCATTTGTTGCTGATGACGCTTCAGAAGAAGATATTCAGGCGGTTATGGACGATATTGAAACCTATGATGGCGTTGAATCGGTAACTTTTACCGACAAAGATCAAGCACTGGAAAACTTCCGTGAGTCTACGTCTAATCCTGAAATTGTTGATCAGTTAGATGGACAAAATCCTTTGCCCGCTTCTATTGACATTGAGCTTTCTGAAGCGCAAAGCGTTTCTGATGTTGCTGACGAAATCCTTGCTAATGACGGTTTTGTTGCTATTTGTGACAATCCTGATGATCCTTCAGACTCGCTTAATTACGGACAGAAGACTATCGATAGGTTGTTCTCATTGACCAATGCGGTACGTGCTGCAGGCGTTGCGTTGATTGCACTTCTTATCGTGATCGCGTTTATCTTCATTAACAATACCATTCGTTTGGCGATTTTGGCTCGCAGGCGCGAAATTGCAATCATGCGCTTGGTAGGCGCTTCAAATGGCTTTATTCGAGGGCCGTTCTTAATGGAGGGTGCATTACATGCGCTCATTGGTGCATTTCTTGCTATCATTGTTATGGAAGTAATTCGCAATGTTTTGTTGCCGGTAGTATCAAATGCACTTCCGTGGTTGCCGGTGTCAGTTGGTCTGTCGCTGTTCATGATGATTTATGCGGCATTGGTCATAGCTGGTTTGGTCATCGGTCTCCTTGGTTCTACCTTTGCTATGCGCCGTTACTTGAAGGTGTAATGAGTCGACAAATAAGAATCGTAGGAATCGTTGAATACGTTTAAGCGAACGGAAAAAGCGGCTTCTAAGAATAAACACAATGCAAGCATCGTGAGGGTTCTCGGTGCTTGCATTTTATTATGTGTTGCCTTTTGTGCGGGCTTTTTGGTGCGCGGAAATTCTGAGTTGCTTACAGCAATGGGTTTTTCCTCTTTTGAGACTGATTCTCAAGTCAATCCTGGTATGACTGTTTCGGGGGATACCTATAATTCGATTTCCGCGCGGGTTGCGGAAATCGATGGCATTCTTTCGCAGGGAAGTCTTGATTCCTATGATCTTGATCAAACCACCGAATACGTTTTGAATGTCTTTTTGGATTGCATTGACGATCCTTATTTGCGCTATTACGACGAACAGAGCTATGAGTCATATCTTTCGAGTACCACGAATTCAAGTGCTGGCATTGGTTTGCTTTTTGGTGAAGATGACGGAGAGTGCTTCGTTTCAGATGTGTTTGAATCCTCCCAGGCTGCTCTTGCAGGAGTGCAAGCAGGAGATCGCATTGTTTCGATCGATGGTGACTCGCGTGATACGTGGAGTGCCCCTGATGTCTTAGAGGCTCTCTCGCGTGATGAAGGCGATAGCGTTTCGATTGTTTGGAGTCGCCCTACAAGCAGCTCCGACGGAGAAAACACCACGTATAGTACGACGTTGACGATTATCTCAGAATCTCAAGAAAATGTGTCGTATACCCTTGATGAGTCGGTAGCAATTATCAACATTGCTCAAATAAGCTCTAATTCGGCCACCTTGGTGTCAGATGCGATTGCTGATGCAACCGAAGAAGGGGCAGAATCGTTTGTTTTGGACTTGCGTGACGTACCAGGTGGATATTTGTCCCAGGCGGTTGATATTGCATCTCTGTTTATTCAGAGCGGAGAAGTGGTACAAATTGAAACTGTGGAAGGAGTAACAACGCGCAGTGCGGATGGCAACAGCATTACCAATTTGCCGGTAGTTGTGCTCATTAACGAGAGAACATCGGGGTGTGCTGAAGTGTTGGCTGCTGCTTTTCAAGATTCTGATAGGGCAGAAGTGGTTGGGGAGCGCAGCTTAGGAAAGGGTAGTGTTCAGGTTATTCAGCCGCTTTCCTTTGGTGGAGCATTGCGCTACAGTGCAGCGTACTATTTGTCTCCCTCGGGTAAACAGATAGACGATAGTGGAGTGGCTCCCGACATTGAAGCCGTCGATGAAGATACGCAAGAAAGCGTTGCCATAGAAGTGGCGCGTTCATTAATAAGTTAAGGACATATAGGTATGGCCAGGCGCAGTTCGAAAGCTCGTCGCCGACCAAAAGCTCGTTCTCAAGGTGTGCTAGAATTGCATGCCGAGGGCTTTGGTTTTGTAAAGACAGCTGAAGGGGAATTTTTTATTCCCTCCTCCAAAATAAACGGTGCTTTTCCAGGCGATCTCGTTGAGGTGTCTCCCATGTCGTTTCATGGTAATCGACCGAAACGAAGCTACATCTCTTCACGTAAACCTACAGCGCGTGTTACGAAAGTACTCATGCGCTCAAGCGACACTCTGATTGGCAGATACGAAGTTGCTGAACCCTTTGGTGTGGTGGTGCCTGAAGATGCTCGTATTCCCTATGACATCTTTACGCTCAGGCGCGATGCTCCTATGGTCAAAGATGGCGATATGGTAGAAGTGCGCATCATTGAGTTTCCTTCTCGCAATACTGCGGCAACAGGAACCGTTGTTCGTGTGTTGGGCTCTGAGGATGACAAGGACATAGCTATTGATCTTATCGTTGCTGAACACCAATTTGAAACAACGTTTTCTAAGGCAGCTCTCGAAGAGGCTGATGCGTGCTCGCTTGATATAGAAGAAGCGCTGTTGTCGGGGTATAGAGATGTAAGAGATGAATTTATTTTCACGATTGATCCTGCTGATGCGCGAGATTTCGATGATGCGGTATCAATTGAGCGCATTGATGAATCTACTTATCGTTTAGGGATCCATATTGCTGATGTTTCTCGTTTTGTAGGATGGAGCAGCTCTCTTGATCTTGATGCTCGGCGAAGAGCTACATCGGTATATTTAGTCGATCGTGTTTTGCCGATGCTTCCTGAAAAGCTGAGCAATGATTTGTGCTCTCTTGTGCCGAATCAGTCTCGGTGCGCGGTGAGCGTTGATGTGGTGATTACCGCACAGGGGAGGGTGGTATTCTATGACGTATTTCCAAGCGTGATACGTTCATCGGCGCGCCTTTCCTATGATCAGGCACAGACCCTGTTGGATGCCTACGCCTTGCAGCTCTCACCCGAAGAAACGTTACGTAAAGTTCGCAGCTGCGATGTTGCGCAAGGCGCAATCGAAATTTCCTCAGCAACTTTAGAACAGCTTAAAGAACGAATCGGTATGCTCGACATGCTTGCTAAGACGTTATTTGCCCTGCGCAGAAAAAATGGCTGCATTGACTTTGAGCGTATTGAGGCGAAGGTGCAACTTGACGAAGAGAAGTGTCCTCGCGCCATTACGTATCGCGCGAAAACTGATGCCACCAACCTTATTGAAGAATCCATGATTCTTGCTAATCACTTGGTTGCTGAGTGGCTGATAGACAAGGGTAAGCCTTGTGTGTTTCGTGTTCATGGAGCACCTGATAGCGAAGACCTTCGTGCGTTGTATGACATTCTTCAAGAATTCAGCATGTTTAAAGATATCGATAAGCGCTTGTTTTGTGCGGGAGATCCCCAAACGCTGCAAGAGGTGCTCTCTCGCGTTAAAGGTTTACCAACTCAAGAGTTGGTAAATACCTTACTGTTGCGTTCTATGCGGCGGGCACAATATCAAGTAGAGGTTGATCCTCATTATGGGTTGGCGCTCGATACTTATTGTCATTTTACTTCTCCGATCAGGCGCTATCCTGATTTGTTGGTCCATAGAATGATCAAGGAAGTCCATTTTGGGAGACAGGAAACATCCGAGGCACAGAAAAACGCGCTGTCGTGGCTTGCTGATCATTCTTCTACTATGGAGCGCAAAGCTGAAAAAGCAGCGCGTCAATCTCAACTGGTAAAAATTGTTGAATATATGCAGGACTACATTGGTCAAACCTTTACGGGTGTGATCTCTCGTGTATCGACATTTGGGATCACTGTGAAGCTTGAAAATACGGCATCGGGCATGTTGTCAGTAGAGGATTTGGGCGATGAGTATTTTTCCTACGATCAGCGCCGTCAGGTATTACGAGGCATTTCTTCAGGAAAGGTATATCGATTAGGGCAACGGATAGAGGTGGTTTTGGTGGATGCTCATCCAAAACAGCGAACCTTATTGTTTACGTTGGCATCGTATTAGTTCCTGCGTATAGTTGCTATTACAATAGACGCTCGATATACAATGGCTTTCAGAAAAACTCAAGAAAGAGGAAGGTATGACAAAAGTAGACAAAGCGTATTTAAAGCAACTTACCGAGACACCATCACCTACCGGATCGGAAACAGAGGTTGCCTCGATCATTCGCGATCGTTTGGCAGATGTGGCAGATGAAATTGAGACCAATGTGATGGGATCAGTGCATGCCGTTCTCAAAGGGAAAGGACAGGCTCCTTCTGTCATGATCGCAGCTCATATGGACGAGGTAGGACTGATGGTGACTCATATTACCGATCAGGGCTTCTTGTACGTCTCGTCGGTTGGTGGAGTCGATGCCGCAATTCTTCCCGGCATGAGAGTTGACGTTCATACGCAATCAGGCACCTTGCGCGGTGTGGTTGGTCGCAAGCCTATCCATCTCATTGAACCTGATGAGCGCAAAACGGTTACTCCGTTATCGTCGCTCGTTATTGATCTAGGGTTGTCTGCGCGTCGTGTGAAATCGTTGGTGCGTGTGGGCGATGTGATCACCTATGGTGTCGGATTTGAAAAATTTGGCAAGGGCATGGCTGTTTCTCGTGGTTTGGATGATAAAGCTGGTGTCTACGTTGCTACCCGCGTTATGGAAGAGCTTAAAAAAGAAGGTGGCGCAGAAGGGGATTATATCTGCGCTACGACCGTACAGGAAGAAATTGGCCTGCGAGGAGGCACTACGTCAGCGTATGGGGTTGACCCTGATATTGCGATTGCTGTTGATGTTACTCATGCAACTGATTATCCGGGCATTAATCAAACGCGCTACGGCAAGATCGAATGTGGAGAGGGTCCTGTTATCGCACGCGGACCTAATGTAAATCCGGTCGTTTTTGAGCGTCTTTGCGCTGTTGCGAAAAAAGAGGGAATCAAATTTCAACTAGAGGCTGAACCAGGTGTGACCGGAACCGATGCGGGTACTATGCAGGTGCAAAAAGGCGGCAAGGCATCAGGGCTGGTGTCTATTCCACTGCGCTACATGCATACGCCAACTGAAGTAGTTAAACTTTCCGATTTGGAGAACACCGTTGCGCTGTTAAAGCGTTTCATTCTTGATTTGGATGAATCGGTGACCTTTGTACCAGGGATGTAGGAAATGAGCGAGAAACAAGAAAAAACAATAGCGAAAAACAGGCGTGCATTTCACGATTATGAGATTCTTGACACGCTCGAAGCCGGAATTGTACTTACCGGTACCGAGGTGTGTTCTCTGCGTGAAAATAACTGCCAACTGACCGATTGTTTTGCTTTGATTCGCAAGGGAGAGGTGTGGCTCAATAACCTCTACATTGCTCCCTACAGCCATGGTAACTTGAATAATCCTGATCCGGATCGTAAGCGCAAGCTCTTGTTGCATCGCAAACAAATTCGTGATCTTGAACGTAAAACTCAGGAAAAAGGTATGGCTTTGGTACCGATTAGGATTTATTTTGATCGCAACTCTAGAGTTAAGATCGAGTTAGCACTTGCTCGTGGTAAAAAACTATATGACAAGCGTGCTGCTATGGCAGAGCGAGATTCGAAGAGAGAAATTGAGCGCGCGATCAAACAGCGTTATCGATAGAGGGTAAATTATGAACGAAGATGTATTTGGGATGATTGATACCTTGCATGCCCGCCTTGAAGACGTTCAGGATGCTGTTGAAAATCTCTCATGTGAAGCGCTTGGTTTTGCCCAAAAGCTTGATAAGATCGACGACAGACTGTATTTGCTTCAGCGCGAAATTGAGGCAATGGATTCTGCTGAACAGTCAGAGAGTACAGAGACTGCTCGAGGTGAAACAGCTTCTACGGAAACTATGTCAAACGCTTCTTCTGCTGATGAATTTCACAGTGAATCAAACAGTTCTTTCCAAAACACCACTTCAGAAGAGGAATCGGATATTTCCGGTGACTCGTCTTCTCAAAAACCTTCTGGGCAGAGGGAATCTGAAGAAATCATATCTGATGATATGAAAGAAAATCTTGCGGATGCGGGACGTGTTATAGGCAATATTTACCGTGATGGCAAAGAGGTTATTACCGAACTATCGGGAACAATGGGGGAGCTCAAAGACATCTTTAATTTCGGGAAAAAACACTAGTGCGTTTGTGCGTGCACTGAGCTTACTGAGCTGATCAGGCGGTGGTTTCTTATTTATGACTGTTTATTGCTAAAACAGCGTATAGTAGGGCTGGCTAACTTCTACCTGTTCTTTACCGCGAAATAGCTCTGCTAGTTTTGCGGTAAATTCTTTTTGGTCGTGTTCAAGCATGCGAATGGTAAGCCGCACCGAATCGGTGAAGTCGGTATCAAGGATGCGTGCATGGGTGTCTTCTACAAGGCGCAGCACTTGGTCGTAAAAGGAATAGTTCATCTGTACGATGATATCAACGCAATATGAAATGCTTACTATGGTAGCTGCGTCGATACCTGCCAGTGTGGCCTGGGTATAAGCGCGCACTAACCCCCCGGTACCCAACAGCGTTCCGCCAAAATAGCGCGTTACGACAACGATGATGTTTTCTAATGAGGCGTGCTGGATAACTTCTAGTGTAGGCAATCCAGCAGTCTTTGAGGGTTCGCCATCATCAGAGTATCGAACCCGTCCGTCGCGAAGGGCGTATGCGTAAACATTATGGCGTGCCATACGATGCTGAGCACGGATGCTTTCAAGGAATTCAAGTGCCTCTTCTTCAGTTTCCACATGAGCAACGTGGGCAATGAAGCGACTTTTTTTCTCGACAATTTCAGCAGTTGCTTGGTTTTGAATTGTTTTGTAGCCACTCATAGTTCACGCAAAGATCAGGGTGTGAAGGTTTTTCAATACAATAAACCCACCTTGATCAAGAACGATTCAAGATGGGTCAATCTCAACAAAAAGAGTGTTGTATAAAAACTAGGCGCGCTCGACTTTTCCGGCCTTCATGCACTTAGTGCATACGTTCGCACGCTTCACCTTGCCATTCACCTTGATGGTAACTTTCTGAATGTTAGGACGGAACGTACGATTACTTACACGGTGCGAGTGGCTAATGCTACGACCAGCACTGGGTGCTTTACCACAGATCTCGCAAACTTTAGACATTCTCGATCAACTCCATTTACTCGGTTTAAAGCTGGTTTAAACATTTTATTTGGCACGGTGAATCAAACCGTTGATTTCCAAAAGCCCGAATACTATACCACAGGACAGGGATCACTCCAAGAATTTTCTTGGGTAGTTTTGCTCCTTTTGTGATCGTAGTATCCAGGAATTAAAAAATAGTTAGACTGTCTGAGGTTTATTAGCTACGTATTGTTTCTCTTGTCGGATGATATGTGTTGGTATCCGTTATACTATAGGATCGGTTGTAATACCTGAGCAATGTGGCAAAGTTGATACTGGGATAGGTATAACGAAGTGTCAGTGAAAGGAACGATTCATGAGCAATGAAATTGCAGGCGATCTTGTTGTTTCTGACGATGTGATTGCAGACGTTGCGGGTCATGCAGCCCTTCAATGCTATGGGGTTGTTGGTATGGCGGCACCCACTGCGGCTGATGGCTTAGCCAAGCTATTGCCTAAATCTCGCTTGCGTCGAGGGATCGTAGTCTCAACTGATGAAGAGGGAATATTAGTGAGCCTTTATGTCATTCTTGAGCATGGAGTTAACATTAGCACCGTTTCCGCAAACCTTGTTGATCAAGTTACCTTTGCGTTGAAGGAGTTTGTGACTGCTCCGTTTAAGGGAGTCGAAGTTCACGTTCAAGGAATAAAGGTTCGTTAATAATCGAGTGCTACTTGATCAAAAGAGGAGCTATTACAACAAATGAGCAACTATACATCTCGCGACATCGTTAATGCTATCGCTGCTGCTTCAAAGACTTTAACTTCTCGTAAAGAAGAAATTAACCGACTAAATGTATTTCCTGTGCCTGATGGAGACACGGGAACGAATATGTCACTTACCCTTGCGACGGTTGTCGAAAATCTCTCTAAGCTATCTGATAAGGCAACTGATGATGAGTATCGCCATGCTATTACCTCAGGCGCACTAATGGGTGCTCGCGGTAATTCTGGCGTTATTACGTCTCAGATCATGCGTGGCTTATGTGAAGGTTCAGTGGGCCATACCGAGTTTAATCTGGTAGCGCTTGACGATATGTTTGCTCGTGCTGTTGAGGTTGCCTTTAATGCGGTTCGCAAGCCTGTCGAAGGCACCATTTTGACGGTACTACGCGATACGGCCAATGCTGCTCGTAAAGCACGCAAGAAGAAGATGGACTTAGAAGAAGGGTTGCGTTTTATTGTAGGCGAATCCTATGCCTCAGTGCAGCGCACTCCTGATCTTCTTCCTGTTTTGAAAGAAAATGGTGTTGTTGACGCAGGCGGATTCGGTCTGGCTATCTTCTTTGATGCGTTTGTTGCTGCACTGACCGGAAGCAGCGAATCGCTCACAGAAGAGCTTTCTCCTAATCGTGTATTGGCTGCTACTGCCAAGGTCGAGATTGAGCAGATCAACGACTGGGAGGGCTCTGAGTACATGTACTGTAATGAATTCCTAGTTGATTCAGATACGCTCGATCCTGAAGAAGCACTCGATTTCTTGCAGACGATGGGAGATTGCGAGCTGTGCGTTGGCGCCAACCCTAAGTTTAAGGTGCACGTGCATTCCAATACTCCTGATAAGGTCCTTGCATACTTTTTAGAGCGCGGTCAGATTTCAGAAGTGTTTATTCACAACATGAAGCTGCAAAGTGAAGAGCGCACTGCTCAATTAGAACAAGAGCAGGTTGTTGAAGAAGAGCCTAAGCCTATTGGTCTTGTTGCGGTTGCGGTAGGCTCGGGTAACGTCGCTATTCTAGAAAGCCTTGGTGTCGACTTCGTGGTTTCCGGTGGTCAAACTATGAATCCATCAACCAAGGAATTGCTTGATGCGGTGAATTCCGTTAATGCTGATTCGGTTATCATCCTTCCCAACAACAGCAATATCGTCATGGCTTCTCAGTCTTGTTGTGAGGTTTCCGAAAAGCCTTGTGCTGTGGTGGCAACGAAAAGTGTTCCCGAAGCATTTTCTGCACTTTTTGTTTTTGACGAGGATGCATCCCTTGAAGAAAACGTTGAGACTATGAGCGAAGCTGCTCAGGAAGTCAAAACAGGAGAGGTAACCCAGGCAATCAAAGATTCCAAGGACGTTCATGGCAACCCTATCAAGAATGGTGATGTTATTGGTATTGCCGATGGACAGCTTGAGGTTGTATCAGATTCCATTGAGGCTGCTACTTTATCGGTTCTTGATGCGCTTGACGCCGAAGATGCTGATACGCTTACCATTCTTGCAGGTGAAGATTTTGACGATGGCGCCTTTGAGGCTCTCGTGAAGCAGATCGAAGATCGTTTCGAAGACTTAGAGGTGGATCCTCATAGAGGAGAACAGCCCCTCTATCCGGTTATTCTTTCGGTGGAATAACCGCTCAACGCACTAAACCAAAGAGGGGGAGTTATCCCTGTGAATACATCGATACATTCGACGGCGGATCAAGATGCTTATCTTGACCGCCTTCGTGCTACTTTGGCATTTGATGAGCCGGTGACGAAGGTCGCTCAGGTAAGCTCTGCTCGTGCTCAGCTTTTATATCGTGCGTTCGGTGTAAAAACGATTCGAAATCTTGTAAACGTTTTTCCGCGTCGCTATATCGATATGTCACAAGTTGTGACGATTGGCCAGGCAGAACTTGGCAAACAATACACGATTGTCGGAGAGGTCTACGATATAAAGCAAAAGCGTCCACGTCCTTCGTTGTCGCTGGTTGAGTGGTCGCTCACTGACGATACGGGAATTTTGGTTGTCACAGCTTTTAATCAGCCCTGGCTGATTAACTCACTGAAAAAAGGGATGAGGGTTTCTGTATCGGGCAAGGTAGAATTTTCATATGGGTATAAACGTATGACCAATCCGTTTTTGGTGATCCATGAAGCTACCGAAGAAACTGAAGGTGTCGTCTTGCCCGTACATCCTGCCACGTCAAACCTTTCACGGGCGCTTATGCGCCGTCTTGTTTCGAATGCGCTTGATGTGGTGCAAGGTATGTATGATCCCCTGCCTTTAGGGCTGCGCAGTCGTTATCGTCTCTATTCGCGCTATCAGGCTTATCGTGGAATCCATCAGCCGTTCTCGATGGAAGATGTCCATCAGGCAAAACGACGTCTTTGCTATGAAGAGCTGTTGTTTTTAGAGCTTGAGTTGCTCGAGCAAGAACAAAAGCGCATTGAAGGATGCACGCCGTTTGTTCATGTTGCTAACGGAAAGCAGGTCAAAGTACTGCGCGATAGCGTGCCCTTTGAGTTAACTGAAGACCAAGCACAAGCCATTGAGCATATAACGTCTCTTATGGCGCTGCCAAAGCCCATGAATCATCTTTTGTTGGGTGACGTAGGAACTGGAAAAACGCTGGTGGCAGCGTTTGCGCTGGTGCTTTGTGCAGATTCGGGCACTCAAGCAATGATGATGGGTCCTACCGAAGTGCTGGTGCGTCAGTACGGCACCTCTTTAGGGCCGCTTCTTGATCAGTTGGGAATACCGTGGGCAATTTTAACCGGTTCAACCTCGGATGTCGAGCGTCGTGATATTCTGAGTCGTTTTTCGCAAGGAAGCTTGTGTGTTTTATTCGGCACGCATGCATTGCTTGAAGACGATGTGGTTCCGCAGTGTTGTTCACTGGTATGCATAGATGAGCAGCAGCGCTTCGGGGTTGAACAGCGAGAAGCGCTGATCGCCAAGGCTCCGGGCGCAGATATTTTATCCATGACTGCAACTCCCATTCCGCGCTCGTTGGCACTTGCGCTCTATGGCGGGCTTACGTTGTCATATCTACATACAGCTCCTGCGCTTCAAAAGGGAAGAACTACTGAGGTGTGCCATTTTTCAGAAGAGGGGATTGCCTATGATGCGTTGCGCGAAGCGCTTGATCGAGGTGAACAAGCCTATGTCATCTGCCCGCTGATCGGGCTTGATTTATCTGAAGGCGTTGATAAACAGGCGCACGATGACGATACCGTATCTCACATCGAATATGCAGCGATTGAGTGGGGTATTGAGCATGATGATGTCGGGGACACTCTTTCAGCTGCTACGCTGCATGCAAAGATGCTCAAAGAGCAAATTGTTCCCCAAGCGCGCGTTGAGCTGTTACATGGAAAGTTGTCTTCTGAAGAAAAAAATTTCATTATGAATGCGTTTCGTGCAGGAAAAGTTGATGTTTTGGTGTCTACTACGGTTGTAGAAGTAGGTGTTGACGTTCCCAATGCAACGATCATGATCATCGAAGATGCTGATCGTTTTGGTCTTGCTCAGCTGCATCAATTGCGTGGTCGCGTGGGAAGAGGATCGCTGCCTGGGCAGGTCTTTTTGATCTCTCGTTCAAAATCGCCACAGTCGCTCGAGCGCTTAAAAATTATGGAACAGGTAGACGATGGGTATACCCTGTCTGAATACGATTTGTCTCTCAGGCAGGAAGGCGATATTTTTGGTAGTCGTCAGCATGGACACTCAAGACTTGCGTTTGTCAACGTGGTACGGGACAAGGCTATCATCGAGGCGGCGTATAATGATGCTCGAGAATGTATGGCGGGATCATTACTCAGCGACACTGAGCAGCGTCTGCTGATGCAAGAGTTGAAGCGAATCCAGAAAGCGAGAGTATCGTGAGAATAATTGCGGGAACATACCGAGGCAGAGCGCTGAAAACCCCGCAAGGGGATGATACGCGACCCACCTCAGATCGGGTACGTGAAGCGCTGATGAGCTCTCTGTATAGCCTGCGCGGATCCTTTGATACCGCTCGGGTACTCGATGCTTTTGCAGGTTCGGGAGCGTGCGGGTTGGAATGTTTAAGTAGAGGTGCAGCGTTTGCTTTATTTTGCGAGCAGAATAGACAGGCACTGCGAGTAATCGAGCAAAACATCGCAGCACTTTCTGTTCCGCGTGAAAATTATCAGATCCGAAAAGGTGATACGTTTACGTTGCCCAGTTTGAGGATGCAACCCTTTAACCTCCTCTTTTTTGATCCTCCTTACGCATATGATGCCAGCGCTATAGTGGGGCTTATTAGCGCTCTCGATAAGGCGCATTTGATTGAAGATAAGGCGCTTCTGGTGTATGAGTTTGCAAAAAAAGACACAAATAGCGTTTTCAGCGTGGTAGATGCGCTAGAATACGAACGTGTTTCCGTAAAAAATTATGGACATACGTCTCTTATCACCCTTAGGAAGGATTAGGTATGAAACGAGCGGTTGTTCCGGGAACGTTTGATCCTATCACCGCAGGTCACGTTGATGTAATTAAACGTGCGTCTCAAATTTTTGACGATGTCGTTGTGGCAGTCGCAGAATCAGCAAAAAAGAGCCCCATGTTTGATCTTGAAAAGCGCGTTGATCTGGCTGCGCAAGGTGTTGCTGATCTTCCCAATGTGCGCGTGATCAGCTTCGATGGTCTTTTAGTCGATTGTGTTCGAGACCTTAACGCTCACGTGGTCGTAAAAGGTCTTCGAGCAATCACTGACTTTGAATATGAGTTTCAAATGACCGCGCTCAACTATGAATTGAGCAAAGACCTTGAAACGTTCTTTATTATGTCTCCTCCGAAGTTCATGTATCTTTCTTCGTCGATCATTCGTGAGATGGCTTCTATGGGTGGAAGCATTAAAGGATTTGTTCCCCCGTGTGTTGAGGACGCTTTACGCGAATATTTTGCTGATGCGTATGATGATAAGCCCAAAGAGTAGGGGCAATTATCACTTTTCTATGATAAGCAGTGACTATTTTATGTGTTGTAATGGTTTCTGATAAATTCGAACGATAAACTGGGATTTTGAGGTAAGATACCATATCACGCTTTATTCCTGACTGTTTTTGGAAGGAAGTTTATGGACGAAACAGGAGTAATGAATCTTATCGACGAGCTTTCTATGCTTATTGAGGATTCAAAGCCAGTTTTTGGTAAAAGCAACTTAAGACAGGTGGATGCTCGATCTGCCTTTGAGATTCTTGACGAAATTCGTGACACCTTTCCAAACGAATTTGCCCAGGCGCGCCAAATTATCCGTGAGCGTCGGGCGTTGCTTGATGAAGCAGAGGCTCAAGCAAGCCGCTTGATTGAAGATGCCCGAAGCCAAGCTATTACGATTGCAAGCGAGCAGGAGATCGTTCGTATTTCTCAGCAGCAGGCTGATGCAATTTTGGCAGAGGCGCATGAACTCGACCGCGAGACTCGTGCTGGTGCTGAGGATTTTGCAGATGAGGTTTTCGGACACGTAGAGCAGTGTCTTGATGCTGCTTTGAATACGGTTCGTCGCTCTCGTGATCGTTTGAATGCCAATTCGATTGATTCAGGTCGATAATGGAAAAGCTCATACTTTCTCTTCCAGAAGAACTCTCCGCTCCGGCGGAGAGCTTATCGTTTTCTGGGACCTATGTTTTGCCCACGTTGGCGCTTGGTGCTGATACGTATAGCTTTGGCGAACCTCTTTTGTGGAATGTTGTCGTTTCCAATACCGGAGGAGCGTTGTTGGTAAGCGGCCTAGTGCGGGGCGAGGCACGAACCGACTGTGCGCGCTGTCTTGGACCAGCGTTGTATTTGCTTGAAGGTGAAATTGAGGGATATATCCTGCTTCCCGACTCTGATACGGAATTGACCGAGGAAGAACTCGATGAGTCAATTGTGATGAGCGCAGATTTTACGGCAGATATAACCTCTTTTGTCATTGCAGCGCTTTCATTGGAGCTGCCGCAAATACCGTTGTGTGGGCACGATTGCAAAGGTTTATGTGCAGGTTGTGGGGCAAACCTCAATCATGAATCTTGTGCGTGCGACAAAACACAAGAAGAAGATGATGATTTTTCTGGTAATCCATTTTCTATATTGAAAAAGATTACGTTTGATGAGTAGAAATGCCAATGACCCCTTGATATTTTTTTGTGGTCTTGCCATAATCGTTTTTTGTGTTATTGCAATTAACGGGTTTTGATCCGTATTATAGAAGGAGAGTAAATCATGGCTGTGCCAAAGCGTAAAACTGGTCGTGCTCGTACCCATGCACGCAGAAGTGAAAACGACAAAATTGCTTCACCATCACGTTCTGTCTGCCCTCAGTGTGGCGAAGTGAAGCTTCCTCATCGCGTATGTTCCAACTGTGGGTTCTATCGTGATCGTGAGGTTATTCAAACCGCATAAGGCACGTTTTGTTTTTGGTTGATGTATCCATCCCCCGGCACTGTTCGGGGGTTTTTTGTCTGAGTTCGTATTTGTTGATCCCCTTTAAGGAGATGTTATGTCAGAAAACGTCGTAATTGCGGTTGATGTTTTAGGTGGCGATTTTGGTCCTAACGTAGTTCTTCCTGGTATCGAGCTGGCATTGCAGGAAGATTCCCAGATCGAAGTTATTGCGTGTGGCCCTAAAAGTGTGGTTGAGCCGTTTGCGCATAAGCACGATCGGGTACGCGCTCAGGTCACAACCGAAGAAATAACGATGGAAGAACATCCTGCTAATGCGGTGCGTAAAAAGAAGGATTCGAGTCTCGTTGTAGGAAATCGTCTTGTGAAAGAAGGGGAAGCCCAAGGATTTTTCTCTGCGGGTTCTACAGGAGCGTGTCTTGCAGCTGCAACGTTGGTGGTAGGGCGTATTAAGGGTGTTGCTCGTCCTGCTCTCTGTACCGTCTTGCCTTCTCCGACAAACCCGGTGGTGATGTGTGATGTGGGTGCCAATGCGGACTGTAAACCATCGTATCTGTTGCAATTTGCTCAGATGACCGTTCCGTATGCACAGCAGGTGTTTGGTATTGCTAATCCCAAGGTTGGTTTGCTTAACATCGGTGAAGAAAAAACAAAAGGTTCTAAGCTTGCTCAAGATGCTCATGAATTGTTGGCCAAAAACCTTCCTGAATTTATAGGCAATGTCGAGGGTCGCGATTTGCTGACTGGTGAAGTTGACATCATTGTGACCGATGGGTTTGTGGGCAACGTATGTTTGAAGACCATTGAGGGGGCAGCGTCAGTGCTGTTTGCGAGTGTTAAAGAAATCATGATGGGATCGACCGCAGCAAAGCTTGGTGCTCTTGCTATGAAAGATGGCTTTAAATCACTCAAAGATAAGCTTTCTCCTGACACCTATGGTGGGGCACCAATTCTTGGCGTGAATGGGGCATGCCTAGTCGGACACGGATCTTCCAACGAAACCGCAATTAAAAGCGGCATTTTGGTAACCGCTCGTACGGTTCGTTTGGATGTTTCGGGAATAATTGCCCAGAGAATTTCTGGATCATAAAACTCGGGTAATATTATGTTGTACCTGTCAACACGCGTTTGTATCTGAGTGATAGTTGCGGTGAAAGAACGACCAGAACATACGGAAAGACTTAACAAAGCCGAGCAGATTCTCGAATACACCTTTTCTGACCGATCTATTCTGTTGGCGGCGCTGACGCACCCTTCTGCAGCAGAGGGTCACTCTACCGCTGATTCGTATGAGCGTCTGGAGTTTTTAGGCGACAGTATCTTGGGTGCAATTGTTTCGTATGAAGCGTTTCATGCTTATCCAGAACTAAATGAAGGTGGCTTGACTCGTATCAAGGTGTCTTTGGTTTCAGGTGCGTCGCTTTCTAACGTGGCAAGCGATCTTGGCTTAGCGGATGTTATTTTTTTTGGATCGTCCGAGCGCGGAACAGGCAGAAGAGGTCTGCATTCAGCACTCGAAAATGTCTACGAATCCTTGGTGGCGGCTCTCTATCTTGATGGAGGGCTCGAGTCTGCTGTTGCTTTTGTTAAGCGTACCTTGATTGTACGCATGAACGAAGATATGGCTAAAGAACCTGAAAATCCCAAGAGTGTGTTGCAAGAGCGTTTACAAGAAGACGGCATCACGCCAACCTATCGCTTGGTGGAAACGCAAGGCCCTCCTCACGACAGAACGTTTGTGACCCAGGTGTTCGTGGGCGTTCAGTCTATCGCGCGAGGGGTAGGGCGCACCAAAAAGGAATCCGAAAGCCAAGCGGCAAAATCTGCTCTTGAGGTGTTAAGTTCTTTTTTTGAAGCAAAAGATTCCAAAGATAAAAAACGCAAAGCAGATGCTCGTGCTGCTGTCAAAGCTGCAAAAGCTGAAGAAAAGGCACGTCGCCAAGCAGTGCAACGAGCAAAGAAACAGAAAAAACAACAGCAGTAAAGGGGCTTTTGTGTATTTAAAGTCGCTCACTTTAAAGGGCTTCAAGTCCTTTGCTGATCGAACTGTGATGAAATTTGAACCCGGTGTTGCGGCTATTGTTGGTCCTAATGGTTCAGGAAAATCGAATATTGCCGATGCGATCCTCTGGGTTTTAGGCGAGCGCAATGCGCGCAATCTTCGCGGCCAGTCCATGGAGGACGTCATTTTTGCAGGATCTTCAGCGCGTAAACCGGTCTCTGTTGCAGAGGTCGAACTGTTGCTGGATAACTCTGATGGTACGCTGCCGGTTGATTTTGCCGAAGTGTCGATCGGTCGTCGCATGTATCGCAGTGGCGAGAGTGAGTACCTCATTAACGGTAATATTGTGCGTCGTATGGACGTGCTTGATATTCTGCACGATTCAGGGTTAGGTACAGGTACCAATTCAATTATTTCTCAAGGTAATTTGGACTCGGTATTATCTTCCAGTCCTGAAGATCGTCGTGCTTTGATCGAAGAGGCGGCGGGGATCTTAAAGCACAAGGAGCGTAAAGCGAAAAGCGAGCGCAAACTTACCCAGATGGATGCCCACCTTAATCGAGTTTTTGACATCACTGCTGAAGTTGAGCGTCAGCTCAAACCTCTTGAGCGCAAGGCAAAAAAGGCTGAGCTACATCGTGAGCTTTCTAGTGAGCTCAAAGATTTGCGTTTGCAGCTTGCTGTGGATGATTTGCGTGCTTTACAGGCGCGTATGAATGAGACTCAGACAAGTGAGAAAAATCTTGAAGCGTCTCAACAGCAAGCAAAGGTAGAACTAGAACAGCGCGAAGCAGAACTCGATCAGCTCCAGCACGTTTTGCAAGAGGCAGGTAGTGCAGAATCAGCACTGCATGAGCGCTATCGTTATGCACAGACGCTTTGCGAGCGATTTAATTCAACAGTATTGGTGCTGGGTGAGAAAAAGAATATTTTTCGCTCGGAAATTGAGCGGGTGACGGGCTATCTTGCTCAGAGCGAGGAGAGAAAACAAGCTGCCGAACAGGAGCTTGAGCAGGCTCGCCAATCGTCTCAGGAAGCCGAGCGTGATTTGCAAGCGTGTCAAACAGACGTGCGTCAGCTTGAAGAAGACTACGCTGTGCAAACCACAGAGCGCAACGAATTGCGCAAAAAGCTTGATACGCTCACGGCCCAGCAGCGCTCTTTGCAGCATCGCAAGGAAACCATTCAAGCAACTCAAGAAGCGCTGAAAGAAAATCTCTCTGAGAAGCGTGCTCGTGCTCAGGTCATTGATGCACATATTTCAGATGCAAAGATACGTTTTGATTCAGCGCAATCGCAGGTATCAGAGCTTCAAACGGCATATGAAGCACTCGCTTCTCAAAGCGAACAAGCTCAGAGCGACGAGTCGTTTGCTCGTGGCGAAGTAGAGCGCCTGACCCGCGAGCGTGATACTGCACGTCGCGCCATGGATGAGGCCCGCGAAGCATATACGCGCTCTTCTGCTCAATGCCGTGCTCTTGAGGAGCTGGAACGCACTAGTCAATCAAGTAATCGCTTGCTTGCAGAAATGCTTGAGCAATGCAAACAGCACAACAAAGAGATTGCAACGCTTTCTCATATCGTCAAGGTTCCTTCTGAGCTGGACAGCATCATGGAAATGCTTCTCGGAGACGATGTGCGCTCTCTTTTGACATCAAGCTATGAGCAGGCCTGTGGTTTGATAGATCGGACGCGTAACACAACCGCTCCCGGTTCTGTTTCGGTTCTGTTTGCGCGGGATGCGGATAGCCAACCCCAATCAGATCGGCGTCTTGCATCGTATCGACGCTTACTTGATGAGGTTGATGTGCAACCTCCGTATCGCTCAATTATCGAAACATTGTTAGGCAATGTCTACGTTGTTGACACCTTTGAAGATGCGCTTGCTGCGCAAGAAAAGATTCAGCAGGATGTTCGTTTTGCATCGCTTGATGGGTGTGTTGTTGAACCGTCTGGGGAGTTTCGTTTTGCACGCTTTTCTGAACAGGACAAACAACACAGCGCCTTGGTGCTTCGCCGTGATTTAGAGCAAGCGCGCAGTAAAGAGCAGGAATTATTGCAGCGCTATCAGCAAATACAGCAGGATGTCGAATCACTAGAAGGACAGCTCAGAGAGGCCCAGACTAGGTTTTTGACCTGTTCAGAATCCCTGGCATCACTGAAGGGTAAATGTTCTTCTGCATTGACCTCACTTCAAGAGGCACAGCAGGCAATGGCTTCGCTTGAGGAAGAATTGGAGCGCCTTGAGAAAGAAAAGCAGCAAAATGAGCGCTATTTTCAAAAAACGCAACCCGATTCTGATGAGCTTGAAACAGAGCTCAGTGAAGTGCTGGCAAAGCTTGAGCTCAATAAAGAAAAAGTCGGCAGTATAGAAAAAAGCTTATCGCCGTTACGAAAAGCCATCGTCGCACTTTCGGAAAAGCTTAGTAATGCCCGTCTAGAATCAGCGCGCTTATCCGAGCGCTTTTCCTATACTCAACGACTTGAGCAGGCTCGCAAGCAAGAAATTGCGTCATCGCTACAGGAAGACAAAACATCAAAGCAGCGTATGCTGACAGCCCAAGTTGCTGTTCGACGCGCAGATATGCTACTCGAAACAACTTCGAAGCTTTTGAGTATTGCAACTCAAACAACGAAGCGTCTTGAGCAGGATTCCCGGGATAAACAGAAGTCCTCTCACGAGCTGCACGAGAAAATCACTCGAGCAACTCAGGAGTCTCGTGAGGCGCGCGATCGCTTTGAGGAAATCACGTTCCGTTTGAGTGAGCTGCGGGTAGAAAAAGGGCGTCTTGAAGTGCAGGTTGATACGGGAATTAAAACCATTATCGAGGATTGTGAAACTCCACTTGAACAAGCCATTGCGCTGCCCGCACTTGAGCAGAGAAGTGAAGCTATTCAGCGCGTGGAATTTTTAGAGCGCCGTTTAAAGAACATGGGTTCTATCAATCCTGATGCGGCAAAAGAATACGAAGAGATTAATGAGCGCTATCAGTACCTATCAGCACAGCTTGAGGATATGCGTGTTGCGCGTCGTTTGTTGCTGCGTATCGTTAGCATGATCGATGAGCGTATGAAAAACGACTTTATTGATACCTTTGATCAGGTGAATGCTAACTTTGGTGAAATATTCTTCACGTTGTTTCCGGGTGGACATGCTCGTCTGTCGCTGGTTGATCCTGATGATATCGAAAACACTGGCGTTGACGTAAATGCGCAACCTGTTGGTAAGCGTGTCAAGAAGATGTCGTTGCTTTCAGGTGGCGAAAAATCAATGACGGCTCTTGCGCTGCTTTTTGCGGTGTATCGCACGCGCCAAACACCATTCTATGTGTTGGACGAGGTGGAAGCAGCCTTAGACGATACCAACTTGCGTCGCTTGCTGTCCTATCTTTCTGTTATTCGAGAAACGACACAGTTTATTATGATTACTCATCAGCGGCGTACCATGGAATCGGCTGATATATTGTATGGTGTGTCTATGCAGGCCGATGGTATTACCAAGGTGGTTAGCCAAAAGCTTGATAGCGCTCAGCGTAAGGAGGGGTAGATGAGCTTCTTTGAAAAGATACATACGGGGTTATCTCGCTCTCGGGAGCGTTTAAAAGAGCAGATGAATGTTCTGCTTGATCGTGGTCCTGATGTTGATGAGGATTTTTGGGAAACGCTCGAAGAAACGCTTATCCTTGCCGATTTGGGTGTTGCGGCAGCAGATGAAATCGTTGAAGAGTTGCGTGACCAGGCTCAGCGCAAGGCTCTTCCCGATGCTCATGCGGTCTTTGACATGCTGACCGACCAGATTGCCTCCACCTTTACGGAAGCTCCTTCTCAGGTTTTTGAAGAAAATCCTCAGCTTGTCTTGTTTGTTGGGGTTAATGGTTCAGGAAAAACAACCACCGTTGGTAAGGTGGCAGCTGAAGCTCACGCAAACGGGCGCAATGTGTTGCTTGGTAGTGCCGACACCTTCCGCGCTGCTGCGATAGAGCAGCTTGAGGTGTGGTCAAAGCGCGCTCAGGTGCCGGTTGTGAAGCGTGATCGTGGTAGCGATCCTGCAAGCGTGTGCTATGAAACGATTGAGCGAGCTGAACAAGAAGATTCTGATTTGGTGCTGATTGACACTGCAGGAAGGCTGCATACCTCAGACGATTTGATGCGCGAGCTGCAAAAGGTAGTTAATGTTGTGCGCAAACGCTCCAACATGCCGGTGGCAACGCTGCTCGTGATTGATGCCACTACCGGGCAAAATGGGCTACAGCAGGCACGTGAATTCAATAAGGCACTCGATTTGGATGGCGTGATACTTACTAAGCTTGATGGAACGGCTAAGGGTGGTATTGCACTGGCTATTTCTCATGAGCTGGAATTACCCATCTATAAAATTGGGATTGGCGAAGGTATTGATGACTTGCAGGATTTTGATGCTCGTGAATTTGCACGAGCTTTGATAGGGGATACGGCTGATGTTTGATAATCTATCCGATAAGCTGCAATCGGTTTTTACAGGACTTCGCAGTAAGGGTCGTCTTACTGAACAAGATATTGACTCGGCAATGCGTGAAATTCGCATGGCGCTGCTCGAAGCAGACGTTAATTTCAAAGTAGTAAAAGACTTCATTAAGCGTACCAAGGAGCGCTGTCTTACTTCAGAAATTTTAGACTCGCTTACACCGGCACAAAACGTGGTTAAGGTCGTACTCGATGAACTAACCGAACTGTTAGGTAGAGAGGATGCGCCTCTTAAGTTTTCGAGTCGTATTCCTAACGTCATTATGCTGGTGGGTTTGCAGGGTTCTGGTAAAACAACAGCTGCAGCAAAACTCGCGTATCGTTTGAAGGCTCAAAACCATAATCCTTTGTTGGTGGCGTGCGACGTCTATAGACCAGCTGCAGCTGATCAGCTTCAAACCCTTGGTGATGAGCTGGGCGTTCGCGTGTATCGAGGTGAAGGTAAAGACCCGGTCAAAATCGCAAAAGAAGGTGTACGTGATGCTATTGATTCGTTGCGTGATGTAGTCATTATTGACACAGCGGGTCGCTTGCATGTTGATGATGACATGATGAATGAGGCTCAGGCTATTAAGGATGCTGTTGAGCCTGAGCATATTTATATGGTGGTTGACGCTATGACCGGTCAGGATGCGGTCAATGTAGCAAAGGCTTTTGCTGATCGCGTGAACTTCGATGGCGTAATCATGTCGAAGATGGACGGTGATGCTCGTGGTGGTGGTGCCCTGTCCATCAAGCAAGTTACTGGAAAGCCAATTGCCTTTATTTCGTCAGGTGAAAAGCCAGATTCTTTAGAGGAATTTCATCCGGATCGCATGGCCAAGCGCATTCTGGGAATGGGCGATGTGGTTAGTATTATTGAGTCCGCCTCTAAACTCAAAGAAGAAGAACTTGCTGAAGAAGAAGCCGAGCGCATGGCGCGCGGCAACCTTACCTTGAACGACTTTTTGTTGATGAAACAGCAGGTCAGCAAGATGGGCGGCATTCAAAAACTGGTCAGTGCTCTTCCTGGTGGCGATAGAGCGATGCGCGAAGGTCAGGTTAATGAAAAAGCACTTGACGATGTGGCAGTCATTATTTCTTCCATGACGAAACAAGAGCGGGAACACCCTGAAATCCTGAACGGATCACGTAAAGCGCGTATTGCTAATGGTGCAGGCGTGAAGGTGTACCAGGTTAATCAGCTCTTGAAACAGTTCAGCGAAACTAAAAAGCTGGTTCGTCGCATGATGGATCAGCAAGAAGCCACTCAGAGTCGTAAGGGCAAGAAAGGAAAAAGGGGAAAGAAAGGCAAGAATTCTCGCAAGAGAGTGTCAATGCCCGGTATGGCAGGCATGTCATTACAAGATATGAAAAAGATGCAAGACATGATGAGTGGTCTTGATGATTCTCAATTCAAGAGGTAACATGACTAATTGCTGTTTTGCGACTCATGAATGTAGTGGTTTTTAGCAGGGTCGTTCGATGAATAACTAGAAGGAGTATAACTCGATGGCAGTCAAGATTCGTCTCGCCCGTCACGGCGCTAAAAAGGCACCTTATTATCGTATTGTTGTAGCTGATTCTCGTGCTCGTCGCGATGGTCGTTTCATTGAACAGGTTGGCTCTTACAACCCTTGTACCGAGCCTTCAACTGTTAGCCTTGATCTTGAAAAGGTTGATAAGTGGATTGCTAATGGCGCTCAGCCAACTGATACGGTTGCTCGTCTTATTGAAGCCCAACGTCAGAACGCTTAAATCATGGCGGATGTTCGCGGAAATATTTCTGACCTCGTTGAAGCGCTTGTCATTCCTTTAGTGGACGATCCCGATGCGGTTGTAATTTCTTCTTCCAATTTGGATGACAGCACAATTCTGGTTGAAATAGAGGTTGCCGAAGAAGATGCAGGCAAAGTTATTGGTCGCCAAGGTAGGGTTATTAAGGCGATTCGCACCCTGTGTCGTGCAGCTGGCTCTCGCGATGGTGTTGCAGTTGAGATCGAAATTCTTGACTAGGTTTTTCATCAATGACCTCGTGGAGCGTAATAGCTGAATTCCTACATGCTAAAACTAAAGATGGAGGGCTTTCTGTCAAAGCTACAGGAGGTCTTCCTTTTTTGTTGCGCGAAGGTATGGATGTAACCTTTGTGCCTCCTTTGTTGCATTTTCCTCGAAGTGCTAAGGTGGTGCGTCTTGAATTTCCTACGCCTTCAAAGCGTCTTGTGTACTTTGAGGGTATTGATACGCGCAGCGAAGCTGAAAAGCTCAAAGGGCATTTTTGTCTAGTGAAAACCGATGATCTGCCCCAGCTTGATCAAGCAGAGCAACTGATGTTCTGTGAGGGGTGGAGTGTTGTTGATGTTGTGCATGGTTGTATCGGCGTAGTTGATCGTGTGGAAGAAAACCCGGCTCATCCTTTGCTAGTGGTACGACGAGAATCGATGCGCGTCGAGCCAAACGATGTCCAAGAAGATACTTCAGATTCGCCGGGGAAAGAGGTGTTTATTCCTCTGGTTGATTCGTTTATCGACCACATTGATGAAGAAGTTTCGAGCATCACGGTCTCGCTGCCTGATGGGCTGCTGGAGCTTTAGGAGCATGGTGTGAAAATCGAAACACTTTCGGTATTTCCTCATTGTTACGATTCCATCATGAATGAATCCATGATGCGTATTGCTCAAGAAAAGGGTCTGTTAGATTTTACCGCCCACGATCTGCGTGATTGGACCCACGACAAGCACCGAACCACTGATGATGAACCCTATGGTGGTGGTCAGGGTCTTGTCATGAAGTGCGAACCTATTTTCGAAGCAGCAGACGAGCTCTTTGCTCGCCACACAGACAAGCCCTACGTTATTTTTCTCTCGCCGGTAGGTGAGGTGTTTAATGAGCAGCTCACCCTCGAGCTTGCTCAAAAGCCTCATCTCTTTTTTATCTGTGGTCACTATGAAGGCATTGACGAGCGAGCATATGCGCTTGCAGACAAGGTTATCTCACTTGGAGATTACGTGTTGACTAGCGGAGAACTTGCTTCCATGGTGGTTATTGATGCGGTGGTAAGACGCATTGATGGTGTGTTGGGAGATAAGGATAGCGCTGAAGATGAAAGCTTTTCAGATGGTCTTTTGGAGTATCCGCAGTATACGCGTCCTTCAAACTATCGCGGCATGAAGGTTCCTGAAGTACTGTTGTCAGGACATCATGCGCGTATTGCTCAATGGCGCAGAGAACAAAGCCTGATTCGCACCAAGACATGGCGTCCTGATCTTCTGGAGAGTGCACACCTCACGCAGGGTGAAAGGGATTTTCTCGATTCTCTTGATGAGTTTTAATTTCGTATGACGATTTGTTCTAATATGAGAACATTCGACAAAAATAGTAGGAGTGGTTTCGGTATTGTTTTGAGTGGTACGCGACGAAAAATTATGAGGAAAGGATGAGGTTTAGTGGATTCCGGAATGCATGCTCATCAAAAACAACCGGGTATAATCAGGCGCTTTCTCAGCTTTGTGCTCTGTGTTGCTATTGTACTGTTAGCAGTGTGGGGTATTCGTACCTATGTTATTGAGCCTTTTGAGGTGCCTTCGGCTTCTATGGAAGACACCATCATGACAGGAGATCGGTTGTTTGCTGAAAAGGTGAGCTACCATTTTGAAGAACCTCAAGCAGGTGACATTGTCGTATTTTCTGACCCTCAAGTTCCATCGCGTGTGTTGGTAAAACGCGTCATCGCTACTGAAGGACAGACGGTTTCTATGGCGGATGGCGTCTTGTATATTGATGGCGTGGCTCAAGACGAATCATATACCGTGGGTCAAACCTATCCTCTCGCTCAAACAGCAAGCAATGTTTCGATTTCGTATCCCTATGTTGTTCCCGAAGGGGAAGTGTGGGTGATGGGCGATAACCGCGAAAACTCATCCGATTCTCGCTATTTTGGCTCAATCGATATCGATACCATTTTTGGTAAGATCCTATTCACGTACTGGCCGCTTGATCGCATTGGGCTTCTAGAGTAGTACACGCAATGCTAAGTCGTTTTTAAAGGAGTACTATGTCTAACAATCAAATAAACGCTTCAGGTTTGCATCTTGATACGGTGTTGACGTTTCAAGACATGATCCTAGAATTGGAGCGCTATTGGGCGAATTTGGGTTGTGTTGTTTTACAGCCCTATGACAACGAAGTCGGCGCGGGAACATTCCATACCGCTACAACGCTTCGCAGCCTTGGCCCTGATACATGGAAAACGGCATATGTGCAGCCTTGCCGTCGTCCCGCTGATGGTCGCTACGGTGAAAATCCTAACCGCTTGCAGCACTACTATCAATTCCAGGTGCTGTTGAAGCCTTCACCTGACAACGTTCAGGATTTATATCTTGATTCCTTGCGTGCGATTGGGGTTATTCCTGAAAAACACGATGTTCGTTTTGTGGAAGACGATTGGGAAAGCCCTACGCTTGGTGCTTGGGGACTTGGTTGGGAAGTTTGGCTCAACGGTATGGAGGTAACGCAGTTTACCTATTTTCAGCAGGTAGGTGGATTTGAATGCAATCCCGTGCCTGCTGAGCTGACCTATGGCCTTGAGCGCTTGGCAATGTATATCCAGGGCGTGGACTCAGTATATGACCTGGTATGGGCTCGCAACTCTGATGGCAGTGAATTTAGCTATGGCGATGTATTCTTGGAAAATGAACGCGAGTTTTCTACCTACAATTTTGAGGTTGCTGATACGAATTTGCTTTTTGGCGAATTTGATCGTTACGAGGCCGAATGTCAGCGCACGCTTGAAGCAGGACTTCCGCTTCCTGCCTATGACTATGTATTGAAGTGCTCCCATGCCTTCAATCTGCTTGATGCACGCGGCGTTATTAGCGCTACAGAGCGTATGGCTTACATCTTGCGTGTACGCACTCTTGCAAAAGCGTGTTGTGCGTCATATTTGGAACATGTTGTGGGAATTAAGCCCGCTTTAGATGGCGAAGGAGAGTAGTGATGGCGCAGCGCAAACTCGCTTTTGAAATTGGCACGGAAGAAATTCCTGCGTTTGATCTTTCACGTGCGGTAGCGCAGCTGCGCATAATGGTTCCGCAGCTGTTTGATAATACGGCTATTCCTCATGGCGAAACAACTGTGTATTCTTCGCCACGCCGTCTGATTGTTGAAGTTGAAGGAATTCCAGAGAGTACAGAAGAAAAACGTGAGGTTTTTAAGGGTCCTTCAGTCAAGATCGCCTTTGATGACGGGGGAAATCCCACGAAAGCGGCGCAGGGCTTTGCTCGTGGTAAGGGAATTGACCCAAGTGATCTGGTACAAAAAGACGGGTATGTGTATGCGCATACCGTTGTTCCAGCCGTTGAGGTAGCAACTCTGCTTCCTACGCTTTTGGATAGCATTGTGCGTGGTATTTCATGGCCTAAATCTCAGCGCTGGGGTTTAGAAAAAGAGTATTTTTCTCGTCCGATTCGCTGGTTTGTCGCCTTGTTTGGTGAAGAGGTTATTCCGTTTACCTTTGCGGGGTTGAGCGCTTCGCGCCAAACGTATGGTCATCGTTTTTTGGCACCGGGACCTTTCGAAGTGCCCAGTGCTGATGATTTGATTGGCATCTTGCGTCAAAACTTCGTGGTACCTTCCGAAGAAGAGCGCGAAGAGGTGATTCGCGCAGGGGTTGCTCTGCTCGAGCAGGAGACAGGCTATGTGGCATCGTTGCCCACAAAAACACTTGTCGAAGTGGTGAATCTGGCCGAATATCCTTCGGTATTGATGGGGGCCTTTGACAAAGAGTTCTTGCGTGTTCCTGAAGAAATTATCGTTGATGCTATGCTGATGCATCAGCGCTACTTTCCTTTCTACGATACTGAGGGTGCACTGACCAATAAGTTTATTGTGGTGAGCAACGGTGATCTGGCATGCGCTGACACTATCGTTGACGGTAACGAGCGTGTGGTGCGTGCTCGTTTATACGATGCGAAGTTTTTCTACGAAGAAGACCTCAAGCATCCTCTTGAGTACTATGTGGACGAATTAAAAGATGTGATATTCCAAGAAAAATTGGGAACGATGCTTGATAAAACAACGCGCATTGAGGCTCTTGCTCAGCACTTAGTAGAAGATGCTTCTCTGACCGGTCAGGATGCGCGTGATGCGTTGCGTGCTGCGTGCTTGTGTAAGGCCGACCTGGTAACAGAAACCGTTGTCGAATTTACCTCTGTCCAAGGTGTTATGGGTTCGTACTATGCAAAAGCAAGTGGCGAGACTGACCAAGTTGCTCAGGCTATTGAACAGCATTATCGCCCTCGTTTTGCAGGCGATGCGGTGCCCGATACTCAGGCTGGTAAAATAGTAGCGGTAGCTGACAAAATTGATACCATCTGTGGCCTGTTTGCAGTTGATCAGGCTCCAAGTGGTTCTTCTGATCCGTTTGCGTTACGTCGTAGTGCTATTGGTATTGTGTCAATCCTGTCTGAAGAAGATCCCCTCTCTATTAGCCTCGTATCTGCTATCGATGCGTCGTTGGAGCTGTATCAGCAAGCAGGTATTGAATTCGATAGCAACTTTGTTCGCAACCAGATCATCGATTTCTTTACCACCCGTACGCGCGTGATGCTTAAAGATGAGGGTGCTGGTGTGGATGCCATTGATGCGGTATTGGCGTCAGAGGTGCAAGAACCGGTGGTGCTGATTGGTCGTGTTAAGGCGTTACAAGCGGCACGTCAGGATGATCCTGAAATCTTTGAGAATCTAGCAATTGCGTATGCGCGTGCTAATAACTTGCGAAATGCTTCGCTGGGTACTGCTGTTGATGAATCTCTATTGATAGATGTAGAAAAGACCTTGCTCGACGCGATCGCTCAAACAGAATCAAGCGTATTTTCTGCTCTTGCACAGGATGACTATGCTGCAGCGCTTCGTGAGCTTGCTCAGCTGCGCAAACCTATCGATGAATTCTTTGAGCAGATTATGATTATGGACCAAGATCAGAATTTGCGCGAGAATCGTCTGCGGATTCTAAATCGATTTGTGAGCTTATTTGTAAACGTTGCAGACTTTTCGTTGTTGACGAAGTAGACACACAAGAACGTAGCAGTGAAGCCGACAACCGAGAAGGTTGTCGGCGCTTTAGTTTTTGAGGGCGATGAAGTGTATGAAGAATTGGATTGCTCAAGGAAGTACGTCTAAGACATTGCCGACCGTACATATTATTTCTGACTCAGTCGGCACGACTGCTCAGAGTATTGTGCGGGCAGCAGCTGCCTGTTTTGAGGTGTTTGATCCCAAGGTTGAAATACTGCCTCGCGTTACCAACGTCAAGAATATGATTGACGAGCTTGAGGTTCATGTCTCGCTTCATCGAAGGCTTGAGCTGTATCCCTTCGTGTTGTTCTATACGCTAGTTTCGCCTGAAATGCGTGACGGGCTTGAGGAATACATCCAGCAAAACGACGATATTGTGATTGCGGTTGACCTTATGAGCGATGCCCTCAGTGCGCTTGCGCAGGCGTCAGGTAGAGAGCCCCATGTTGAGCCAGGAAGCATTCATTCGGTTAACGAATACTATTTTCGTCGTATTGATGCGATGGAGTTTACTATCTCGCACGATGATGGACGCAACCCGCAAGATTTAACGGAAGCCGACATCGTTTTGATTGGTGTGTCGCGCACATCTAAAACACCGCTTTCAATCTATCTTTCTCAGTTGGGATATCGAGTTGCGAATGTGCCACTCGACCCTCAAACGGATCCGCCCAAAGAGATTTTTGAAGTTGATCCAACTCGTTTATTTGGGCTTATTATTTCAGCTGAAATACTTTCTGATATCCGCAAACGTCGCTTAGGCAATGCAAGCAACATGGCTTCTTCATATGCAGATTTGGAGAGTGTGTATCAAGATTTAGAAAAAGCACATACTTTGATGCGAAAATTGGGATGTATCGTTATTCGTACTGACAACAGAGCAATCGAAGAAACGGCGCAGGAGATTTTGCGTTATTATGAGAACGCTCACGTTCGTATTGACTAGGTACGTGAGGGAAAAACGTTTAGTCTAAGGAGAACATGGTGGCTGATCAAGTAAAGCGCGTCTATGCTTTCGGGAAAGATGCAAATGGGAAGAATGTTACCGAAGGCAACACAAACATGAGAGCCATTCTAGGTGGCAAGGGTGCAAATCTCGCAGAAATGGCCAACATTGGCCTTCCGGTACCTCCTGGGTTCACAATTTCTTGTCAAACCTGTATGGAGTACGCCAACTCCGACAATACCTGGCCTGAGGGAGTTCTAGATACGATTCAGGAGTATCGTGAAGACCTAGAGGCTCGCATCGGCAAGAGGATTGGTGATGAGGAAGATCCTCTGTTGGTTTCCGTTCGTTCTGGTGCTCCAATGTCGATGCCAGGTATGATGGACACCGTTTTGAATCTCGGTCTGAATGACAAGTCGATCTACGGTTTAATTAAGCAAACTGACAATCCTCGCTTTGCATGGGATTCGTATCGCCGTTTCATTCAGATGTTCTCCAATGTGGTAGTGGGTCTTGATGGCGATTTGTTTGAAAATGCGCTCAATGTTATGAAGCGTGATCGCGGTGTTGCATCTGATACTGACCTCAATGCACAGGACCTTGAAGAACTCGTTGAAATTTTCAAGAGCATCTTTACCGAAAACGTCAGTTTGGATGAGTATCCTTCTCTGGTCGTTGATGGAAAGGTTCAATTCCCACAAAGCCCTGATGTTCAGCTGCGTCTCGCAATTGAGGCTGTATTTGGTTCTTGGAACAATCCTCGCGCAACTCTGTATCGCAAGCAGAACAAGATCTCTGATGACTTGGGAACGGCGGTTAACGTTCAGTCTATGGTCTTTGGTAATAAGGGTAATACGTCTGCAACGGGTGTAGCTTTTACGCGTAATCCTGCAAATGGTGAAAAGGAATTTTACGGCGACTATCTGATTAATGCTCAGGGCGAGGACGTTGTTGCTGGTATTCGTAACACCAGTCCTATCTCTGATCTCAAGCATGTTGAGGGTCTTGAAGAGGCTGGTTGTGAGCTTGAGAAAGTATTCGTCATTCTTGAAAATCACTTCCGTGACATGTGTGACATTGAATTTACGATTGAACAAGGCAAGTTGTGGATGCTTCAGACGCGTGTTGGAAAGCGTACCGCACAGGCTGCGCTGCATATTGCTATCAGCATGGTTGAAGAGGGTCTCATCACGAAAGAGGAAGCAGTACAGCGCGTCGATGCTGAGCAGCTTGACCAGTTGCTGCATCCTCAATTTGATACTGATGCAGACTACGATGTTATTGCAAAGGGTCTGAATGCTTCTCCTGGTGCTGCAGTAGGCGAAGCAGTCTTTTCTGCTGAAGCAGCTGTTGCGGCAGAAGAAGAGGGTCGCAAGACCGTTTTGGTCCGTTGGGAAACCACGCCTGATGATCTGGCAGGCATGATTGCTGCAGAAGGTATTTTGACCTCTCATGGTGGAAAGACTTCTCACGCGGCTGTTATTGCTCGTGGTATGGGTGCACCCTGTGTGTGCGGCGTTGAAGCGCTTAAGATTGACGCAGAAGCTAAGCAGGCCACGGTTGCGGGTACCGACATTGTTATCAAGGAAGGCGACATCATTTCTCTTGATGGCACCACTGGTATCGTTGTGCTTGGTTCCGTTGACTTGGTTGAGCCTGAAATGGCAGGTGATCTGGACACCATCCTTGAATGGGCAGATGAATTCCGCACCATGGGCGTTCGTGCAAATGCTGACAATCCTGAAGATGCTGAAACCGCACGCAAATTCGGTGCAGCAGGCATTGGTCTTTGCCGTACCGAGCATATGTTCTTAGGCGATCGCAAGCAGATTATTCAAACCTTCATTTTGAATGAGGACGAATCGGTACGTGAAAAGGCAGTTGCCGATCTGTTCGAGGCACAGACAGGCGACTTCTTGGGTATGTTTAGGGCGATGGACGGCCTGCCCGTTATCGTTCGTTTGCTCGATCCTCCACTACATGAGTTTTTGGAGAGCGCTCGTTCCTTAGACGTTGAGATTGCTCGTCTTGAAGCTACCGGTGGCGATCCCGATGTGATTGCTAAGAAGCGCTATCTTATGGAGCAGATTGATGGTATGTCTGAAGCTAATCCTATGCTTGGTCTTCGTGGTTGCCGTCTTGCTATCAAGTTTCCAATCCTTCCTCGCATGCAGGTACGTGCTATCGCGACTGCTGCAGCAGAACTCAAGAAGGAAGGCCTTGATCCTAAGCCAGAGATTATGATTCCGTTGGTATCTGTTGTTCCTGAGCTTGAAAAGTTGCGTGTTCTGTCTGAGCAGGTTATTGCTGAAGTTGCAGAAGAACAGGGTGTCGAACTTGATATTCCTGTAGGAACTATGATCGAGCTTCCTCGTGCTGCGGTAACGGCTGATGAGATTGCGACACAGGCAGACTTCTTCAGCTTTGGTACCAATGACTTGACCCAGACCACGTTTGGTTTCTCTCGTGATGACGTTGAGTCAGAATTCATTCCACAGTACCTCTCTGAGCGCATTCTGCCTTACAACCCCTTTGCAACAGTTGATCCTGGTGTAGCGAAGCTGGTAGAGATGGGTGTTACCCTTGGACATCAGGGCAATCCTGATTTGGTATGTGGCGTATGCGGCGAACATGGTGGCGATCCTGATTCGGTTAAGATCTTCTACAGCATTGGTCTTGATTATGTAAGCTGCTCACCGTATCGTGTTCCCTTGGCTCGTTTGGCTGCTGCTCAAGCTGCGTTGGCTGAAAAAAGCCAGCATGTGCACGACAGGTAAGTCGTCGTACGCTCGATAAAGTATTTCGAATGTCAGTGCCTGCCTTTTGGTGGGCACTGATTGTTTCTGGGTTGTATGCCCTCATTGGCTTTGCTGTCGTTGAGTTCTATCAGTGCTAACGCTGTTTGTGGACAAAAAGGTTCTAGCATATAAAAAGCTCCTAACAATTCTTGTATGGTTTGTTAGATTACAGGTATTAAAAGAGCTAGATATTTGTGATTGCAGAAGGGGCGTATCTATGGGAAACGTATTATGGGTTTTGCTTGGTGTTATTTTGGTGATATTGGTTCTTTTTGGATGATTGGTGTTTGTCAAGAACGCGAACAGACATTGAGAAGAAGGCTCGTATAAGTGGGACTACGTACATGAATCCTTCTTACAGTCGTTGTAACAGGGGTGCTGGCTAGCATAAGATCATCCAGTGCTGTTCCTGAAAGCTGATGCCGTAGTCATCAGCTTGTTGAGTGTATAACAGAGAGGTGTTGCTATGGTGCACCTTTGAGAACTCTAATATCGCAAGGAAAGGTATGGCGACTGATATAGAAAATATAATCAGAAGTAGACGAAAAGAATTGGGCTATTGCAAGAAGAATTGGGACAGAAATGTGGTGTGTCGTGACGGACGGTAAATGCAATAAGGATGATCCCGCGTTGTCTCTTGCTTTTGCTCTCGCAAAGCAATTACAACTGAGCGTCGATGAATTGTTCATGCTCTAATTCGAATTAGACAAAATGATACACATAAGCGAGTAAAGGGTTATAGACCCCAAATGTGTTGATGGCCGATCCCAATCCATTCTCTATGTCCATGGCATCGAGTGATGCAGCTCTGCCCAAGCAAGCCCGTCGCCCTACTGAGCTGGCCCTTCTTGGGGCTATAGGCCAAAACATGGACCCAAAAGCAAAATGATCGAGAGTTATCCCGATCGTTGAAGTGCTTTTGGGGCTTAAAGGACAAAAGGGCCCCAGGACATAATTCCGTATAAAAAAGGACGATCCGCATGTGCGAATCGTCCTTAGTGGGTTTTGGTGGAGGCGCGGAGAATCGAACTCCGGTCCATACTAAATCATCAGCAAGGCGCTACAAGCTTAGTCGGTGTTTCGATTTCAAATACTCTCAGCCCATCGACAGGCCACAGAGCATTCTAGCGGGTTCAATCTTAGCTTTGGTCATACCAGCTACGTACCAAAGAGTATTCTCCTAGGATAATGCCTTCCCAGTGGCGGAGAAATTCACTAGGTTGACAGCCAGGCATAAATTAAGCAGCCATGGCGAGCGCAGGAGCGCTCTGAGTATTAGTTTTGCCAATTAACTTGACGTTACCTCTGTTTATCGTGGCGAGGAGACCACGACTTGCTCCTCGAATCCGACTTACCATGTCGAAACCAGTCGCCCCCAAGGGAGATGAATATTCTCTTATTAACGTACAGAAGCGCGATAGCGGCAATTAACGGCATATGATCGCGTCTTTGGAGGAAACCATTCTACTATGGATTTGCCTTGTGTCAAATGGGCAGATAAACGCTTGGGTACACAGGTAGGCCCACAGGTTATCGTGTTGGGCATGTTTTGGTGCATAGCATTCAGGTGTCTTGAAGCTGTCATGTCTAAGTGTGAGTGCACTTGAGGGTTTTTCTCTAATTGTCTCTACATGATAATTTGCAGGTTTTGGTCTATAGTCCCAGGTCTCATGTTCAGATACAAAAGAAAAACGCCCAAATGAGGGTTTTCTCTATCGAATCTTTTAAGAGAAGTTTAGCCTCTCTATAGTGGTTTGTTTAAAATACTGGGACAACTGCTCCGTCGTAGTTCTCGTTGATGTAGTTACGTACTTCGTCAGAGTTAACTGCTTCTACAAGTGCCCGAATCTTTTCGGAGTCCTCATTACCTTCTTTAACTACGATGATGTTGGTATAGGTGTCTGCTGCAAGTGAGTCATTAGCTTCAACGGCAAGGGCATTGCCTTTAAGAGTCGATCCAATGTCTTTAATGTATTTCTCTCGCGCCAAACTATGAATTTGCAGTTTTCTTATTATATTTTTATATACGTGGAAATAATTCTGTGTTTAAAAGAGTAGAATCTACGCGATTTGGGCAAATTTCAGCTGTAGGTTTCCCTACCTTGGTGAAAGAGAAAGTATTAATGCGATGAGGGATGCTGAACAACACACTCCTGAGGAGCGTGCATCGAAGCATGCAAAACATGCTGCAGGTTCCATCGAAACTACCAACATGAGTCCTGTGGATACCGAAACATCGTCGATGCCTCGTAATGGCTCTGCGATACCTCTTACCGTACCGTCCACGCAAGAATCCAAAAAAAAGATTTCAACAAAGCAAATCCTGATGGCGGTCGGTATAGTTTTTATCGTGCTTGTTGCTGCGTATGTTGCAGGCGTGATTTTCTTCTCTTCGCATTTTTTTCCTAATACCACATTAAATGATCGAGATTTTTCCTTCGATGCGGCCGATACAATGATCTCTGAGATTCAAAATGAGGCCGATGACTATTCTCTTACCATCGAAGGACAGGGTTTTTCTTATACGTTTGAAACTGGTCAAACTGAAATAACGATTGATCCTGATCAAATTGCTGAAGATGTATTAACTCAGCAGAATGCTGCCTTATGGCCGGTTGAGATATTTAAGTCTCATGATGTTTCTGGTTTGGTGGTCGCAACATTTAACGAAGAGGGTTTCCAGGAAACATTGACCGAACAAGTTGCAGCTTTCAATGAAGGTCAGACGGCCTCTCGCAATGCAAGTATTGTTTATGATGAGAATACTGACAGTTTTGCTCTTGAAGAAGAAGTGTATGGCTCTCAATTAGACACGGATATGGTGATCGCTCTCGCAAGTCAAGCTGTTCAATCTTTAAAAACCACCTGTGAGCTTACAGAAGATTGTGTTATTCAACCGACGGTTTTGGTAGAAGATTCCGAAACTCAGCAGGCACTTGAAGATGCTGAGGAAATGTTTCCTAGTGACGTATCGTTGATGCTAGACGGTTCTGTTGAAGCTGCAACCATCGATAAGGCCACTCTTGCAGAATGGATATATATTAGCTCATCGGACTATTCCATCCAACTCGATGAGGATGACCTGACGGCATGGGTTGATGATGTTGCTTCGGGACTCAACACGGTTGGCACGACGCGTACTTGGACGCGCGAAGATGGAAAAACCTGTACGGTGTCCGGCGGCACTTGGGGATGGGAAGTAGATACGAGTTCGCTTTCAACAACGGTCTACGATACGCTCATGGAAGGTGGGGCTTCGAGCATTGATATCCCTTGTACGCAAACAGGGGATGTCTATAATGGTGCAGGATCGCGTGATTGGGGTGCGTACGTCGACGTTGACCTCACGCAACAAAAGGCTCGTTACTACGATGCCAGCGGAAACCTTTTGTACAGCTGTGACATTGTCTCTGGTTTGCCAACGGATGACAGGAGCACTCCTACCGGCGTCTATTATCTTAATGCTAAAGAAAGTCCTTCGACGTTGGTGGGCTACAATGACGACGGCACAATTGACTATGAAACTCCCGTAAGCTACTGGATGCCGTTTATTGGTAATTCGGTAGGTCTTCATGATGCAACGTGGCAGTCGTCGTTTGGTGGCACGTACTACAAGACCAATGGTTCGCATGGGTGTATTAATTTGCCATTGAGCGCTGCGAAGTGGTTTTACAATAACCTGTCTACTGGCGTGTGTGTTATCACCCATTACTAATCGGGAATCGGGCACATTCAGAGATAGCGCACTATTCATAAGTAGCGCTTGTGGGTGGTGTGTGCGATCAGTACTTGTGTGCAGCATTTCTTTTGGGTACGCGGGGTATTCACAAAAGTAGGTTATAATGTGTCCTTGTGCCCCCATAGCTCAGCTGGATAGAGCAGTGGACTTCTAATCCAAAGGTCGCAGGTTCGAATCCTGCTGGGGGCGCCATTCAGTTTCTTTGGCGTAGTCCTGCGCGGGGATATGCCTGGGGTTTTCTCATACGGTTTGGGTTTACCGTTGTCAGGTTACTTTTACTGCTTTAACGCTTTATTGGTGCGACATGCACGCTGTTTACTGCACTTCTTTGAAGCTTTTCTACTTCCTTAACCGTTGTTAAATGTATGTGTCTGTTTTGTCATTTCTTTTTGAAGTTGAGGTACTGTAAACTGTTTATGTAATAGGTTTATTTGACTTACGGTTCTAAGGAGCTTGAGTGGCTACACCAGCACAAGTTGCGGCAACAAACAAATACATTAAAACCCATATGAGACGATTTACACTTCAATGCAACAGGAAAACTGAAGCTGATATCATTGAGTACTTGGAAAGCTTTGATAATTACAACAAGGTACTCAAAGACCTTATTCGAAACGAAATAGAGCGTATTACTAAGTGATGCTTCGATAGTGTTGTGCGCTCTGCGACAGGAGGACGGTTACATGAAATTTGATGATGCACCGATTGGTGTTTTTGATTCAGGTTTTGGTGGCCTCACCGTTGCACGAGAAATTATTAAAGAACTTCCGGAAGAAAGCCTTTTGTTTTTTGGGGATCGTGCACATTGTCCGTATGGCCCGCGGGATTCCCGTGAAATTCAAGAATTTGTTTTGCGGATATGTTCATGGCTGATCGATCACGATGTCAAGATTATTGTGATTGCGTGCAATACCGCAACTGCTGCAGGGCTTGAACTTGCGCAAAAAACCTTCTCTATTCCGATCATTGGAGTTGTTGAACCTGGAGCACGCGCTGCGGTACGGGCGACGCACAATAGACGAGTAGGGGTCATCGCAACAAAGTACACAGTTGAATCTGGTGTATACACCAAGGCAATTCGCAATATTGATGCTGGTATTACGGTGTTTTCTACCGCAACACCTCGCTTTGTTGAAATTGCTGAATTGGGCATTCGTATGGCAAAAGGCCCCATTGAAAATTACACGTCGCTTGCTTCTAAGGTCTATATTCGTCCAGAGTTTCAAGAAATTGCTCAGGATTATCTTGATCCACTGCGACGTAGTGAGATCGATACGCTGGTATTAGGGTGCACGCATTTTCCGCTGTTAAAGCCCTTAATTGGGGGAGTTATAGGATCTAACGTGCGTCTTATTTCTTCTGCAAAGGAAGCTGCGCTTGATTGCAAAGATCTGTTGACCAGGCGCGGCGTTCTGGCTTCTCCGGGGCACATTCCGCAGTACCATTTTGCTTCTTCTGATCCTGACGTAGATGAGTTTGCTTCGTTTGGGAAACGTGTGCTTCAAATGCCGCTTGGAACGGTAGAATATGCTCCTATTTCGAAAGCTTGAAAAAATCGTAGGTAATAAAATAAGACAGCACACGAGTAGTGTGTGCTACACGACTATCACTGTATCTGCTCTATAGGATGTAAGAGAGAATCATGGCAAAAACAGTAATCATTGCAACCAACAACGCGCACAAGATTAAAGAAATAGAAACGGCGCTTAATTTTGAGGGATGGGAATTTAAGACCCTCAAAGAGGCTGGTCTTGAATCAAACCCAGACGAAACGGGAACAACCTTTGTCGAAAATGCGCGCATCAAAGCACAAGCAGTCCGTGCGCTCAGTAATACGGCTACGCTTGCTGATGACTCGGGTATCGTGGTGGATGCTCTCGATGGTGCGCCAGGTGTTTATTCGTCTCGCTATAGCGGTGTCGACGGAGATGATGCGGCTAATAACGCAAAGCTTTTGCGTGAAATGAGCGAGATAGCACCTGAACACAGAACGGCACGATTTGTGTGCTCGCTTGTGTTTATCGATGAAGATGGCACCGAATATGTGGCTGAAGGACGTGTTGAGGGGCGTATTGGATACGAAGAGCGCGGTGATGGTGGTTTTGGTTACGATCCTCTGTTTTTCCCCGATGACTACAACGGCGAGAAGACCATGGCAGAAATATCTCAAAGCGAAAAAAATGCGATATCACATCGAGGAAGCGCTTTGCGAGAATTAAGGAATTTGCTTCACAACGCGTAATTTTTTGCTATACTACATTATCGTTGCAGTCGGGATGTGGCGCAGTTTGGTAGCGCGCCTGCTTTGGGAGCAGGATGTCGCAGGTTCGAATCCTGTCATCCCGACCATTTTTTTGCGCGGGTGTAGTTCAATGGTAGAACTCCAGCCTTCCAAGCTGGTCACGCGGGTTCGATTCCCGTCACCCGCTCCACTTTTTCGAAGCATAACCCAGCACAACCAATCCACTTTTTCTATCACATAATTCAGTTGTCTGTCGTTTGGTTTTGGGCTTCTGCGTTTTGGCGTGCCTCCGTCTTTGTAAAAACGTTTCACGAGCAGTGTTTGGAGCGTATCTGCCCAGTCTGCGGTAATGTCTTTTGCCCAGTTAGATGTATTATTTCGGTTGCCAAGTTTGATTATAGGGTTTCATTTG
>CAYWAO010000007.1:63419-67754 GCA_964456695.1 uncultured Cryptobacterium sp. | reverse complement strand
CACAATCAAAAAAGCAGCAAAAAAGAAAGAGCTCAAGCAACTCAAAGAATGGTGGAAACAAGCTAATGTTTTTGAAAAAGAGTTTTTCGTTGAAAGCTTGGATAATGTTGGATTCGCTGAACGCAAGCTGAGCGATGAAGAAAATCACGCACAGGACGAAGTAAGCAATTTTCTCACGAAACTATCTGATGAGGCATTACAAAAACTCGAAAGCATTTCCCTCGCTTCAGGACGAGCCGCCTATAGCGTTGACAGCCTAAGAAGAATAAACAAAAGAATGCTAGAAGAAGCAGTTAATCTGCGCACCGCCCTCGAAGAAGAGTTTGGCAAAGAAGCGCTAAAGAAAACAACAGCTAATCCGTTGGGAACACCTACGGGTAACCCAGCTGTAGATAGAACCATCACTATTGTTTCAAGATGGCTAAAGGCATGCAATAAGCGCTGGGGAAAGCCTGAAACAATCAACATTGAACATGTGCGCGACGGATTTACCACCCCTAAAGCGGCACGTAAAGCACAGCGTGATATGGATAAACGATATCAAGCAAATCAGAAAATCCGAGAAAAGATTCTCAATAGTCTCAACGAACAAGAAGGTTCAGGCATTAGGGGCGCTGAAGCAATTCGCCATGCTGATATTCGTCGCCATCAAGCTGTCCAAAGACAAAACTGCAAATGCATTTATTGTGGCAGCAAAATAACTTTCCAAACAGCCCAAATGGATCATATCGTCCCGCGAAAAGGTCCTGGTTGCTCAAATGAATTACCCAACTTGGTCGCAGCGTGCGCTGATTGCAATAAAAACAAGAACAATACCCTGTTTTATACCTGGGCTAAAACCAAAGAAAAGCGCGACGAAGTACTCAAGCGAGTTGATGAGTGGAATCGTGATAGCTATTTTTCTTCAAACGCACAATTCAATAATTATAAAAAGTCGGTCAAATCACGCTTGATGCAAAAAGAAGAGGATGAACCACTTGATGTTAGATCCATAGAATCCCTTGCATGGATGGCGCGAGAATTGCGTGAGCAAATAGAGGGCTATTTTGGTTATCAGGGCGCAGTATCTGCACACACGAAGGGTAATGATGCATTTACTCTTCAACGTGTCAATGTATATCGCGGATCGCTTACTGCTGAAGCGCGTAAGGCCTCCGGCATAGAAAAAGATTTGCCTTGGATTGGCAACCAAACACATAAAGTGCGCCTTGATCGAAGGCATCATGCTGTTGATGCGTCTGTAATTGCCTTGATGCGTCCACAGGTAGGCAAGGTTTTAGCGGAACGCGAGGTTCTGCGCCGCAACCAATTAGAGAGCAATCTTTGCAAAGAAGAACAACTCAAACGATATGGCAAACGATTTTGGAAAGGCTATCAAGGCTCAGAAGATGATAGTCCACTTTATTTACATTGGCGCGATGAGCAAATGGTGGTGCTAAGAGATCTTCTGGCTCAGGCTATGGAAAATGATCAGGTTGTTGTAACTAATTACAAGCGTCTTCGTTTGGGGAATAGTCGCGCCCATGAAGACACCATCTACCCTCTTATCAAGCGTCACGTTGGCGACGCCCTTTCAATTATCAATATTGATAAAGCAGCAACTCCGGCTTTATGGATGGCACTAACCTCCCATCCCGATTTCAATCCCAAAGATGGTTTGCCGGCTGATTCAAATCGTCGAATTCGTATACACGACCGCTGGCTTGATGCCGATGATGAAATTGGATTTATGGCGGAATCGGAAAAAGACTTTTGTAGGATCAAGAACGCTGTTTATGCTCCTGTGCGAAAAGGCTTTGCAGCAATTGGAAATACTATTCACCACGCACGCTTTTATCGTATTCCAAAAATAAATTCAAAAGGGATTCAGACTGGATGGCAGTTTGCATATCTGCGCGTCTTTCAAATTGACCTTCTTAAACATCAGAAAGAAGATTTATTTACCGTTCCTTTACCGCCGCAATCGATAAGCCGCCGATCAGCCACATCAAAGCTTCGTCAAGCACTTGATGAGGGAACGGCGCAATATCTTGGTTGGATGGTTATAGGAGATGAAATGCAAATAAACCCAAATCACCCCTACTTCTCGCCAGAGGGCAAGAACGCTATCAATCTGTTCATGAAAGCGTTCCCTCAGACAAACAGGTTTAAAATCTCAGGTTTTATGACTAACGAACAAATAACCTTAGAACCTCTCTTAATGTCTTCAGAAGGAATCACAAATGAGATGCTAGACGATCCAGATATAGCTGTGGCATTGTATGGAAACAGCCAATTTGACAAGAAGGATATTAAAAGCATCAATACTATATTGGGTATTGGCGGAAGTTTTCATCCCTCGGTAGATGTCTTATTCAGCACACATCCGACCATCATACGACGCAACACGTTAGGAGAAATCCGCCGGTCAAGTAATAACAATATGCCCGAAAGCTGGAAAGCAGCTCCGCACCCACCGTTGAGTGATTAGCATGGCTAACAATTGGCGTGTTTTAGATCTTACCCATTTTGAAGGAGCTCTACGCTTCGATAAGCGCACGCGAAAAATGCAGGTCATCGTTCAAGACACGGGCGAGGTAACAAGCCATGCTCTTAATGATATCAATATCATTTTTATTGGATTGAAGGTAAACATTGCAACAGGCATGATGTATCACCTTGCACAAAATGATGTTGTAACCGTATTTTGTGATTGGAGAGGACTCCCTGTTTCATCACTTTATCCTTGGATTGATGCACATGGACGCGTTGCGGCACGGCAACGAGCCCAAGCCGCTCTATCAGTCCCTCGGAGTAAAAATGCATGGATGAGAATCATCAAAGCAAAGATTACGGGGCAATCAAACGTGCTGAAAGCGCTCGGTATTCCGACACATCACGCTTTAAAAGAAATGACTGGCAAGGTTCGGTCCGGAGATCCTGACAACAGGGAAGGACAAGCTGCTCGCACATATTGGAAAGCGCTGTTTCCTTCGGGTAATTTCACCCGCAATCCTGGTGCACATGAAGATGGCATCAATGGACTGCTTGATTACGGATATACGATCCTGCGAGGCCACAGTATGAGGGCTGTCCTTGCAGCAGGCCTCACTCCTGCTCTGGGTTTATTTCATAAAGGGAGATCAAACGCATTTGCTCTTGCCGATGATCTGATAGAACCTTTCCGCCCTGTTGTGGATTACGCAGTTGCAACTCTGGATACACCTGAAATGAGCATAAATAAAACCACACGAATGAACATTCTGGAAGCTTGCATAGGAGAATTTGGGGAAGAAGAAAAGACAACACCAACCATAATGACTGAATTCGCTCAACACTATGGACAATATGCAGAGGGTGAACTGGACAAATTGGAAGTACCCGTTTTTAAACCGCACGTCAAGGCGTAGTTATGAAGCTTAAATCAGGTGATACCATGTGGTGTGTCATTATGTTTGACTTGCCAGTGCAAACAAAGCAAGAGCGTAAAGAAGCCGCTGCATTTCGCAAGCTACTCTTAGATTCGGGATTCTCGATGATTCAATTTAGCGTTTACGCTAAATACTCTCCCACATACAATAGCAACATAAGTATCGAGCGATTTATACGGAATAATTTACCAGCTCATGGAGAAGTAAGGATTTTTCACCTTACTGATAAGCAGTGGGCAAGCGCTACGCGCATCTTTTCACAAAAAGTAATCGGTAATGAACAACCACCCGATCAGTTAGTTTTATTTTGATTTAATTCTCCTCAAAGGTTCTCGTTTACATACACCAAACGAAGCAGAACTAACCTAAGAAGACGGTACCATTCCTTAAAGAAACCTTTACAGGAATTAACACTATATTGCTGTTGAGAATTAGTATTCATTCCCTCTGATATACTTCTCCAAGAAAAGTATGAATCGGAACATCAGTTGAGAATTAGTATTCATTCCCTCTGATATACTTCTCCAGATATTCATAGTCGCTGAGCTCCTGTTGAGAATTAGTATTCATTCCCTCTGATATACTTCGCACACGCCTTTTTCCAAACGCGGATGAAGTTGAGAATTAGTATTCATTCCCTCTGATATACTTCCAGCCAATGCGCATTCTAGATACACTTCTGTTGAGAATTAGTATTCATTCCCTCTGATATACTTCACTAGCTAACAGCATCATCACCCGCGTTGAGAATTAGTATTCATTCCCTCTGATATACTTCCATCCGCAAACGTCACACCATTTCCGAGGTTGAGAATTAGTATTCATTCCCTCTGATATACTTCTAGCAGACTTTCGACCCTTTTTCATGACGTTGAGAATTAGTATTCATTCCCTCTGATATACTTCTTAATAACGTTTCGCTTCA
>CAYWAO010000007.1:0-63319 GCA_964456695.1 uncultured Cryptobacterium sp. | reverse complement strand
GTTGAGAATTAGTATTCATTCCCTCTGATATACTTCCTATATCTTTGAGGGGATCTAAATTGTTGCCATTTTGAATTCCTATTGCGAGATGGTCTAGTCTTTATTTCCCCAGATAGGAAGGTTTTTTGCCATCTTGTTCGCTTTATTTTCTTTTAAAGACACCAGGATCAAGATTCACTTTTAATACAAAATCGAACGAAAAACTGGCATTTTGACACTATGCGGTTTCTCCTCAAGAGACAATTAAAAGCAAAAATGAAGTGATCATTTGCCTCTGCAATACGATTATTTATGTAGAAAACATGAAGATGAAAATACCGCTTCATTCAAATTTTTTGACGAATTTATGCAACATAGAATCTTTTTCGTGCCTTGCAAACTCAAATAACCAGCAATGACAGGCTCTGCAAAACCTTTCTCAAGATACGCTTAGTAAACGCATCTTGCACCCAACAAACCGGTGCAAGAACGCCCCTCCCCCGATTCATACGTGGTTTCGCTGGCGCGCACGTGTGTATTTAGAATTCAATCGTTTTCTCGAGCTCCATCATGTTGACGTAAAACTGAGCCTGTGCCTGCTCTAGACGGAAGATACCCAACGTCTTACCTGTCTCCTCATTGTAGAGGTTCGCCAAAAACGGCATGGTTTTTATCACTTCACCAAAAAGCACCGGGTCATCATCAAACACGGCAGTGCCGCTGATGCGAATCCATTCTGCACCCTCGCAACCAACAATTTGAATAAGCGGATTAGCTTCGATTTGCTTAAGCACATCCTTGTACTTACCAACGCCGAAGTATTCAATTCCGTTATACAACATGAGGAACGAAACAGGACGACTGGCTGGGGCATCGTTATCTACTTATCTACTGTCGTCAGGTAAAAGGTTGTCTCTTCATTCACGCATTCTTCCAGAAAGTCATGAATTTGCTGCATTTCAACTTCATTGGCCACAGCTACCCCTTCCTCGCGTTTTTGCGTTCTCAACGTTGCAATAAACACCCTCTTGCACAGAGCCTTATGGTATTTCATGTGAGAATTTTTCTTGATCATCTTGTTATCTAAATAAATTCAGCTTTATCAAAGATGGCTAGCCCCAAAGACCCCCACAAAATAACGTATACTGATGACGAAGAAGTTAGCTTATAGTAACTTTCTGATGTACTCCCAGGTGAAAGGGGCTACCGATGGACTGGACACGAACCATCTTAGACGGACTTGCTATGGCAGCCTATTTTAATTTGTTTGCCGCGGCGGTAGCGCTCTACAAACCTCGCCTGATGTTTCCCTGCTACCCACCTGCCATCATCAAGGCAGCAAAAGAACCACCAACCAAGGAAGAGAATCGATTTTACTGGCTTTGGATCTGTTTTGGAATGCTGACACCCCTCCTTCTCTATGGCTCAATCAGCGCGGTGGAAGGGGGAACAACAGGATTTTGGAATCTTGCTCTCACAGGATATATCCAGTGGATGATTATTAATATCTGTGATCTATTCTTCCTGGATTTCTGGCTAATACAGAAAAAAGCAAAGCAGCGCTTTATCATCCCAGGAACCGAAGGGCACCCCGGCTATGAATGCCAAGCTTGGATGAAAAGCTACGCTCTGCCAGAACACCTGCTCCAGTGGCCGCTTCTGATGTGCCCTCTCATGGCGGCAACTCAAGCAGGATTGGGATTGTTGCTGTTATAGTGTTGCCGTAAAATACAACCACCAACCGGAGCAACGCAGATCGGTTAACCAACGAACTGCTTTCCGTGAGCTTATGAGCTACCTCATCAGTAATCAGAGTACCATTAGTGCAATTTCTACTAGTTGACTAGGCAAAACTGAAGAAAATAACAACACCTTTTGTTCGAGTGAGCTGTTGAGAGGACACAACAGATAAGGCTCCAAAATGGAGCCTTATCTGGAATTATAGGGTTACATTAGCAACAGATTTGGTTCACTGACCTTCAAAACCACACCCGGCACAGTATCGCATCATAAACAAGGACACCGCAGCCGCCGCCGTGCATGAAGCTGCAGCAATCCTAATGGCGGAAATGACGATGTCCCGTAAAGACCATCGCAATACCATGCTCATCAGCTGCCTGAATAACCTCTTCGTCACGCACCGAACCACCGGGCTGAATAATAGCTTTCACACCATACTCAGCTAAGGTGTCAATGTTGTCTCTGAAGGGGAAGAACGCATCTGAAGCACAAACCAGATCGCTTGGCTCAACACCCATGCGCTCGCATGCTTCGTGTGCGCGCTGGCAGGCAAGCTTAGCCGAGTCAACCCGGTTAGGCTGGCCAGGACCCATACCAATACCAGCATGACCTTTTGAAACAAGGATCGCGTTCGACTTAACGCCCTTGCATACCCTCCAAGCAAAAAGCATTTCGTGGAGCTGCTCGTCGGTGGGCTTAGTCTTAGTAGGAACAGTAAAATCTTCGACCGTTTCCAACACGCGGTCGATCTCTTGAATCAGCACACCGCCATCAACGCTGCGAATTTCCATTGCAAGGGAGGTATCAACACCACCGGTCCGAAGAACACGAACATTTTTCTTCTGTTGGAGCAGTTCAAGTGCGCCTTCTTCATAATCAGGAGCGATGACCACCTCAATAAACTGCTTGTTCTCGTTAATATGTTCAATCATTTCTTTGCTAACCGTCACATTAGCGGCAATGATGCCACCAAACGCACTCTTGGGATCACAAGCAAAGGCCTTGTCGTACGCCGTCGTAACATCTTGAGCTACGGCAGAACCACAAGGATTTTGATGCTTCAAAATGACTACCGCAGGTTCGTCAAATTCACGCACAAGCGCCCAGCAGGCATCGGTGTCTAAAATATTGTTGTACGAAAGTTCTTTACCATTAAGCTGCTCTGCATTGACGAGGGAATGCTCTGTTGCAGCTTCGTCTAAACGATAGAATGCTGCAGCCTGGTGAGGGTTTTCACCATAGCGTAAACCCTGCTGCTTTTTCAGAGATAAGGTGATCTGATCAGGCATTTCTTTGGACTCATCTGAAGCCTGTTCAGCAAGCTGACCCCCAAGCCACGATGCAATTGCCCCGTCATAGGCATTGGTAGTTTGGAAAACACGCAAAGCCAGCTGTGTGCGAGTTGCAAGCGTGGTTGCACCGTCATGTTCTTTCATCTCAGCAAGAATGTCATCGTAGGAAGCAGGATCTGTCACTACCGCAACGCTTGCGAAATTCTTTGCAGCTGAACGCAACATTGACGGACCACCAATATCAATATTTTCGATACAGGTCGCAAAATCAGCGCCGGACTCGACAGTCTTTTCGAACGCGTAGAGATTCACGACAACCATATCAATCATTTCGATACCGTGTTCGCGTGCCTGAGCCATATGCTCTGAATTATCGCGCTTTGCAAGAAGACCGCCATGTACAGCAGGATGTAACGTTTTTACTCGACCATCCATCATCTCAGGAAACTGAGTTACCTCATCGATTGGTGTGACGGGGATTCCTGCATCTGCAATTGCTCGAGCCGTTCCTCCTGTTGAAATAATTTGAACACCAAACTCTTCGGATAGCGCACGCGCAAACTCAACAATACCTGTTTTGTCCGTAACAGAAATGAGTACGCGCTTAACCTTAAGATCAGCCACCTGTTACCGCCTTTCCACGCTCTTTAATTCCTAAATGCCAGAATACCAGCGCGTAGCCTATGTGGTCAGGGGAAATCTGTGGTGCACCGGATATTTGTTTTATTCGGAAATATGGACGGTGCGCGTTTCTTCATCGACATGGACACGTCCTTGTGCCAACAAAGAGATGACCTCTGGATAGAGTTCATATTCTGCTTCATGAATACGCGCCTCAAGAGTTTCAAGCGTATCGGTTTCATAGACTTCAACCGCACGCTGAGCAATAATGGGGCCCTTGTCATAGTCTTGATTAGCAAAGTGAATGGTAATTCCAGTCACTTTTACCCCGAAGGCAAAGGCATCTTCAATTGCATGAGCACCCTTAAATGAAGGAAGCAAGGCAGGATGAAGATTCACTACTTTGTCAGGGTATGCACTGAGCACTTCTTCGGTCACTTTGCGCATGTAGCCTGCCATAATAAGGTATTCAGCACCGGCATCTTTAAACGAGTTCGCAATCAAGATGTTTGCCGCTGTGACATCCTTATACACATCACGATTAAGCGCAATAGTTGGAATGTTTGCCCTCTGCGCTCGCTCAAGACCATACGCATCAGGGCGAGAAGAAACGACGAGCACAATTTCAGCTGCAAGCGATCCGTCATCAATAGCATCAATAATTGCTTGGAGATTTGACCCGTTTCCGCTGATCAGCACCCCAATCTTCAAAGGCTTCATCGCGGCCATACCCTCACCTACTCATCTTCGCTGTTTTTAGAGACAATGAGAAAAAAGCTGGTCTTTGTCATCGTAGACAACTTCGCCTGATCCCGGCACAATTTCACCCACAACGCATGCTTCTTCGCCTTGATCTTGCAAAATATCCAACACTTCATCTGCCTTGTTAGGATCTACCACAAGCACCATGCCAAGACCCATGTTAAAGGTTTTCAGCGCTTCATCCTCATCCAAACGAGCAGCACGACAGACATAGGGAATGATCTCAGGCATGCTCCAGCTGCCAACCTGTAGTTTGGCGTCCAGAGAATCGGGAAGCGCACGATTTAAGTTTTCGGTGATGCCACCACCGGTGATATGAGCGAGAGAACGAACAGTGCCCGGCAGTGTGCGCAAAACGGCACGTACCGACTTGACATAAATACGAGTCGGCTCAAGTAATGCATCAAGTAGACTGCGTCCACCAAGAAAGTCTTGGGGCATACGAAGCTCATAGAGCGTTTTGCCATCAGTCACAACCTTGCGAACTAACGAATAGCCATTTGAATGGATGCCCGAAGAAGCAAGACCGATGAGCACATCACCTGCTTGCGCCTTTGCAGGATCAAGCATCTCAGGACGATCAACAATGCCCACGCAAAAGCCCGATAGGTCATACTCATGCGGATCCATCACACCAGGATGCTCAGCCATTTCTCCCCCGATAAGCGCACAACCACTCATCTGACAACCATCAGCAATACCTGAGACAATTTCAGAAACCGCTTCACTTTTCAGTTTACCGATTGCAATATAGTCCAAGAAAAACAGAGGCTCGGCACCTGTTGCCAAGATATCGTTAACACACATAGCAACCAGATCAATACCCACCGTATCGTGCTTGTTGGCCAACTTAGCAAGCTGAATCTTGGTTCCTACCCCATCGGTACCCGAAACCAAAATCGGATCGGCCATCTGCTTTGCTGCCTTGATAGAAAACAGGCCACCAAATCCGCCAATGTCACCGCGTACCTCATCACGATACGTACGATGAACGGCATCCTTAATGGCATCAACCGCACGTGCCCCTTCGGCGGTGTCCACGCCCGCTTCAGCATACGTAGTCGCTCCACCTTGAGCAGTCCAACTTGGCCACTTGGTATTGTCATCGTCTAGCGCATTAACCGTAACGCGATCTGTCATTGCCTCTCCTGAATCTTGCTCGTCAAAACACTACCTCTGCGCACCTTTATGCACAGATGCTACCCTGCACCTTGAATTCACGCCCTTCTTAAGCGCTACTTACCCAATAATCGCTTGCCCCTCAGGCAAAAAGCTCTTTGCTTTCATAGAATCCGGAATAGGAACCGGATATTCTCCCGTAAAACAGGCATCACAAAAGCCCGAGTGTTCGCACTGCACCGAATCATGTAATCCCTGCACTGAAATAAATGCAAGCGAATCTGCTCCGATGAATTCACATATTTCCTCATTGGTCATGTTAGCGGCAATAAGCTGATCCTGTGTATCGGTGTCGATACCATAAAAACAGGGCCAGCGGACCTCAGGAGAAACGATGCGCATATGTACTTCAGTGGCACCTGCATCACGAAGCATCGACACCAACTTTTTTGACGTATTTCCACGAACAATTGAATCGTCGATAATAACAAGACGCTGACCATCAATAATAGAGGGGAGCGGGTTGAGCTTTATGCGAATGCCCATCTGACGCATCTCGTCAGTCGGCTCGATAAAGGTTCTACCCACATAACGATTCTTGACGATCGCATTGCTATAGGGAATACCACTTTCAAGAGAATAGCCCATAGCAGAAGGTAAGCCCGAATCGGGAACACCTACCACCAGATCAGCCTCTACCGGAGCTTCTTGTGCCAAAATCTTGCCCATTTCGCGACGTGCAAGATAGACACTTTGACCATCTATAACAGAATCAGGACGGGCAAAATACACGTACTCGAACAAGCAGCTCGCACGCCGACAAGGACGAACGCCTTCTTCACTCAGCATGCCATCTTTGTTGAAACGAATAATTTCTCCTGGACGCACTTCGCGAAGATAGGTTGCACCCACGATATCCAATCCGCAGGTTTCTGAAGATATCACCCACCCACGATTGTTCGACAACTCCCCTACCACCAAAGGACGAATACCATGAGGATCACGAAACGCATACAGTGCATCGGGGCTTGCCAGCACCATGGCATAAGCACCTTCGATCATCTTCATCGCAGTACGTATACCATCACGCAAAGAATGCGTTGAACGCGTTACTTCACCAATGATTTTTGCTGCTGCCTCAGAATCCGTACCGGATCTAAGATGAACACCATGCTCGATCAGGCGCGCTTTGAGCGCGTTGGTGTTGATCAGCGTGCCATTGTGCGCAAGAGCAATAAGCACTTCATCGATAACAGAAATATGGGGCTGCGCCGCTTCCCAAGACTCAACGCCACCACTCGTCGAATACCGCACATGCCCAATAGCAAGATCGCCATTCAGAGCAGAAAGTGCGCTTTCATTAAACGCTTGAGTAACCAAGCCTAAATCTTTAGACGCCAGAATGGTTGCGCCATCACCAACCGCAATGCCAGCTGATTCTTGCCCTCTATGCTGAAGCGCCTGCAGACCAAAACAGGTCATACGAGCAACATCTTCTCCCGGAGCGTAAATACCAAATACTCCGCATTCCTCCTCAAGCCTATCAGGACGCTCTCCAGGAAAAACCGAAGTGCTCATCTATGCCGCCTCCTCATATTCACGATCTAAAACAACATCTCCGTCTGAAGAAATCCCTGTTGTACCTTCATCGGTAGCTTCAAGGTAGGGATTGTCGGCCACAGTAGTTTCCACAATCGCCGCAAACAGCACGGCTCTACCATCGCTTTGTGAATACTCACAGGTTGCAAGCATCACGGATTGCTGAATATCATCGATAGACAGAACGTCCCCTTCCTGGGATGCAACACTTCGGTCAAGCTTGTCCTGGATATATGATTCGTAATCTTCATCATCACTGAAACTAGTTTGAACAATTTGGTCGGTTCCTGTTGTAATGATGAGAGAGAAAGATTTTAAACGATAGTTGCCTTCAGGAGTGAGCAAGTAGATATCACGATGAGCATTAAACTCGTCATCAGATTGCCAATCAGCCAAGGCGGCAAACATAGAACCATCATTCATGTGGTGTCCATAGATAGCACTGTTACGATCAGTGAAATCTGAGGAGTTATTGCAATCAAGAAAAATGGTGCCTGCAGACGCCAACCAACCAGTTGATCCATCAAAGGCCGTGTGGAGATACTCCTCGTTGTCATCGCCCTGCACCACAGGATAATTAATGTTCGTATCAGGAATATAAATCCAGGCAACAATATCAGGATTAATCTCTTGAAGCGCATCCCAGTCCACACTGAGATCAGAAAGTGCAACCGTGTCGTCATCAGAAAGCGAGGTGTACTGACCAAGACTTTCATAAGCACGCTGCTGAGAAATGTATTGATACGCAATTACACCAAGCGCTATCAGAGAGCAGATCAACACCGCTATAGAAACAAACAGCACAACACGCCATAATTTTTTGCGCGACTGCGCAGTTTGATTCTTATATCGCGAATGATCACGATAAATCGTATCTTGAGACGATGATTGCAGCGGACTGTTTACGCGACCATAACCATTCGAATTCGTATTCGGTCTCGTACTACCGCTGCTCCTCCCTACACGCAAATCAGTTGAGCTGCGCGAATGGGCACCCTTTGAAGTTGAGGTTTTCCCATGCTTGGCGCCCATTGAGCCCGTGTATCGAGAGGATCCTGAATATGAGACTTTGTGAGAGGCACGCCGCCCACCATCTCTGCGATCAACCATATATCACCTTAATTTTTACAGAACATACACCAACACCACAAAGCTTCACAGCACCTTACCGTACAAAACGAACACTCCTCATCCCGTCTCATGCGCTGTATTGTTATCGGTGCTGATCACGCTGAGAAGTTGTTTTAAACAAACATATAAGATCTTCGCCTTAGAGTCATCATAACAAAAAACAAGAAAGGCCGTCTGCTACATAATTCCTAACCTCTCCTCTAAGGCCTCATTGATAATGCGAAGGGCTTTCACACGCGCATAATATTTATCATCGCTTTCAAGAATCACCCACGGAGCATTCTGCGTTGACGTTAAACGGAACATGTCTTCAACGGCAGCGCGATACTGTGGGTACTTGTCGCGATTGCGCCAATCCTCGGCCGTAATCTTCCACTGTTTGTCAGGATTATTTTCGCGAGCTTCAAAACGCTCCAACTGTGTTTCGGGTGAAATATCAACCCAAAACTTCAACAGAATGGCACCCCACTCTACCATGTCGCGTTCAAACTCATTGATCTCCTCGTACGCGCGCGACCACTGTGCAGGACTTGCAAATCCTTCGACACGCTCAACAAGCACGCGGCCATACCAACTACGATCATAAATACCAACGTGGCCTGCTTTAGGTAAACGTGTCCAATAGCGCCACAAATGAGGATGCAATAACTCTGGTTTGGTAGGAGCAGGGCTGGGGAAAATCGTGTATGAACGCGCATCGAGCGCCTGGGCAACACGCTTAATGCTGCCACCCTTACCTGCAGCATCCCAACCCTCATACATAATCATCATAGGAACACGACGAACATACATTTCGAGTTCTGTACGACGAAGTCGCTCCTGTTCAGCTTTGAGCTGAGTTTTATATTCGGAGCGTTTCAATGAAAGCGTGTGATCAACTTCAGAAAGCGTTGGTACATGATCGCTTGGAGGGAAACGAGTCATCGTGGGAGCATGAAAACTGGCCACACGGGCTTCTTCTTCAGCATGCTCGCGAAGAATACGATTCTGCTCATCAGTACGAATGCGCTCATCGCCTTCAATTTCTGCTGCAACACCAGCAGAATTTTCCTGCGCCTTCTTCACCGCCTCAAAAGTCGACTCATCAACCGGGCGATGCAATTCTTTTTCAAGAGCATCAACGATAGTCTGGACAACACCTAAATTAACGTGACGATGGTTCTCGGCATCGAGCAAGATCCACGGTGCAATTTTAAAGTTGGATTTTTCCAACATCTCGTCATAGATGTGGTAGGTACGCTCGTAGGTTTTGAGTTGGCGTAAATCTTCGCGTGACACGCGCCATGAGGTTGCAGGATCACTGTACAAACTCACCAAACGTTCACGTTGGGTTTTTTCAGAGATATGCAAGAACAGTTTGATGACGATATACCCATCATTGCGCAGCTGTGTTTCAAAATCTTCAATCGAGTCCACCATACTTGAAACCATTTCTTTAATAGCAGCTCGATCTTTTTTGGAAAATTTCTCCTTTTTGGAGGTAGGCAGTGAGTTAATAATGTGCTGAGCGGCAACCGAATACCATCCGCGATCATAAAACGTCATACTGCCACGCTGACCGAGAGCCTGCCAAAACTGCTGCATAAACGGATAGTAGCCCATGGCACCAAAATCTTCATCAAGAACGAGAGATGCTTCTTCTTCATCAAAGTCCTCCGTCACGTATACCGAGGTATCGCGCGCATCCAAATGATACAAAAGATCAGAAATACGGCTGCCCTTCCCAGCGCCTTTCCATCCCTCAAAAAGCACTACCATACCAATTTCGCGCTTTTTTGCTTCTTGCTGCAGCACCACCAAACGGTTGACAAGTTCTTTGAAACGAACCTTATATTCAGCCTTGCTAACCTTCTGTCTTCCCATTTTTACTGATTCAAGCATGGGACGTTCCTCCTTTGTGCACTCATACACAAACTACTTGTACGCGTGCCGGTCGCAACAAATATTCTTTCACGGGTCTGGATCTCAAACACCCATCAGCACAGCCACGACGAACAAACAAGCACGATCACTGCACTTGTCTTCTTTGACAACCTGCCAGACCACACAACAAACACGTCTTCCTATTTCAACACATCATACATACCAGCTGAGCAATAAACTACACGTACCTTCTTGTACTCAAATGCTACTCCACTTTTATTAGAAGCGAGCATGATTAAATATATTTAACAGACACATTGTTGCATTTCTGCTACGGTATATTCTCAAGTCATTAAGGAGAAGCCCATGTCTCGGTACGGCATTATCGACTGTGGATCCAATACCATTCGTCTCTGTATTTACGAGGTGCACAATATCCCGCAACAACCGTTGCGCAAACAAGACATCAATACGCTACTCAACTACAAAATCATGGCTGGCCTTGCATCATATGTAAAAGACGGCACCATGACTGAAGCAGGCATCAAAAAGACCATCAAGACCATCAAAGCTCATTTGAGACGGGCGTCACACTTTTCTTGCAAGCGCATTGACATCTTTGCAACCGCCGTGCTTCGCAACTGCAACAATACCCGTGAAGCCACTGCAGCAATTGAAACAGGCATCGATCAGCCCATCACCATTCTTTCAAACGAAGAAGAAGCGCACCTGGGATATGTCGGCGCATGCCTTGATCGAAATCTTACCAATGGAACCATGATAGATATCGGAGGCGGCTCAACCGAATTGACCCATATCAACAATGGGATCGACTTAGATAAAACGAGTATTCCACAGGGTTCTCTTTCGTCCTTCGCTAAATACGTACGCGGCATCTTGCCCACGCCTAAAGAAAAGAATGCCATAGCAAAACACTTTCGCAGCCTCGCCTCAAAAGAATCCATTGAGCTGTTTGAGGCAGATCAGATGTGGGGTATCGGCGGATCAATCCGAAGTGCAGCTAAAGTATATGGTGATCTTTGCAACAATGGAGAACGGGTAGAATACCTTTTGCCTGAACACCTCGATGTCATTTTGTCGCTCTACGACAAAGATCCTGATGTGTTTGCCCATAAAGCACTGCACACCGTTCCCGATCGAATTCACACCTTTATTCCAGGCTGCATCATCATTAAAGAAATATTTGCACTGTATAAGGCAAAACGTCTTGATATTGTCAAGTTTGGCTTACGCGAGGGATATCTAGCAGAACGAGTACTCCTTAAATCGGTCAGTGCAGAATAAGACTTGGCTGGCATCACTTTAGGAAAATGCCTACCAAGAAGATAAAACCGCTACAATATCCGTAAAACAATATCGACAGATATACGTATCAAGGGAGATTCAATCCTATGATGGCTAAATCAAAAAAAACAAAAGCGAATCAGCCTCAGACCGAAAAAGAGAAAGGGTCTACTCGGCCTTGCGTACTTCCCTATATGCAAAATCGCGAACTGTCGTGGCTTACCTTTAACAAGCGCGTTCTGGATCAGGGCGAAGACCACAATGTCCCATTGCTTGAACGCCTTACCTTTGTTTCTATCTTTTCGAGCAACCTGCAAGAATTTTTCATGGTGCGCGTCGGCAGCCTGACGGACTTATCGCTTGTCAACAAGGAGTTGCGTGACAACAAGACACAAATGACTCCAGACGAGCAGCTTCGTGCAATCTACGATCGCTGCCACGAACTCTATCCCGAACAAGAGCGTATATTCAATCAGATACTCGAAAAACTTGCTGAGCGAGGCATTCGCCAACTCAAAGAAGATGAACTCAACGAAGAACAGCAGGAATATCTTCATGAATACCTCAATGAAAAAGTTGTCCCCTACCTGTCTCCTCAGATTATCAATTCACGTCATCCATTTCCTCACCTTGAAAATGGAGCGCTCTACGTTTTGCTGCGCTTAGATGAAGAGACCAATCGCAAGAAAGCGAGCAGCGAAGATGCCAAGAAAAAAGAAAAGAACCTCGGCGCAGACGATGCAACCTTTGGTTTGGTTCCCTTGCCCCGCCAGGCAACCCGAGTAATTCCTCTTCCAGGTGCAGGAACGCAATTTATTTTGCTCGAAAACGCGCTTAAGACTATCGTGAGCGACGTGTTTTCTATGTACACCACAAAACGCGCGAGTGTTATCTGTGTCACGCGTAATGCCGATATCGACCCGAACGATGGCACAGAAGACATGGACTATGACTATCGTGAACATATGAAGCGCATCTTAAAAAAGCGCGCACGCTTAGCTCCCGTACGTCTCGAAACCGACACACCACTTTCTCCTGTAACAAAGAGATTCCTGCTCAAACGCCTTGGCTTGAAAATGCATCAGGTGTATGTCACCAGTGTGCCTCTTGACATGGGGTATGCCTGGGGTCTTGCCGATATGATTGATCCTGATCTTGCTCAGAAAATCACCAACGAACCGTTTAATCCTACGTGGCCAGCATGCCTTGATAAAAAACGCTCCATCATGGAACAGGTATGCGAAAAAGATATTATGCTTTCATATCCCTACGAAAGCATGGATCCCTTCATTATGCTGCTTAAAGAAGCAGCCAATGACCCATCGGTCATTTCCATTAAGATTACCCTGTATCGCCTAGCAAGCCAGTCCCACTTAGCTGAAGCTCTCTTGGCTGCCGCAGAAAACGGTAAAGAAGTTACCGCGCTCTTTGAGCTTCGTGCACGTTTTGACGAATCAAACAACATTGAGTGGTCACAGCGCTTCGAGCAAGCAGGTGCCCATGTTATTTATGGCTTCCATGACTTTAAGGTTCATTCGAAAATCTGCGCTATCACACGTCACACCGATAGAGGAATTCAGCATATCACCCAGCTCGGAACGGGCAACTATAACGAAAAGACCTCAAAGCTTTATACCGACCTTTCGTTTATCACCACCAACGAAGCCATCGGCAAAGATGCCGCTGAATTTTTCCGCAACATGGGTCTTGAAAACGCCTCTGATACCTACAAAAAGCTCTCTGTTGCGCCCTTGCAGATTAAACCTATGATCCTCCAAAAGATCGACGAGCAAATTGAACTTGCCCGTCAAAATGAGCCAAACGGATTAATCTTTAAGACTAACTCGATTACCGACAAAGATATCATCGACAAAATTGCGGAAGCTTCCCAAGCAGGCGTACATACAACCTTATTTGTTCGTGGCATATCGTGTTTAGTCCCCGGCATTGAAGGCTATACCGACAATGTTGAAGTCGTATCAATTGTGGGACGCCTGCTCGAACATAGCCGTGTTTATGGATTTGGCCCACGCGACAATCGCGAACTCTACCTTTCCAGCGCCGATCTAATGACGCGCAATATGGAAAAACGTGTTGAAATTGCGTGGCCGATCGAAAACCCTGAAATCAAAGAAGCAGTTAACAACTATCTTGACATTTCTTTGGCGGATACGGCAAAACTGCGCAAACTGAAAAACGACCTTGAATACACCCCGCTCGAGTACTTCTCAAGCGATGGGCCAGACGGAATTCCTGAATCATTCGATTCACAAGCATATCTGATCAAAAAAGCTCGCGAAGACTATGAGCGATCCCTAGAAACGCGTGAAGAACAAGCAGCGCAGCGCAGCGCCATTGCACGGGCACAGCGTATTCGCGATAGGGAGATTCTGTCCGCAGCGGTTACTCCTCTGATTGAAGATCCTCAGACAGGCGAAACCCTAATCGGCGGCACTACTGCTGCGAGCACCGAGAGCGAAACTGCCACACCCTCAGGGCTCACTGGCGAACCAGAATCGCACGAACCACATAAGGCTGTTATTGACGAGACAGCTACCGAATCAGCATCCGCTAGCGAAGCCTCTGAAGTTTCGAGTGAAGATTCACGCGCCCCTCAATCTGACGCCCAAAAGAAGAATACCGCACCTCAAAGCGAAGCTGAACAACCACACGAACTAGGCAACGAAGCCATTGATGAGCACGCTATACCGCAAACAAGCGAAGAACAACAAGAACAGAGCACACAACAGGCCTCTACCCCTTCAAGTAGTAGCTCTTCTGATGGAATCGAAGAAGTAGAACCCGGAGTTGCAGGACCTGCATCCAGATCATCTTCAAGCACATACAACGCACAAACATCTGTGCCTATCGTTGTTGCCCCAGAAGCAGAAGCGCTACCGCACACGCAGGAAGAAAAGCCAAACACGATTCAACTCGTACCGAAACGAGCAGGTATTTGGACGCGCATTAAATTCTTGTTTACGGGCAGACTCTAACCAAAAGCACGATCAACCTTACAAATCACCGTTCCTTCTGCCCCGCATATACAATGCAACCCCGCTTCTGGGTCAAAGGAACCATGTAGTGCTACTTAACCCCTGCTTTTCGAATTGAGAAGCAGGGGTTTCTTGTGGAACGAAGTAACTATGCGCCATACCACCACCAACAAGCTCACTCAAAAACACGAGAGCACCCCTAAAGATAGATCTAGTATCCATGTGTAATTCGCATCGCAAGGTATGCAATATGGGTATTAGCAGTGAAATAAAACCTTTTGATAGTTTGTTACAATAAGTGTCGAGTGCAGAATGTATTTTATCTCTTCAATCAGTCCGACTTTACGAGGTGTTTCTTCGGCGAAACCAGAGATAAAGATCAAATGCCCCGTTTTGTGCAATCTCTTTTTGAAGCACTGCTGCTACGTAAAAACAACCCACTTTTTAAAGAATGATTGGAGTATGCGATGACACAACTGGCAACCTTTATCCTGAAATACTATAAAGCACTGATTATTAGTTTGTGCAGTCTATTTCTTGCTGTTGCCCTTTGTGCATGCTCCTCAAGCCAGGCCGAAGAAGAATCAGCAAACGACGGAACAACAGAACAGGCAACTGAAGAAGAATCCTCTACTCTAGTCGTATATTTTTCATGCACGGATCACACTACCGCAATAGCAGAAAACATTTCCCAAATTACGGGTGCTGATCTTTGGAAGATCACTCCGAGTGATCCCTATACCGAAGAAGACCTCGATTATGAAAACGATGACAATTGTCGTGCAAATAAAGAGCAGGCCGACCCTGATGATCGACCTGAAATTGCCGACACAATTGATAATCTTGACCAATACGACGTCATCTTCATCGGACACCCAATTTGGCAAGGCGAAGAGCCTCGCATCATCGATACTTTCTTAGAAACGTATGATCTCAATGGCAAAACGGTTATCGAGTTTTGCACCTCAGACTCGAGCGACATAGCAACTGCCTACGATAATGTACAGGAACTTGAACCAAAAGCGAACTGGATTGATGCTAAGCGCTTTGACTCTGAATCTGCGACATACGAAGAAATTGAAGAATGGATTTCTAGTTTAGAGCTTACCTTTCAATAAATAGCGGTGAGCCTATAAAGCCAGAAGGATTGTGGCCCAAGATCCCTTGTTCCTCGTGCGCTGAAGAGCCAATGCGCAGCAGCGACACTCAAAAATTCAAAGGTAGCCAACCTCCATAGCAACCCACGAAACTCTTCATCACATAAAACAAGGGGCTTCTACCCCCAAGCCACTCACCTTTCTTGGAGAAACAGAGCATCCAAAAAAGTCGAGCACTCACGTGTAGAAAGCCCCTTGCGTATACCACTATGGCATCGCTTATTCCACTCGATTTGCTTTAAGGAAGAAGCAACTGAGCAATTTGGACCGCATTGAGAGCTGCACCCTTGCGAATTTGATCTGCAACATTCCAAAATGCAAGGCCGTGCTCTACCGAAGGGTCTTTGCGCAGACGACCAATGAAGGTTCCATTAGTACCTGCGAGCAGACCAGGCATCGGATACACGTTGTTCTCGATATCATCCATCATCGTAATACCAGGTGCCGCTTCGAATGCTTCGCGTGCCTGTTCGACGGTGATTGGTCCCTCAAATTCAACATTGAGAGATTCACCATGACAACGTACAACCGGAACACGTACGCAGGTCGCAGCAACCTGAAGATTTTCATCTCCCATGATTTTCTTAGTTTCAGCAACCATCTTCCATTCCTCTTTGGTGGAAGCGTCATCCAAAAAGACATCAATGTGAGGGATGCAGTTAAACGCGATCTGATGAGCAAATGCTTCAACCGTAATCTCTTCCCCATCAAGAATTTGACGCGTCTGAGCGTAGAGTTCATCCATTGCTTTTGCGCCTGCACCTGAAGCAGCCTGATAGGTAGAAACGACAACACGCGTAATGCGCGAAATGTCATATAGCGGTTTCAGCGCTGCCACCATCTGGATGGTTGAGCAGTTAGGATTAGAGATAACACCACTATGCCAAGAAACATCCTGGGGATTCACCTCAGGAACAACCAGCGGCACATCCTCTTCCATACGAAACGCACTAGAGTTATCAATCATGACAGCGCCCGCATCAACAACTGCCTGACGCATCATCTTAGACACGCCAGCTCCGGCACTAAACAAAGCAACATCAATGCCCTCGAATGCTTCGGGGGTCATTTCCTGGACGGTAAGCTCACCTGCAGGAACCTGTCCGCACCCCTTAAAAGGCAACTTCTTTCCCGCAGAGCGCTTAGAGGCCAACGCGCGAACTTCTCGTGCAGGAAAATCAAGATCATGAAGAACCTCGAGAAATTCATTTCCTACAGCACCGGTAGCTCCAGCTACGGCAATAACGGGATTAGCGGGGATTTCCTTAGTCCAGGACATACTAGGCTCCTTTATCTCGATGATCGTAGGCACATGATACTACGATGAAACAGCAAAATTTCTCAAACAGAACTTCCAAAGAGGTAAATGGCTCAATAATCATACAAGTATCCTGTAGCAGAAATAATGCATTGAAACCCAACACCCTTCAAAATAAAACACGGGTGTTGGGTCTCTTATTGTTGTAGCGAAACGCTCGGTATTTGCTTACCCGTTGTTCTGCTGCTCAGACGCATCACTACCCTGTGTTTGTGGCGCACCCTCATCCGGCTGATCTGAGGCGGTTTCATCCCGAATAACAGGTTGCTGAGACCCACCAGACGATACAGGCTGATTAGGTTCTGGCGAAACGGAAGCCTGCACACCCTGAACGGGCTGCTGTGGCGCAGCTCCCTGCACAGGATCAAACGGTTGCTGTGGCGCAGCCCCCGGCATAGCCGAAGGCGATTGTTGCGGTGGAGCAAAAGACCGAACTTGAGCTGCCTTTCTTAAACGATTCGCATACACCGCGTTAATAATCATCAAAACACAGCTCACGATACGAAACATTAAAATAGAGCATATGGCACCTGCAATAGACCAACAAAACACGCGATTTATCTTCTGTGGGTTGGAGCAATTTCGCACACCAATAATTCCAGCAATAAGCGATACAGCACACAGCACGATACCAAAACCAGACAAAGCACCAAGAACACCAAATACGGCAGTAACTGCAGTAGACGTTTCAGATGCATCAAGGTTATACGTACTATCGAGGCCATGAGTCAAACCAAGGTGATCGCGATTTTCAACATACCCGCTAGCAAGCGAATAATCACGTGCTACTAAACCGCCCACAAGGAACAGGGCGACCAACAGAGCACAGAGTAAGATGGCCAAACTAGAAAGCACAATCACCGTAATACTCAGGCCACGTACAACTTTTATATCTGATTCTTGCATGACAAACGTCCTTCCTTTGTACGCACTAAAAACTCATATCGCGAACTTACCGTGAAGTTTATCTGTATCCGTTATCCTGCACGATTTTCGTTACTAAGCTGTACGGAAAGCGTTACTTCATTACGCCCATGCTTGTACCAACATCTTCCCGGTGCCCGCACAAAAACACACCCTGCTCAAAAGGACTATCAACACAGCTCACGCTACTTAAACACAATGAAGTGCCCAAGTACTACAAGCTCAACTCAGTAGCGAAGATCGTTCTAAAACCCTCTCTTTAAAAATAGAGAACACAGCCCCAGCATCATGCAACATGTAAGGATGTTTTGGGGTATATTGCGCCTGTTTTCAACTTGTTCTGAACATTTTTTGCGTCATGACCTCAATTTTTTCTTGACATGTGACTTGGATAGAAAAAGAATAGGATCACTTAACAAACTGTTGAAGCGGAAGTAAAAGTGGTCGTGCGCGCCCAGAGAGTCCGGGATGCTGGAATCCGGATCGAACTGCAAGCCACCAAATGGACCGCTGAGGGCACCCCGAAATGCACCAGAGCTGCAAAGTAGGACGTGACGTGAGGGCATACGTTAGTTGCCGGAGATGTGATGGCATCTCGCTAAGAGCACAAACAAGCTAAGCACATTTGTTTGTGAATCAAGGTGGCACCGCGGGTGCTTTGGTTGTCTATACCAAGCCCGTCCTTGAACGTGAAAACGACAAGGACGGGCTTGTTTCGTTCCTTGAGGTTTTCCGAGCACTAAACAGCAAATGACCGAAAGGAGCGGGATGTATGACACCTTCGCCTGTGATACCTTCTTTGGAAGAAATTAAAGCCATTGCGAGTCACGGCACGTATCGACGCGTACCCGTAAAACGTGAGATATATGCCGACTGTGTTACCCCTATCGAAGCTATGCAAGCTTTTCGTAAAGCAAGCAATCACTGCTTTTTGCTTGAAAGCGCCGAAGCGGATGAGCGATGGGGACGCTATTCCTTCTTGGGTATGAAACCAACGGTGGAATTCACCTGTACCGAAGGCAAGGTACGCATTCGCCGCGATGTTGAAACCGACCACGAAACAACCGAAGAGTTTCAGGTTGAGCATCCCAATGATGCTATTCGCAAGCTTCTTGCGGCCCACAAAAGCCCTCACCTTGAAAACTTTCCTTCCTTTACGGGAGGTCTAGTGGGCTACTTTTCATTTGACTACATCGCCTACAGCGAACCGAGTCTGCACTATAAACACAACGATGATGAAGAGTTTCTTGATGTCGATCTTATGCTGTTCGACACCGTCATTGCATTTGATTCATATCGCCAAAAGATCATCTTAATGACCGGCGTGTATCTTGACGACCTTGAAGCATCCTACGCACACGCCCAAACAGAGCTCAAACACCTCGAAGCAATTCTTCTTGAAGGTTCCCGCAGACAGTTCGAGCCACTGCACTTTGAGCACAATCCCAAACCACGTTTTTCTCAGACCGAGTATGCCGAGATGATCAAAGCGGCAAAACAGTATATCTATGAAGGTGACATCTTTCAGGTGGTACTCTCCAACCCACTGACCGCATCCGCAACCGGCAGCCTTTTCGACACCTATCGCGTGTTACGCTCAGAAAACCCTTCCCCCTACATGTTCTACTTCAGCAGCAATGAGGTGGAGATTGCAGGAGCTTCACCTGAAACACTTACTCGCCTTGAAAATAAAAAACTCTATACCTTCCCCCTAGCTGGCACGCGTCCGCGCGGAGCAACGCCAGAAGAAGATCAAACAGCAGAGATGAATCTCTTGGCTGATGAAAAAGAACTGGCTGAACACAACATGCTGGTGGACTTGGGCAGAAACGATCTCGGACGCGTTTGCAAGATAGGCTCCGTTAAGGTTGAAAACTACCTAGATGTCCTGCGCTTTTCCCACGTCATGCACATTGGCTCAACAGTGGTTGGCACCATCAGGGACGACAAAGATGCGCTTGATGCTATTGATGCGGTACTTCCTGCAGGCACGCTTTCAGGAGCCCCCAAAATCCGCGCTTGCGAAATTATTCGCGAGCTTGAAGGGGTGCCTCGCGGTATTTATGGCGGCGCGCTTGGCTACCTTGATTTAAGCGGCAACATGGATGTCTGCATTGCCATTCGCCTTGCCTACAAAAAGCAGGATACGGTATGTGTGCAGTCGGGTGCAGGCATTGTGGCAGATAGCGTTGAAGAATCTGAATATCTTGAATGTCAGAACAAAGCAGGGGCAGTCATCGACTCGCTCAAGACCGCAGAAGGAGGGCTTTCATGATCGTACTCATAGACAATTACGACAGTTTTTCATACAACCTCTATCAGCTCGTCGGCAGTATTGACCAAGATATCAAGGTTGTACGCAATGATGCTATCTCGGTTGCCGAACTGGAAGCACTGAGCCCTGATGCCATTATTCTTTCCCCTGGTCCTGGCAAACCCCAGAATGCCGGCATCTGTATTGAGGTGGTCCACAAGCTTTCAGGACGCGTGCCTCTTTTAGGAGTGTGTTTGGGACATCAAAGTATCTGTGAAGCCTTTGGGGGTAGAGTTTCACATGCCCACACCCTCATGCACGGAAAGTCATCTTTAGTGAAAGTGGATACAAGCTCTGTGCTGTTCAAGGATTTGCCTAAAGAAATCATGGCGGGGCGCTACCACTCTCTTGCGGCACTTCCTGAAAGCCTGCCTTCATGCCTGTGCGTTACGGCTCAGACAGATGATGGTGAAATTATGGCCATTGAGCACGCCAGCCATCCCACCTTTGGCGTACAGTTCCATCCCGAATCAATCATGACGCCTCAAGGATTTGATATCCTGCGCAACTTTATGGAACACGCACACAGGGTCACACAAAACCGGATGAACACATGATGACACAACCACCGTACCGGGAGGTAAGCCCATACAGCAGCGCTGCAACCCCACAGGAACTAACTCACCTATCAAGCAAATCATTGATTCACACATATGAGGAGAGCACCATGATTAAAGAAGCAATTCTTAAACTCACACAAAAGCAAGACTTGCCCTATGAAGAGGCACAGACTGTCATGGACGAAATCATGAGCGGTAAAGCTAGTCCCGTTCAGATGTCGGCCTATCTGACCGCTCTTGCCATGAAGGGTGAAACCATTGATGAGATCACCGCTTCAGCTGCAGGCATGCGTGCCCATTGCGTCAAGCTATTGCACGAGATGGATGTGCTTGAAATTGTAGGCACGGGCGGCGACGGATCGAATTCATTCAATATTTCCACCACAGCATCTCTCGTTATTGCTGCAGCGGGTGTTCCTGTTGCAAAACATGGCAACCGCGCTGCCTCATCAAAATGCGGTGCCGCTGACGTACTTGAAGCACTGGGAGTGCGTATTGACTTAGCACCCGAAAAAAGCGCTCAACTGCTCGAGAAAATTTCTATCTGCTTTCTCTTCGCTCAAAACTACCACATTGCTATGAAGTATGTGGCACCGGTTCGCAAAGAGCTGGGAGTGAGAACGGTCTTTAATATCTTGGGGCCTCTCAGCAATCCCGCAGGTGCAAACATGGAGCTGATGGGTGTCTATGATCATGAACTGGTCGAGCCTTTAGCGCAAGTCATGATGAAGCTTGGCGTGCGCCGCGGTATGGTGGTCTATGGACAGGATAGCTTGGATGAAATCTCTATGGCAGCTCCTACCAGCGTTTGTGAAATTAAGGACGGATGGTTCCAATCCTACGAAATAACCCCAGAAGACTTCGGCTTTACGCGCTGTTCCAAAGAAGATCTTGCTGGGGGAACACCGCAGGAAAATGCCGAAATAACCCGTAATATTTTGAGTGGCACAGACCGCGGCCCCAAGCGCCATGCCGTATGCCTCAATGCAGGTGCTGCCCTCTACATCACCGAAGCAGCCCCCAGTATGCAAGACGGCGTTCGCTTAGCCGAGCGCCTTATTGACGAAGGACAGGCTGCAGCCAAGCTTGAAGAATTTATTCAGGAGAGCAACCGATGAACATCCTCCAAGATATCGCAGATAAAACGCGCCGACGTATTGTCAATCAACGTACTGCCGTACCTGATGAACACATCATAGCGCAGGCACAAGCGCTGGCAGAACACGAGCGCACACAAGGCGAGTTCACCTTTGCCTTTGAGCAAGCACTTACCCACGATGAGATGGCGTTCATCTGTGAGCTCAAAAAGGCCTCGCCATCGAAAGGCATTATTGCAGCTGATTTTCCCTATCGCAGCATTGCTCGTGACTACGAGGCAGCAGGAGCAGCAGCTATTTCATGCCTGACCGAACCCTTCTGGTTTAAGGGCTCAGATGCTTACCTCAAAGAAATTGCGAACGAAGTCACCATCCCAATTCTCAGGAAAGACTTTGTCATCGACCCCTACATGATCTACGAGGCGAAGGTATTGGGGGCATCCGCCATACTGCTGATTTGCTCCTTGCTCGATGATGAAGAACTCAAAGCCTACCTCGATCTAGCTCATTCGCTGGGTATGTCTGCCCTTGTTGAAGCGCATGATGAAAACGAAGTTATCCGCGCACGCACGACAGGTGCTCGCATTATCGGGGTCAACAATAGAAACCTGACCACCTTTAAAGTGGACACCTCAAACGCACTCAGGTTACGAGAAGCTGCTGGCAGCAGCGTGATCTTCGTATCAGAAAGCGGCATCAAAACACACGAAGATATTGTACACCTCGTGCAAGCACAGGTTGATGCGGTTCTCATTGGAGAAACATTAATGAAAGCCCCTGATAAACAGGCCATGCTCTCATACCTCAAGACCGGTCATCCCACACCAAGCACCCAAGGTGGTGATCAGGCATGATGCGCAACACTCCTGAGCGGGCCGCCACCTTGCGTGCATGCTTTGCAGACACGACAGGCGCGCCTCGTATCAAGCTCTGCGGCATGACACGCGCCCAGGATATTGATGCCGTCAACCAAGCCAAGCCTGATTTCTCCGGCTTCATTATCAACGTTAAAAAAAGCCACCGGAATCTCTCACCCGAAGATCAGAGATACCTTGTCAAGAACCTTGACCCGCAGATTTATGCAGTTGGTGTCCTTGTCGATGCACCACTTGATCAGGCGCTTGCCTTAGCGCAATCGGGGTGTTTTGATGCGCTGCAGCTTCATGGACAGGAAGATGCTTCCTACCTTGAAGCCCTCGGGCAGCGCACCAGCATCCCTCTCATCCAGGCCTTTCAGCTCTCACAAATCTTTGATGTAGCAGCACTTGAAACAAGCCCGGCAGACATGATCTTGCTTGATAGTGGCTCTGGCAGCGGCAAGCAATTCGACTGGACGCTCATTCCGCCCTTGAAGCGCCCCTTCATGTTAGCCGGTGGGCTAACCCCGGAGACCATTAAACACGCTCTATCACAAGCGCGCCCTTGGGGAGTTGATCTGAGCAGCGGAATCGAGACGAACAACCTCAAAGATGCAAACAAAATACTCACAGCGGTACATGCAATAAGGAGAAGCGCATGAACAAAGGAAGATTTGGAATACATGGAGGACAATACGTCCCTGAAACCCTCATGAATGCGATCATCGAATTGGAAGAGGCCTACAACCACTTCAAAGAAGACCCTGAGTTTCAGCGTGACCTCGCCAATTTGTTGAACTCGTACGCCAACCGTCCTTCGCGGCTCTATTTCGCAAAACGCATGACTCAAGACTTAGGCGGGGCAAAAATCTATCTCAAGCGTGAAGACTTGAATCACACCGGCGCCCATAAGATCAACAATGTGCTTGGACAAGCACTTCTTGCAAAACGCATGGGCAAAACGCGCCTGATTGCGGAAACCGGCGCTGGTCAACATGGAGTGGCTACCGCAACAGCAGCTGCCCTTTTAGATATGGAATGCATCATCTATATGGGACAAGAAGACACCGAGCGCCAAGCCCTCAACGTCTACAAAATGCGCCTTTTGGGCGCGGAGGTACGCCCGGTGCAAAATGGAACCGGCACCTTGAAAGACGCCGTCAGCGAAACCTTTCGCGAATGGACCAACCGCATCCATGACACGCACTACTGCCTAGGCTCATGTATGGGCCCCCACCCCTTCCCCATGATCGTGCGCGATTTTCAAGCCGTCATCTCACAAGAAATTAAGACTCAGATACTAGAAGTCGAAGGACGCTTACCTGATGTCGTGATGGCATGTGTCGGCGGCGGATCAAACGCCATTGGATCCTTCTACCACTTCATCAATGATCCTGACGTGCGCCTTATCGGCTGCGAAGCGGCCGGACGCGGCATTAACACCTTTGAAACAGCCGCCACTATCGCAACGGGCAGGCTGGGCATTTTTCATGGCATGAAAAGCTATTTCTGCCAAGACGAAAACGGCCAGATTGCACCGGTATACTCAATTTCTGCCGGTCTCGACTACCCTGGCATAGGCCCCGAACACGCAGCACTGCATGACAGTGGTCGCGCTGAATACGTAGCCATCACCGATGATGAAGCTGTTAATGCCTTCGAATATCTCTCACGCCTAGAAGGCATCATTCCCGCCATCGAAAGTGCGCATGCTCTTGCCTATGCGCGCATTTTAGCGCCCCAAATGAATCCTGACCAAACAATCGTCGTTACCCTGTCGGGTCGAGGAGACAAGGACTGTGCAGCTATAGCTCGTTATCAAGGAGAAGACATCCATGAGTAATCTCAACCACGTATTTTCAAACGGAAAATCCTTTATTCCCTTTATTACCTGCGGAGACCCGGATCTTGAAACAACCGAACGTCTAATCTATGCCATGGAGCACGCTGGAGCGGATCTGATAGAATTGGGCATCCCTTTTTCAGATCCCACCGCTGAAGGTCCCGTGATTCAGGCAGCAAACAACCGCGCCCTTGCAGGTGGTACTACTACTGATCAGGTCTTTGAGATGGTCGCACACGTGCGCAGCACTTCCTCCATTCCGCTTGCCTTTATGACGTATGCCAACGTCATCTTTTCCTACGGTATTGAGCGCTTTGCGAAAAAAGCTGCAGAAGCAGGTATCGATGCCATCATTCTTCCTGATGTACCCTTTGAAGAAGCAGACGAATTCGAAAAGTCGTTTGCTAAGGTAGGCATTGATCGTATCTCCATGATTGCTCCTACCTCACATGAACGCATTGCCGCTATTGCTTCAGCTGCGCATGGTTTTATCTACTGCGTGTCATCGCTGGGCGTTACGGGCGTGCGTCAAACTATCACGACCGACGTTGGTTCCATGATAGATTTGGTAAAACAGGTCAAAGACATCCCGTGTGCTGTTGGATTTGGCATTTCAACACCAGAACAGGCACGCACTATGGCTCAAAAAAGTGACGGGGTCATTGTGGGCAGCGCTATTGTGAAGCTTTGTGCCGAATATGGCAAAGACTGCGTGCCTCACGTTGAAGCATACGTGCGCACCATGAAGGATGCTATACGCTAAGAACAACTCGAAACGTGCACCGTTGACCAGTAAAGATAGAAGTACCGTCCCGTTTTTACTGGTGCAACTGGGAGTCACATTGGTATCGGGACAATATCGAGCCTGGTATTAGCATAGCAAGAACAGTGATGCGTCAGAAGTATATGACAATCCTTGCCTCTTTTACTTAACGACCCTTTGCCATCTTTGCCGCTACTTCTTCGGGAGAGAGCTGCGTTTCTTCAAAGATGTTTTCGGAGTCCAATCCGAAAGCTGTGTGCAAACAACGAACTGCAGTTTGTACCTGGCTTGCATCAATAACAACCGAGATACGGATTGGACTCGTTGAAATCATCATGATGTTGATATGGTTTTCCGCTAGAGCTCTAAATGCCTTTGCTGCAACACCAGGACTTGACTTCATGCCGGTACCTACCAAGGAAATCTTGGCAATATTGTCATCCTCAAGCACCGTTGCGCCAAATTGCTGAACAATACGCTCAACCGCAGATAGCGCAAACTCTTTTTGTGAGCCAGGGAAGGTAAATGAAATATTTGCCTTACCGTCATTGGTGACATTTTGAATGATCATATCCACCGACACGTTGCTTGACGCAAGAATAGAAAACACGCGTGCTGCAATTCCCAATTCATCAGGAAGACCACGTAAGGTAATTTTCATTTCAGACGTATCATGTGCAATACCGGAAATCACTGCCTGCTCCATAGAAGGATCAGCCTCCTTGATCAACGTGCCTTCTGCATCAGAAAAAGCAGAGCGAGAATGAATAACAACATTATATTTGCGCGCAAACTCAACCGCGCGTGCCTGCAAAACACCCGCACCCCCACTCGAAAGCTCAAGCATATCATCGTAGGAAATAACATCGAGCTTTTTCGCGCGTGGAGCCACGCGAGGATCAGCGGTGTAAATACCATCGACATCAGAATAGATTTCGCACACATCAGCGCCAATGCCGTAGGCAAGCGCAACGGCAGTGGTGTCCGATCCACCACGACCAAGGGTAGTAATATTGCCATCAACACTAACACCCTGAAAACCTGCTACCACGACAATAGCACCTGTTTCAAGCGCTTCACGAATGGCTTGAGCATTAATCTTTTCAATCTTAGCACTCGAAAAAACCCCGTCGGTAGTGATGCCTGCCTGCCAGCCAGTAAAACTCACCGCACTATAACCAAACGACTGGATAGCCATAGCAAGCAGCGACATACTGACCTGCTCTCCGGTAGAGAGCAACATGTCCATCTCGCGCTTTGAAGGATGGCTGTTGAGCGCTGCTGCAAGACCGACTAATTCATCGGTAGTCTTGCCCATCGCAGAAACAACCGCAACCACATCATTGCCTTCTTGCTTCATAGCAATAAGACGTTTCGCAACGTTTTTAATTCTTTCCGGGGAAGCAACAGAAGTGCCTCCGAATTTTGAAACGATTAACGACATTTTTTCTCTCTTCGCCGAAAACAACGGGTATATCTTAGCAAAAAGACGGCAACGCTTGGCCAGTGAACGACAGGTGGTGCACGAGGATTTTCAACAAGAGCACAAGCCTTCACAAGCCCTCACCAAAGAGCTTGCACTGCGTGTCTGCTTGGTCCAAACGCAAGCGCTCAGCATGCACTTAGGCGTACTTCACCATAACCGTATTCATCTTATTTGCAACTAATTCACACTGATCAACGCAATCTTCCATGGCATCAAACAAGCGTGTCCAAGCCATAACACGCATGGGATGTTCGCGATGCTCGGTGTAGAGCTCTCTGATGAGCTTGATGTAGAGCGCATCAGCTTCGTCTTCTAATTCATTGACCTGCAAAATAAGCGCTTTGAACTTGGAAGATTTTTTGAAATTACGAAAATCAGCCATAGCCTCGCAAAGCGCTTCACATGAAAGCACAATAAGCTTCACGAATTTCTTCGCGTCCTTGTGCATAAAATGAATGTCATACATATAGAATCGCTGAAGAATTTCTTCTGTGGAATCAATGATTTCATCAAGACTTTCGGCGATGCCAATAATATCTTCCCTATCAAAGGGTGTAACAAAGTCGGAAATCAAGGTGTCATATACGCTGTGACAGATATCGTCAGACTCACGCTCGAGTTCATGCGCACGACCCAGTCGCGCCTCAACCTGCTCTACTGAGTCAAAATCATCAACTACTTCTTTAAGAAGTTTTGCCTCCTTCAGTGCAATTGCCACTTGCGCTTCAAACGCGTCATAGTAATCAAACTTCTTCTTTTTCTTTTTTTTCTTAGCGTCTTTTTTTGTCAACTCGGACATCTCGTTCCCCTTGATATAACAAAGCTAGGCGCATCAGCCTAACCACTTTTTTTTTTTAATGATACGGCGACCACCGAGATCTACACTCTTTCCCTACACGACGCTGTTCATCACCAATACTCGTAAGTGAATTGTGACCTGGAAGAACCAGGGTTGCATCAGGCAACTGTGACAATCGCCTAAGCGAAGCACGCATCTGCTGGTCGTTACCTCCTTCAAAGTCTGTTCTGCCAATAGAACCACAAAACAGGGTATCTCCTGAAATCAGCACGTTAGCGCCATCGAGATATTTCCCTGAATCGGATTCGAGAAACAAACAAATGCCGCCCGGCGTGTGTCCAGGCGTATGGATGACCTTCCAATTCATAGAGCCAAGCGATACGGTCTGTTTGTCTTTGAGAGTTACATCCACTTTGCATGATTCTGCAGGAGGATATCCCGCAGGCTGATTTTCGATAACAGGGGCATCAATTGCTGACGCATATACAGGTGCGCCTGTTTTGTCCTTCAGCGCTTTCAGAGCACTGGTGTGATCCGCGTGATGATGAGTAACGACAATCGCGTCAAGAGAGCGATTTCCAAGCATGGAAATAATGGCATCTGCATCATGTGATGGATCAACTACGAAGGCTGTTTGTCCATCAGAAAGTACATAAGTATTATTCGCAACAGGACCTAACACCATGTATTCGATGTCAACACATGCACCGGTGACGACATGAATCTTTCCTTTGCGCTGCACTTTTACCTTCATGTAAACCCCTTAGATCATGTAACGCTATTTGATATCCATCTTAAGACATGTCTGTAGACACATTCACTTTTTCACCGAGGTGCCCGGTATCATACGACGTGCGTCGAAAACGCCTTCGACTGCTTGAAGTTTAGTCAAAATACGATCAATTTTACTGATATCTGACACTTGGAACAAAAAACGCATTTCCACCATGCCATCACGATGTGTTGTGGAAACCACATTAAGAACGTTGGCACCATAATCAGACAGCACAGTCGCAACATCAATTAACAGGTTGAGACGATCGAGAGCTTCGACGATGATTTCAACGTTATAGATAGCATCTGATGCCTGCTCGTCTTCCCAATGTACCTCAATAATGCGCTCAGGATGCTGCTTGAGTTCTTGGGCATTGGGACAATTGTCACGATGCACCGAAACGCCGCGACCACGTGTCACAAAGCCAATGATTTTATCACCCGGTACGGGATTACAGCAGCGCGAAAGACGCACGAGCACATCATCAATACCACGAACCACAACACCATTTGATGCATGGGTTTCATGCTTTTTAGGACGCTTAACGCTTGTCAACATGGGCGGCATTTTACCTGTAGCAGATGCCGACATGCCTACCGAAGGCTTTTCAGCATCTTCGGTGCTCTTGTCGACCAAAATCTTGAGCATGCGATTAGCCACATGAGTAGAATTTTCTTTGCCGGTACCAATATTGACCAACATATCATCGGCACTCTTGAATCCCAGAGCTTCAGCAACCTGCTTCATAGCGCGCATGCTCTGCGCAGACGAAAGTCCTAGTCCGTGCTTGCGCATTTCACGTTGCAGCTTATCGCGCCCAGTTTGCAGATCATCAGATCGGCTCATCTTTGAAAAATATGACCTGATTTTTGAGCGCGCTGAAGGCGTTTTTACGATATTGAGCCAATCACGCGAAGGAGTCGCACTTTTTTGCGTCAAAATTTCTACACGATCACCCATCTGAAGCTGATAGTTTAACGGCACGATAGAACCATTAACCTTGGCTCCCACGCAGTGGTGCCCCACCTCAGTATGGATTGCGTAGGCAAAATCTACCGGCGTTGAGCCAAAGCGCAAACTCATAGCCTTGCCTTTAGGCGTAAAGACGAATACTTCTTTGGGATCAAGATCGGTCTTGAGCGACTTCAAAAATTCGCGAGAGTCCTTTGTCTCATCCTGCCAGTCAACCATTTCACGCAACCAGGCAATCTGCTTATCAAAGGAATCAGAACTCTTCTTGCCGCCTTTTTCTTTATAGCGCCAGTGAGCAGCAACACCATATTCACTCATGCGATGCATTTCTTCAGTACGAATTTGCACCTCAAGAGGTCGTCCCGTAGGACCAATGACCGTTGTATGCAAACTTTGATACATGTTGAACTTGGGCATAGCGATGTAGTCTTTAAAACGACCGGGCATAGGATGCCACAGGCTATGCACCGCACCAAGGGCAGAATAGCAATCCTTAACCGATGTCGTAATGATACGCACCGCACTTAAGTCGTAAATTTCAGAAAAGCCCTTGCCGCGCATCGTCATTTTTTGATAAATGGAGTACAGGTGTTTAGGGCGCCCCATAATTTGAGCCTCAACACCAATTTTTTCCATCTCTCCGTGAAGAATAGAAATGATGGACTTTAGGTACTCTTCGCGCTCACTCCTGGTTTCAGCCACCATGCGAGAAATCTGCTTGAATTTCGTTGGCTCAAGATAGAAAAATGCCAAATCTTCTAGTTCCCACTTAATTGAACTAATACCAAAACGATGTGCAATGGGAGCATAAATCTCCAGCGTTTCGCGTGCCTTGAAAATTCTTCTGTCTTCAGGTAGTGCAGAAAGCGTGCGCATATTATGCAAACGGTCAGCAAGCTTGATTACCACAACCCGGATATCCTTGTTCATAGCAACAATCATTTTACGAAACGTTTCAGCCTGCTCATCCGATAGGGTTTCCACTTCTAACTTGGTAATCTTAGTAACACCATCAACGAGGTTTGCAACTTCTTCGCCAAACATCTCTGAAACTTGCTCTTTGGTCGCATCGGTATCTTCAACCGTATCATGCAAAAGAGCAGCGCACAGCGTTTCTACATCCATATGTAGGTCAGCCAAAATAATAGCCACTTCTACAGGATGGATAACGAACGCTTCTCCGGACTTGCGCTTTTGGCCTGCATGCATTTTTTCAGCGAAATGAAACGCACTTTCCAGCAACGTTTGGTCATCTTCATTAAGATAATTTGAGGCAAAGTCTTCAAGTTGTTGAAAGCGCTCCCGAGGGTCAGATCCAACGGGGGCAGCAGTAGCAGATTTAATAGTAGGATCAAGCGTGGTAGAAACTAACCCTACCGAATGTAGTGTCTCATTTGCCATATTCTACCCCTCCCCCTTATCGCTCACGTACGGAAGTAGAGGATGCCTAATACGATCCTGCAATTGATCCACAGACGCAGTAAGCACCCAATCTTTAAATGATATAAATAGATTATATTCGTCTAGCCCTTCACGATAGCGTACACTATCGCTCAGTTCTACCTTTCCCTCATAGTCTACGACATATATGCGACGATCGGCTTGATCTCGATCAACGGATCCTTTGTCTCGCTGATCATCAAGCGAATCGTCAGTTGTGATGGGCAGACTGTCGCCAAATGCTGAATGCCTCTCCGCATTCTGTTCCTCTACCTTAACGAGACCGAGCTCTTCAAATACTGAAATTCCGCTATGAACCTGCTTCGGAGATACCGCCGATCCAAACAGCCGTGTTGCCCTGTGTGCAATATCTTGTTCATCTAAGGTAAAAAAGCTGTTGTCATGTTCATTCTGGAATGAACGAAGGCTGCGATAAATCTGAGCCATGCTGTCATGAGAAGGAGCGATGTCGTAAAGTAGCAACGTATTGATTGACACATCAGACTTACCAAACAACAGATGAATATAGGCCTGATCACCATCACGTCCGGCGCGTCCGCTCATCTGATTAAATTCAACCCCACTGAACGGCAAGTGATACAACACCACATGACGAACACCCGGAATGTCAACCCCTTCACCAAAGGCTGAAGTTGCCACCAATACCTGCAATTTCCCTTCTCGGAACAACGTTTCAACCCGTTCGCGTTCAGCACGAGAAAGACCCGCATTGTAAAACCCAATCAGAGAAGCAATATGAGGTTCTTGTTTACGAAGCTTGCGAACAAGCGTGATCGATTCCATGCGCGAGTTGACGTAAATGAGCGTTTTTTCTCCCTGAGCCACCAAACTTGCCAGATAGCGTTCACGCTTTTTATGGTTGCGCTGGTCCACCACCATCAAATTGCTACGCTCGGTATTATCAAAGACCAATTCATCAAGACTAAACTCTCGCACAATATCATCCGTGATGTCTTTTGTTGCAGTTGCGCTCAAGGCAAGCACCTGGGGATAGTGCAAATGCGCAAGCGTTTCACCTAAGCGCGCATAGCTGGGGCGAAATCCTGCTTTTGACGTGCCGACGTGGTGCGCCTCATCAATAACAACAAAGCCAATTGAACTTGCCCGGGCAATCTCATCGGCGTGACATTCGAGGTATTCAGGAGTAGTCAAAACAATGTCAAACAATCCCTCTTCAAGATCTCCCATCACCTGCACACGTTCTGATTGAGACAACGCACCGGTTAAGACCCCAATTCGAAGGCCAAACGAACCCAACGTCCGCTCCAAATGAAATGCTTGGTCTGCAACGAGGGCGCGCAAAGGATACACAAACAAGCTCACTTCGTTGCGACCAAGAGCACATTGTGCGGCATAGATATAAAAGATTAGCGACTTACCACGCCCGGTCCCCATGACTGTAAAAACTGACTTACCTTCATCGAGCAGCGCAAGCGTAGTTTTTTGCGCCGCATGCAAATCTTCATCACCTAAAAACGCCTGGATAAGATCCTGTCTAAAAGCAACAGGGTCTATTTGGGCGCGTTTTTGCCACAGTTGACGATCCGATTCAGGACCCTCCCAATCAGAAATATCACGCATATCACGCTCGGCATCTCCGTTGGCAATGAGTCCCGAAACAAAATTCTTATCTTCGGTCTCGAGGACTGATTCAAGCGCAATACACGGCATCAAAGGCGACAGGGATGAAAGTACAGCCTTGACCGAACGCCGTCCCTTCCAGGTATCAATTTGCAGCTCAAACACCGCATCAAGGGCTGAATCACAGCGCAAAAGAGCCGAGACATTCGAACAGTGAAACATTATGCAGTTCAGTGAATGAACGCCATCGGTCAGCGTACACGATAGGTGGTTTTTCTCTGCCCCGACTGCGCGCCCACCCGCCATCATGACACCATGCGCAAGAAAATGAGGACTTGAGTTTTCCTGCCCAAACGGAGCAATGAGATCAAGCTTCTCGACGTTGGAAAGCGTAAGTTCCACAAGATCGACCGACGCATCAACTTCGATGCGAGGAATGAAATCTTCCTGAGGCAGTGCATCCATGTAGGCACACAAGCGCTCCGTAAATTCTGGGAGTTTATCAGCTTTGAGTGTGACACCCACCGCAGCATGATGACCGCCATAACGTATCAAAATATCCTGACACTCAGACACTACTTGAAACAGATTCACGTCGCCCACACTTCTACCCGAACCATGAGCTTCGTCGCCCTCAATGGTAAACAGCAGCGTAGGCACGCCATAACGATTGGCCAAGCGCGAGGCTACAATGCCTTTCACGCCCTCATGCCAACCCTCGCCCGCAACAACCAATGCACGCTGACCGGTGTAAACTTCTTCAGCTTGAACCGAAGCAACCTCGGCAAGCTCCGATTCAATCTGGCGGCGCTTCATATTGGTGTTTTCCAATTCAGCTGCCAGCTGAGACGCAAGCTCCAAATCATCACAGAACAACAGATCGAGAGCAAGCTGGGCGTTACCCATGCGGCCCGCTGCATTAAGACGGGGCACCAACGTAAAGCTGAGATTTGAAGACGTAACCAGCCTGTCTGCAAACCCCGATTCCTTTAACAGTGCCGCGATACAGGGCCGCGGATTTTCATTGATCATCCGCAAGCCTTCGGTTACTAAAGCACGGTTTTGCTCGCGCATAGGCATCAAGTCAGCCACCGTACCCAATGTTGCCAAGTCAAGCAAAGAGCGCCAGAGGTGGGGCTTTCCGAAGCGCGCGCCCACTGCCTGAGTCACTTTGAGCGCAACTCCTGCTCCTGCCAAAATCGAACTGGGATTGTCACTGCATTTCGGATCAACAACAGGCACTTGATCAGGAACTAAATCAGCGGGTTCATGATGGTCGGTGATCACCACATCAATGCCATGCTCTAATAACAGCTCTACCTCATATTTGGAGGCAATACCGTTATCAACCGTTACCACCAAATTGGGCTCGTGCTTTTCAAGACGCGCGATGGAATCTTTCGATAAACCATAGCCTTCTTCGAAACGCAGGGGAATAAAGGGGGTCACGTGTGCGCCGCACGCACGCAGACCGCGCGTCATCAACGTGGTCGCTGAAATACCATCAAGATCAAAGTCTCCGTACACTAGAATATGTTCTTCTGATGTGATAGCACGCGCAATACGATTAACCGCATCATCCATCCCATCAATATCGTACGGATCATGCCAATCGGTTTCCAAGTTGGGATGAAGAAACGCCTGGGCTTTCTCTACGGTATCAATCCCACGCGCCACCAGCGTTGTAGCAATAAAATGTGGTAACTCTAACTTTTTTGCAAGACAATCTACCGCGGACTCATCGGCCGCAGAAACACTAATACGCGCATCCATACCAAATACCTAACGTAAGTTCCTTTTTCGACACTATTGTCTCACAACAAAGGGGGGCTTCTCTATAAAAAGAAGCCCTGAGAAATAATATGAGTATAGGAATCTACGAGTTAAAGGATTGTTGCGTTTTAGCCAACCCCTCTTGTATGAATGATTCGACGGCATCCGCACCCCGCTCACACACTTCATAAAAAGCATCTTGTGCCTCTTTGCGTGGAGCCTGCAGAACAAAATCGGTCACATTCATTTTGCCCGGCGGTCTACCAATCCCAATACGCACCCGAATAAAATCACGCGTTTGCAGCTTATCAATAATGGAGCGCAGGCCATTATGTCCCGCATGGCCGCCACCTTTTTTTACCCGCACGCTACCAGCCGGAATATCAAGCTCATCATGGATCACGATGAGCTCAGAAGCATCCTGCTCATATTCGTTGCACAGCAGCCGCACCGGCCCACCCGACAAGTTCATAAAACTTTGCGGCTTGGCCAGAATAACATCTTCAGTGCCGCCACCCTGCATGCGCACCGAGGTTTTCCCTACGAGGGCACCACATGTTTGCTTCCAGTAGCTCACACCCCAGCGCGCAGCTAAACGATCAACCACTTCAAACCCCGCGTTGTGTCGTGTGTGGGCATATTCATCTCCTGGATTACCCAGTCCAACAATTACCTGCATTATTACAGCGCAAACTCGGGATCAAACAGGGACGCAACTGATTCATTGGCATATACGTTGTTGATAGCGCGCGCCAACAACGGTGCTACCGAGATGACTTTAATTTTTCCGGTTTGACGATCGAGAGGAACAGGGATGGTGTTGCATACCACCACTTCTTCAATCTGAGAATTTTCAAGGCGATCATAGGCAGGACCCGAAAAAACCGGATGGCTTGCACATACAAAGACGCGCTCAGCACCTTTCTCTTTGAGCGTAGCCACCGCAGCACACAACGTACCTGCCGTATCAATAATGTCGTCATTCACGATACAAATCTTGCCATCAACATTACCAATCAGGGCAGTAATTTCAGCCTTATTGTGACCAGGACGGCCCTTGTGCATGATAGCCAAGTCAGCTTCAAGCATGTCGGAGAGCTTCTTTGCTGCTTTAGCACGTCCTACATCAGGGCTTACCACACACAGCTTCTGACGATCGAGATCCTTCTTACGGAAATAATCGGCAAAAATAGGAAGTGCGGTGAGGTGATCAACAGGCGTATCGAAAAAGCCTTGAATTTGACCTTGATGAAGATCAATCGTAATGGTGCGAGTGATGCCTGCAACGGTCATCAAATTAGCCACCAATTTTGCGGTGATGGGCTCACGTGCCGCCGCCTTACGATCCTGGCGAGCATATCCATAGCAGGGAACAACCGCATTAACCGTGCGTGCGGAGGCACGCTTAGCGGCATCAGCCATGATAAGAAGCTCCATGAGCGCTTCATTGACGTTAGGAGTCGAAGTAGATTGAACGATAAACACATCGGCACCACGAACGCTTTCTAAATAGCGTGCATAGATTTCGCCATTGGAAAACTTTTCGAGTTTGACATTTCCCAACGTCACGCCCAGATCTGTCGCGATTTCTTCGGCCAACCCTGGACAGGTCGATCCTGCATAGATCGCCAACGTTTTTGTCATGTTGCTCATTTATTCTTCCTCTCATCCCAACGCTCAATCTCTATTTGACGGGCACGCCCTAAACCTAACGCTCCCGGTGATACATCATTTGTAATAACCGATCCGGCTCCGATGATTGAATTATCACCAAGTGAAACCGGAGCGACCATCATGACATCGCTTCCGACAAAGCAATTGTCACCGATATTTGTTGGCCACTTCTTCTCTCCGTCGTAGTTACAGGTAATACTTCCTGCACCAATATTGACATCATGTCCAATGGTTGCATCCCCAATATAGGAAAGATGAGGGACTTTAGAATTCGGCCCCACTGTAGAATTCTTTATCTCAACATGCGTGCCCGCTTTGGCGTTTACACAAAGATGCGTCCCCGGCCTCAAATATGCCCGCGGACCACAGCTTACGCCTGATTCCAGGGTGGCTTCAAGAGCTATCGTTTCCTCAACTACACAATCCTGCCCTACCATAGTGTCAGTCAAACGAGAATTAGGGCCAATAATACTTCCAGTCGCAACCGAGGTAGTCCCCAGCAAAAACGACATAGGAAGGATTTCAACATCCTGCTCAATACACACATCAGGACCAATCCAGGTGGTGCTCGGATCCATAATCGTCACCCCTGCCGCCATGTGTTCTTCATTAATACGCTTTTGCAACACTGCTGCTGCTTGTGCAAGCTGAAGACGAGAGTTAACACCCAAACACTCTGAAGGATCTTGTGCCTTACATGCAAGCACACGCTTCCCTGCAAGGCGCGCAATCTCAAGTACATCGGTCAGGTAATATTCTCCCTGTGCATTATCCGTGGAAACCTTATCAAGCGCAGAAAAGAGAGTATCAATATCAAAACAATAAAACCCTGAATTACATTCGGTAATAGCACGCTGTTCGGGAGTGCAGTCCTTTTCTTCCACGATAGCCATAACATCGCCCGACGCATCACGAACGATACGACCATACCCAGTTGGATTATCGGCTTCCATACTCAAAACCACGACTGCAGCCTGCGTTTTTTCGCGCATTGCAACAAGATCTTTGATGGTTTCTGCACGAACTAAAGGAGAATCTCCTGTTAATACGACCAAAGAGCCGTGCACATCGCGTAAGGCTTGCCGCGCCATCAAAACAGCATGCGCTGTGCCAAACTGCTCTTCCTGCACGATTGTCGTTGTATCTAATACGAGAGGTTCAACCTGATCACGCCCGTAACCAATGACGCTTACCACAGAATCAATACCCGCATCGTGAGCAGCGTCGATTACCCACCGAACAAGAGGCTTGCCTAAAACAGTATGGGCAACCTTAGGCTTTGCTGACTTCATGCGCGTGCCCGCACCTGCAGCAAGAACAAGAGCTGATGCTTCCATGAACGCCTTTCCCTTCAAATTATTAGTGCGTCCACAGTATAGCAGTCATAAGATGCCTACGACTCCAAGAGAAGCAAGGCACCACACAAGGCATCAAGAAGAACAATGGCATAATGCTGAGCTGAACGGGCTGCTCCTGCGTCTTCCCACCCTTCATGCGGCAAACGAATAGCAAGACGGCGATCACGTTGAAGGGTAGCCTGAATTGCCTGACTTAAGCGCGTCGCAAGCGATGATTCATCTTCGTATTCCACAATGGGAATTGCGGAAGCAGGCTGATCATCACCTACCAAAATTTGGATGAACAACATACTTTCATCAGGAGAAACCAAGAGAGAATCTGCACTCGTTACTCGGGATGAAGGACTGGTTGCAAGAGCAAGGTTAGACATACGCGCCGCAACTGATCGAGTAAATTCACTGACGCCAAACAAGCATACAAAATTTAATTCAAGCACCTCGGCAGCACGCGCAAATCCCACGTAAGGAGGCATGACATTAAACGTGTCTTTATCTTTCCAAGAATGCTGCAGATTAAACAGGGCATGAAACGTAAAAGCACCCGCAATGCCATCAGATGGCAAACCTAAATTAAGCTGAAAACGGCGAAGTGCATCCTCGGTATGCGCTCCAAAAATGCCATCGCACTCTCCACAGGAAAAACCTAGGGCAGAAAGAGCCTTTTGGAGCGTTTGAACATCGCGTCCATGAAAGAACGGAACGCGAAGATATAAATTTCTATCACCTAATTCAAAAGATTCATCTACAAGTTTATTCCAAACCGTATCATCTACTTCGTCGCGAGGCTCGATGCCATACTTGAGGCAAAATTGCGCAAGCGCAGCAGATGTCTTGGCATCGAAGACCGAGCTAATATCTTCGTCATTCAAAAAGCCCGCCTTCACCAAGCGCTGCTGGATATCAAGAACTGCAGGACCTGAATCATTTTTACAAATAGGCTCCATGGATATCATCTCTATTTCAAACGATCAACAAACCAGTTCGCCATAGATGCTAACAAAGAACGCGCCGAAGAGTTAGGCAAGAAATCTACCAGCCGTTTTTGTGAATCAGCCGTCAGTTGCTCTGCATAAGATCGCGCATATTCAATACTGCCCGCCTCTTGCATAATCGATACAGCTTCTTCGAGAATCACAGGATCGGTTTCCTTGTTGGAAAGAATTTCAATTAAGCGATCACGTTTTGGCGAGTGCTTCAACGCATGAACCACCATAAGAGTACGCTTGCCTTCTGTAATATCGCTACGGAAATCTTTTTCCTTCGCCTCTTTTGTTCCCACAAGGTTCAAAAGATCGTCTTGAATCTGAAATGCAAGACCCGTATCAAGACCATACGAACGCAAGCCTTCGATCTGTTCTTCGCTGCCGCCACCAACGAGCGCACCGACAGCCAACGGCACCGCACCTGAATAATGTGCTGTCTTGTGCGTTGCCATTACCAAGTAATCTTCAGGCGTAATATCGTAGCGACCATCACGTGCCCAACCAATATCAAGCGCTTGACCTTCAACAGTGCTTTGCGCCATTCCAACCAACTCAATTGCGACACGAACTTTCAGGGAATCTTCCAAAAGCGGATCACGCATGACAATGCCGTTAACAATAGATAGCGCCAAGTCACCAGCATTGATTGCTAAACCAACACCTTGCGCAAGATGCATGCAGGGCTCGGAGCGGCGAAGCGTGGCATCATCGGCAATATCATCATGAATCAATGCTGCCGTGTGGAAATGTTCAATTGCTGCAGCAGAAGAAAACGCACGAGCAGGTTCTCCACCTACCGCGACACAGGCCGCAATACAAATCAGCGGACGATGGCGCTTCCCGCCATTTTGACTATAGGCTCGCAATGGATCATACAGATACGTATCTATATCAGGATGAGTGCCTTCAGGAATAAAGCGATTAATAATTTCGCCAGCATGTACAGAAAAGCGATCTAGATACAATTCGAAGAGTTTCGGCGATCCCTCTTCTATATTGAGCTCCTTCGTAAGCGCCTCAAAATCTTCCATCCCTATACTAACATCATGAATACCTTGCTCATGTAAAGAGGTTTCCGTCATATTCAACGCTTTCCGTAGGAGAAGTACACTACATATACCGTTGTGTACAGGCAAAACACTTACGCACTACGCCTATCACATCAATAGCTTACAAAAACGAACTGGTAGGAGCGGTGGGACTCGAACCCACAAGCCCGAAGGCGGCGGATTTTAAGTCCGCTGCGTATGCCAATTCCGCCACGCTCCCCTATACCTTCGTAACAAGCGTCTACTATGATAGCAAAAATAACTCTTCACTAAGATTAAACGCTCAAGTTGCAAAAAAATGAGAATGCTCCTCCGGTGAATTGCATTACCACACACATAACACCCTGTCATATGGCAATAACATCTACCAAATCATTCCCGCGCTGATAGAAGCAACCCCTGTAATATATCAGATTCACTGACCGTAAACGAAGAACAATTCGCTAAATCAAGCACTTCTTGCAAGATTATAAGACCAGCGACAATCACCGATGCACGAGCAGGTTCCAAACCAACAACCTGTTTGCGCTGTTCAAGGGAAATAGAACGGAGGTGCTCAAAAATAGTTGCCAGGGTCTGTTCAGATACCACCGTACCATGAACACGCGAAGAGTCATACACGTCCATGTGCTTGTCTATTGCAACGACACTGGTAGGGGTACCAGCAACCGCGACAATACGGTCAATGGCAAGCCCTTGGTCTTTTGTGCGAGCAAAGATAGCTGTCATCTCTTCATGTACGTATGCCCGCAAAGCATCACATTCTTCTCGAGAAGGTGGATCGCTTGGCATAAAACGCTCGGTCATGCGGCGACATCCAACATTGAACGAACGAGAAACCTGAGGAGCTTCGCCCCCACGGCCCCAGACCAATTCTGTCGAGCCGCCGCCAATATCAACAACGAGCAAGTTTTCCCCTTCATACCCACGCGATGCCCCCCGAAATGAAAGAGCTGCTTCACACGAGCCTTCAATAACATGGAGCTCTACGCCTATGGCGCGCAACCGCTCAATAAGCATTGCAGTATTGTGCGCATCGCGTGCTGCACTCGTCGCTGCCGCCACAATAGAAATCTCAGGAAACTGAGCAGTTTTGTAGGTATCGATGCACTGCCTGTAGAGCTGCACTTGATCGGCCACGCGCTCAATCGCATCGTTTTGAAGCATATGGGTTGTATCAACCCCGATGCCGAGATTGGTGATAGCCACCCTACGCTCAAGTTCCACGAACTCATCTTCGAAAACGTCTGCCACCAACAAGCGACACGTAACCGTGCCGACATCAATCGCCGCCATACGCTGCACTGTCATATTTCGCACCCTTTACGAACTGTACCCAAAGATCACATCGAGCACGCCTGAATACCACGTTTCAGGAGCAGACACGACAACATTAAGCTCATAGGCTACCGTAGTCTTAGCCGTACCATCAGACGATGATTCCACACCCTCGACCGTAACAATCTGCTCATCTTCACGGATCCAACCTAATTCTGATCGGGCATACTCTTCTATGCCTTCATCAGTGTTAAGGTAGTCGATCTGTGCTTGCATTTCAGAATTGTATGACTCAAGCGCTTCATATTCAGCCTGAAGCTGCTGAAGTTCTCGTATTTCCTTATAGTAGGTCTGGCACGACGGATACAACAGAAATACTGAAAAGACCGCTGCCGCTACCAACGCAATGCCTCCCGTTATGACTGGCGAGGAAAGAACCTTGCTCGCATCCATGCTAAAGGGCAAATGAACACCTTGTTTGGAGTCTTTTGATTTGCTCTGTGCAGTTTGATTTTGCATGCACACAGACTTTTTATGAACCGACCCCATATGCATCTCATAACATGCAGCACGACTATCTCGCTCTTGAGAAGCCTTGCCATGAGTCCCGACCACTTTGAAAAACTCTCGGTCTACTTTTTTGGAGCGGTGTTGCTTGCGAATGCGCTTAAACATTCCGTCGCGTTCTGATTTCTGAGACGCTGGTGCTGTACGCGCATCACGACTAGCAGAAGACGGCTTACAAAAACGCGAAGTGTTCGATGAGCGCTCACTTCTGCGTGCATCGCTCTGTGTGTCACTGCGATTCAAGCAAACCTCGCGTCCGCTTGCCTCAGAGCTTCGATCCTTACTCTTTGTACGGTTGGATACCCCTGTCGTGCGCGAAGCATGACGAGGTCTCGAGGAACGTGAAGACTGACCTGAAGCGCGACGCGACGAGCGAGAAGAGATGTCCTCTGAATGGAAATCTCGGCTTGTGTGCGCTGTCCTAGCGTGCTTATTGCCGCGCGTTGTACCACGCGTCGATCCACGATCAGATGCCTCTTTGCGCTGAGAAAATCCCCGCGACTTAGCATGAGCTTGCTCTTTCGTTAACAAGCTCTCTCGATCAGATCGACTAGACGCTTTGTGCGAGGTGTTCGCACGCTCTGATGAGTGCGCAAAACGCAAATCGCCTGACTGGATGTCTGATGCGCTAAACTCGCGCCATGATTGAGATTTCGATCGATCTCCCCCAGAAACAGCATCATATGCCGAAGATACTGACGATCGATAGGGCGAGGAGAAACGATCCGGAGCAGAATGGACAGCAGCGTGATTGCCGCGTCGAGAAGATGAAGCATGAGCACCAAGAGCCCCGTGGGCTTTGACCTCATCAAATGACAAGATGTTCGCGTCTTTCATCACGAAATCGGCCCCTTTAGCATCGTAGTGTGTATAAGTAGAGCGTGTAATGCTGAAGTGTGTCCACTATAACACAGAGCCCATTGCATCATGCTTATAAAAATTGAGGAGCTTATGTCCTGAGACAATAAATCCTCGGAAGCTCCTCAGATTCTGCAAAACCCCACAGTACAAAAACCGGCCTTGCTAACAGACAAGACCGGTTTGGAAGCCCGTGGAAAAATCACCGAGCGATATGACAAAACCCTTCTACTCTTCGTCGAGTTCTTCTGCAATTTCGTCAGTAATATCCATCGTGTGATACACATTTTGCAAGTCTTCAAGCTCCTCAAGCTTGTCAACAAGACGCAAGACTTTTTTAGCATCGCTAACCGAAACCTCAGTCGGTGTCGTAGGCTCCATAATGAATTCGGCGCCCTTCACTTCGACACCCTGATCTTGCAGCCCTTGCTTTACGGCCATCAAATCACTTGGAGCAGTGTAGACAATCCACTCATCTCCTGCATCCTCGTAATCACTTCCACCTGCCTCGGCGACTGCAAGCATGAATTCCTCTTCATCAACCGCGTTTTCTTTGTCTTCGCCTTTCTTTTCTTCGCTCTTGATTACTTTTTCAATCAGAATTTGGCCTTTGCGCTCAAACTGGAACGCCACCGAACCAGAGGTACCCAAGTTGCCGCCATGATGATTGAATGCAGCACGCACATCAGCTGCTGTTCTATTGCGATTGTCGGTCAGTGCTTCACAATAAATCGCTACACCACAGGGACCGTACCCCTCATAGATGACCGTTTCATAATTTGCAGCATCTTTACCAGAACCAAACGCTTTGTCGATAGCAGTCTTAATCTTATCTTTAGGAAGCGAGTAGCTTTTCGCCTTATCAATAGCAGCAGCCAATGCAGCATTATTATCAGGATTTGGATCGCCGCCTTCTTTCGCTGCAACAGTGATATTACGAGAAAGCTTTGAGAATAAAGCGGAGCGCTTTGCATCCTGTGCTGCTTTACGATGTTTGGTGGTTGCCCATTTTGAATGCCCTGACATATATATACCTTTCGACTGGTTATCTACCAACAGCTGATAATACCATATTCAACTTCGTTTCTAAAAAGAGCTCTCAGCTTACCTAGTCGAGCTGAAGTTCTCCCGAAAGAATCTTTTGATACTCATCGTAGTTCTTGCGCAACAAAACCGGAATATCAAGCCCATAGGGACAGCGTTCCTTACACACCTCACACTCGGTACACTCTTCTATTCGAGCCATGATTTCCTGTCCCTCTTCTGAAAGCCACGCTTCAGACGGAGCGCGTCGTAGCATCAAAGACATACGAGCGCATTGATAAATCTGAATATCGACCGCACACGGCATACAGTACCCACACCCACGACAAAATTCTCCCTGGAGCTCAGTGCGTTCCTGTTCGTAAAACACCTCCAAGTCAGGAGTAATATCGGGCGTGTTATCCATATACGACAACCACTCTTCCAGCTCGCTCATACGCTGAATGCCCCAGATAGCTACCACGTTATCGAATTGAGTCATATATGCCATACATGCTTTTGAGTCAGTCAATAAACCACCGGCAAGCCCTTTCATAGCAATAAATCCCATGTTGTTCTGCTCGCACGTCTTCACGAGCGCTTCTTCGCGCGGTGTTGCCAAATAACTCAACGGGAATTGCAGGGTTTCGTATAAGCCAGACTCAGCAATTTCTTCTGCTATCGCAATAAGATGCGTCGTAGCGCCAATATGGCGAATTTTTCCTTGACGCTTTGCCTCTTCAAGACACTCATACATGCCTGTACCATCACCGGGACGATAGCATTGAGAAACGAAATGGAGCTGATAGATATCAAGATAGTCAGTTCCTAGGGTGGAGAGCGATGTCTCTAAATCGCGCCAAAAGTCTTCGGGGGTACGCGCCAATGTCTTAGTTGCCAAAAACACCTGTTCACGCATGCCTTTAAAGGCAATCCCTACGCGATGTTCGCTGTTAGAATAGGCACGCGCCGTGTCGAAAAACGTCATGCCGCCCTCATATGCATGCTTCAAGAGCGCAACCGCATCATCTTCGCTACAACGCTGCAGCGGCAATGCGCCAAATGCGTTTTGTGGCGTCGTAATTCCTGTCGATCCAAGTGTGATGTGTTTCATAAGGGGCCCTTTCTCCTTGGTACCATATCGCATATGAACTGCCTGTTTGTGTTACATACGCATGGTTAATATCACAAGCTACGCACTCTAACTTTTTTCCTAAAGCGGAACCTCCTCAGTTATCCTACAAGACCTAATTCTGCTTCAACCACATCGGCAATATCTTGAGCAATCTGATGTGCCTGATCAAGCGTAGGAGCTTCCACCATGACACGAACCAAAGGTTCGGTGCCACTCGGACGCACCAGCACACGACCACTGTCTCCAAGAGATTCTTCTCCCTGCTTGATTGCTTGAGCTATAGTGTCGTTAGTTTCAACGGTATGTTTATCTGAGACTGTGACGTTAATCAATTCCTGAGGAAAACGCTGCATGATACCTGCCACTTCGGAAACCTTCTGTTTTCCCGTACGAAAGCAGGCGCATAAAAATTGGCATGCCGTGATAAGACCGTCTCCGGTGGAATTGTGTTCTAGGAAGATAATGTGCCCGCTTTGTTCTCCACCAAGGACAAAGCCTCCTTCTCGTAGCTGCTCGAGCACATAACGATCCCCCACCTTGGTTTGAATGACCTCAATTCCTGCATCATGCATTGCTTTAATAAACCCAAGGTTGCACATCACCGTTGAAACAACAGTGTTACCGGGCAGTTTGTCTCGTTGCTTGAGATCAAGCGCACATACCGCCTCAACCACATCACCATCAATTTCATTGCCAAGCTCATCAACAAACATCACACGATCCGCATCGCCATCATGAGCAATGCCAACAGCAGCACCTGAAGCCTGCATCAATTCTCTCAACGCCCCAAGATGCGTAGAACCGCAGTTCACATTGATGTCGGTTCCTGTGAAGTCATCATTAATCGCAACAACATCTGCCCCGAGCTCTTCAAGAGCACGAGCAGTGGTAAGAGAAGCAGCACCATGTCCTACATCAAGCGCAACTTTCAAACCATCAAACGTAATGCCCTCGTCTCGCACCAACGAAACAGCATGGTTAATGTAGAGATCACACGCATTTTCAACAGGAATCACCACACCAACTTCATCTCCAGAAGGAAGCTGATCAACAGGTGTGCCTCCCTTCTGCACAAATTCTTCGAGAGCTTCTTCCGTTTCATCAAGAAGTTTGAAGCCCCGCCCGTCAAAGAATTTAATACCGTTGTACTCTGGAGGATTATGAGAAGCAGAAATGACAACACCACCATCACTATGGAGTTCGCGCGTCAAAAAGGCAACGCCTGGTGTCGGAATAATGCCTGCTGAAAGCACTGTTCCACCACGACTCATTATTCCAGCATTAAGCGCACATTCCAGCATATCACCTGAAAGACGCGTATCTTTACCGACCACAATGGTCTTGCCCAGAAATTCAACTGCAGCCTGTCCTAGTTTAAACGCGATATCGCACGTCAGTTCGGTGTTAGCAACACCACGAGCACCATCTGTTCCAAATAATTTAGTCATTCTGTTCTCTACTCCTCATGATGCCCACGATTAATATATTCAGGTTTAAGCAGCACAATCCCACTCCGCTGAGCAAGGGCCTCATCGCTCATGCGCGCATTCATCTCTGCTGCAAATTCATCTAACGAAATATCACAACGCTCAAGCAACACTAGGAGATGGTACAACACATCTCCCGCTTCGTACCGCAGGTGGTCAAGCTCAGCGCTGCGCTCAACCTCATCGCAGGCACAAACATCCTTCGCTGCCAAGGTGGTTTCATGGGCTTCTTCAACAAGCTTTTTCAAAAGCGTATCCAAATCACCAGTAAGCAAACGATAGGTATAGCTTTCCTCACCAGCAGTACGCCGTTCATGAATCGTGCTGGCAAGCGCTTCAAGAGCTGATCCAATCTGACTTGATGGCGGCTCGCAGCCATCAGATAGATACGTTTTCATACGACAAATCCTTCTCTTTTTTATATCCGTACAAGGATACCGCAGCGCATACCGTTCGCACTGTGTATTTTGTCAAAGCACACACGCAAAATGCACCCTCGACCACACACGAAACTACGATGTCGCGCTACCTACGCCTCATGGCGCGGCTTCTCATACGAAAGCTGCGATATGATGCGTTTTCTGGCAGCACATACTTCTGCCGCAGAAAATTCAATGTCAATCGTTGGATAAGAGCCATCCTTGTACACAACGCAGCCATCGACCATCGTGAGAACAACATCACTTCCCTGTGCTGAATACACAAGAGCGCCCGCTCTGTCATCACAGGGTTGCATCCAGGGAGTGTCAATATCCAACACGACCAAGTCGGCACGATAGCCCTCTTTGATATCACCACAGTCATGTCGACCTTGCGAAAGAGCACCATTGCGAGTAGCAACATGGATCAGCTGTGCAGAAGACAACCCCATAGGTGTGCAATTATGCGCGCGCTGCATTAGAGCAAGGAGATACATATCACGAAACATGTTCTGAGCATTGTTGCTTGCCACTCCATCAGTACCAAGCGCAACCGCAACGCCCGCATTCCACATCTCTTGCACCGGAGCAACACCGCTTCCCAGCTTGGCATTTGATGCAGGACACGTAGCAACAACGACCCCTTTTTCTGCTAGAATAGCCCGATCTTGCCCGTCAACCCACACACAATGAGCTGCTGTCGTGGGAACATCAAAAAGCCCACATTCTGCTAAATACTCTACGGGAGAAAGACCATAACGTCCCCTGCACTCCTCAACCTCTGAGTACGTTTCTGATAGGTGCACCTGCATGCGCACTCCTGCATCTTTTGCTGCATGTGCAAGCCCTTCGACCACCGGACGAGTGGAGGTATATTCTGCATGCAAGTTAAAATCAACAAGCAATCGACCCCCACCTGCACCATGATAATTCTTCAAGAGAGTTTGATTAAGTGATGCTTCAGGCAGATCATCATAGGTCTTCGTAGGGTCGAAATTAAGCACACTATGGCCCATGTTACACTTAATCCCTGATTCAAGAACCGCTTGGGCGCGCGCATCAGAGTGATAATACATATCGCTGCAAGACACCACACCAAAACGAACCATTTCGGCAATTCCAAGCAACATTGCATGGTAGGCATCATCATGAGTCATGCATGCTTCAAATGGAAAAATCGCATCGTTGAGCCACGCATCAAGAGACATGTTTTCGCCCATGCCACGCAAAAGCGTCATGGGAACATGGGAGTGGGCATTATACAAACCCGGCATAAGCAATTTGCCTCGTCCGTCATATACCTCATCATAGTGGCGCACCGCACCAGCTTCAGATTCAGGCGTGTGATTGCGCGGATCCGTCGTACCCACATACTCGATAGTGTTACCACGTACCCCTACATACGCATGAGGAGTATGCGTACCCTGCGCATCAAGTAGGTCTATATCACAGAATAGCTGAGATGACATTCTATCTCCCTTGGTTCGATTCATGTCAATTTTATCGCTATAGTCATGGTAGCGACACAACGCTTCTTGTTTATACCGTCAACGCTACCCTACCAACAATATCCTTTCTTCAACAATGCGCTCGTATCACATACGTATGCCTCTTATACAAGGCCATCACCAGAGGCATACCCGCACCCGAACGAAAAAGGGGTCGCACCAAGAATTCTTGATACAACCCCTCAATCTATAAGAAGCCTATTGACTCCACATGCAACGCTGCAAGATGTGCTTACTCGGTATCTTCACTCTCAGCGTTTGGAGCAGCTTCCTCATCTTCGCTGATCATATTGAAGCCAAGATCACTTGAACCCAACAAGGCATCCAGCTCCTCTAAATTGCGCTGATAAGAACGCGGAGGAAGTGCTTCGCCCAGCATATCTTCACCTTCAGTGTTGAAGGTTGCAGGCTGATCGCCACCAATCAAAACCGTATCATCAGGAGAGAACACCATATCGAGCAGCTGACTCATGTCATCACGAGAAGCACCGAGATCATCTTCGATCACATGAGACAAACCGCGCTCTTCAAGACCCGCTTTAAGCTCCTCGATAGCCTTGGTGCCAATGCCTTCGATGCGCAACAACTCATCTTCAGCATGTCCTACCAAATCAGCCACCGTTTCAATACCCGCTTCGGAGAACTTGTTAGCCCAGCGCTGGGAAACGCCCAGATCATCGTAGATGTAGAGACGCGCCTCTTCGTCGGTTAAATTGCTACCGCGATATCCACCAGCAATAGATGCAAAGTAGTTGGCATAATCAGATCCTGTGCCCAAATAGCTGTCACCATCAAGCGACCAATCCTGAGGCTGAGGCAACAGCTCCTCAATCTCACGCAGCTCTTCTGGAGCAGAATCGGGCAAGCGATCGCCGTCTGCCTTATCAACAGGAACGCCCTTGTAAGTCAATCCCACGTCATGATAGCGCTTCAAGCCCGTACCAGCAGGAATTGGCTTGCCGATAATAACGTTTTCCTTAAGACCCTGCAACGTATCAATCTTGCCTTCGATAGCCGCATCAGTCAGAACCCTCGTGGTCTCCTGGAAGGATGCCGCAGACAGGAACGAATCAGTTGCCAACGATGCCTTGGTGATACCAAGCAGCAGCGGCTGGCCCACAGGAGGATTCTTACCCTCAAGTACCAAATCGTTGACTACCTTTTCGAACTCGAAGCGGTTGACCTGACGTCCTGGCAGATAGTCAGAATCGCCCGGGTCAATAACAGCAACCTTACGCAACATCTGGCGCGCAATAACTTCGATGTGCTTGTCGTTAATATCTACACCCTGTGAAACATATACGTCCTGCACCTGGTTGACGATATAGCGAAGTGTGGTGTTCGGATCGGTCAGGCGCAGCAAGTCGTGCGGGTTCACCGAACCCTTGGTCAGCTGTTGGCCAACCTCAACCTCTGCCCCATCCACAACACCAGGAAGCATCTGCGCGCGAGCGGAAACCACGTATTCGCGGATATTGCCTTCCTGATCATGAATGGTAAGTGTCTTGCTGTTCTTGTCACCAGAAATCTGCAAGGTACCCGAAATCTCAGCAAGTACCGCCTGGCCCTTAGGCTTGCGTGCCTCAAAGAGCTCGGTTACGCGAGGTAGACCGTGCGTGATGTCTTCACCTGCAACACCACCGGTGTGGAAGGTACGCATTGTAAGCTGAGTACCCGGCTCGCCAATGGACTGAGCTGCAATAATACCTGCTGCCGTGCCAATATTGACCGGACGTGAGGTTGCCAAGTCCCAGCCGTAGCACTTCTGGCAGATGCCGTGTTCCGCATGACAGGTCATAACTGCACGATACTTAATCTTGCGCACGCCTGCATCATAGAGCTCTTGGAGTCGAGCAACCGAAGAAGGATATTCTCCCGCTTCCATGACAATCTCGCCCGTTGTTTCACTTACAGCAGGCTCACTCAAGCAACGTCCCACCAAGGAGTCGTCAATTTCTCCCTTTGGTGTCAGCAACTCGCACTCGATACCATCGTGTGTGCCGCAGTCAATTTCGCGAATGATGACATCTTGAGCAACGTCTACCAAACGACGAGTCAAATAACCGGAGTCAGCCGTACGCAATGCCGTATCAGCAAGACCCTTACGAGCGCCATGGGTAGAAATGAAGTATTCCAAAACCGAAAGACCCTCGCGGAAGTTTGCTTTAATAGGACGGTCAATAATCTCACCCTTCGGATCAGACATAAGACCGCGCATACCCGCCAGCTGACGAATCTGTTTGATGTTACCTCGAGCACCGGAGAATGCCATCATGTAGATGGGATTGAACTTGTCGAAGTTCGCCGCCATCGCATCGCCAACTTCTTCGTTGGCAGCATTCCAAATGTCAACAACCTGCTTATGGCGCTCTTCATCAGACATGAGACCCATCTCATAGTCCTCATCAATAGCAGCAACCTTCTTGTCAGCCTCGGCAAGAATCTCATCCTTCTCGGGCGGGATAGTTGCATCGTATACCGAAACGGTAACACCAGCACGCGTAGCATAGTGGAAACCTGCGGTCTTCAAACCGTCAAGGATAGGCTCCATTTCAGAAGTGGTATAACGATTGCAGCAATCTTCAACAAGACGGCTGATCTCGTTTTTGTTCATCTCATAGTTCAGATATGGATAGTCATCAGGCAACACTGCATTGAAGGTGATGCGACCAATCGTCGTCTGAATACGCTCGCCTGCTTTGCGATCCTCGAACTGACCAAATGCGGTAGCAACCTGAGTATCCTTGGCCAAGCGTACCCAAATCTTAGCCTGAAGGTCAAGCTCAGCGCGCGCATCGTAAGCGTTCATGGCGTCGTTAAAGTCGATAAACGCACGGCCCTCACCCGGGAAACCATCACGAGCAGCGGTCAAGTAGTACAGACCGATAATCATATCCTGTGTTGGGACCGTCAGAGGACGACCGTGAGCAGGTGATTTGATGTTGTTAGCAGAAAGCATCAGCACACGCGCTTCAGCTTGAGCCTCGTTACCCAACGGCACATGAACTGCCATCTGGTCGCCGTCGAAGTCAGCGTTGAACGCCGTACAAACCAACGGATGCAGCTTGATAGCCTTGCCTTCAACCAGTACCGGCTCGAATGCCTGAATGCCCAAACGATGCAGGGTGGGAGCACGGTTGAGCAGTACCGGATGTTCGGTAATAACCTGATCAAGTACGTCCCATACATAGCTTGCACCACGATCAACCGCACGCTTTGCCGCCTTGATGTTAGCAGCATACTCAAGCTCTACCAAGCGCTTCATCACGAAGGGCTTAAAGAGCTCAAGTGCCATCTGGGAAGGCAGACCACACTGGTGCAACTTTAAAGTAGGACCAACAACAATTACGGAACGACCCGAATAGTCAACGCGCTTACCTAACAAGTTCTGACGGAAACGTCCCTGCTTACCCTTAAGCATATCGGAAAGGGATTTCAGCGGACGATTGCCAGGACCGGTAACCGGACGCCCACGACGACCGTTATCAAACAGCGAGTCAACCGCTTCTTGCAGCATGCGCTTTTCGTTGTTCACAATGATTTCAGGCGCACCCAAATCAAGCAAGCGCTTCAGGCGGTTGTTGCGGTTAATCACACGACGATACAAATCGTTCAAGTCAGAGGTTGCGAAACGACCACCATCAAGCTGAACCATAGGACGAAGATCAGGTGGAATAACCGGGATAACGTCCAAGATCATATCGCTTGGCTTATTGTTGGAATGCAAAAAGGCATCGACTACCTTCAAGCGCTTAATAGCTTTTGTGCGCTTCTGACCCTTGCCAGTTGCAACCACTTCACGCAACTCTTCTGCAGTTGCTTCCAGGTCAATTGCCTCAAGCAAATCACGAATAGCTTCTGCACCCATTCCACCCGTAAAGTAGTCGGAATAGTTCATGCGCATCTCGCGATAGAGTGCTTCATCAGAAATGAGCTGCTTTGGCTCAATTTTCAAGAATGACTCAAGCGTCTCAGTGCGCAGTACCTTGCGCTCGTTGAACTCCTCATAGATATCAGCAATCTCTTCTTCTACTTCTTCAGGAGTCATACGCTCGTCTTCGTCGATGTCATCCACGAATTCGTCTTCATCAGGAACATAGTCCACACTCAGACGACGTGTTGCCTCAATCAAACGATCGCGTTCTGCATCAAGCTCTTCCAAGTCAGCGCTCAACTCATCACGCAGCTCTTCAACATCTTCTTCACGTGCCTCCTTATCAACGGAGGTGATAATAGAACTTGCGAAGTAGAGGACCTTCTCGAGCTCCTTTGGAGGAATATCCAACAGGTAACCCAAACGAGAAGGTGAGCCCTTGAAGTACCAGATGTGGCTGACCGGAGCAGCAAGTTCGATATGACCCATGCGCTCACGGCGAACTTTTGAACGTGTAACTTCAACACCGCAGCGCTCACACACGATACCCTTGAAACGAATGCGCTTATACTTGCCGCAGGCGCACTCCCAGTCTTTCGTAGGACCAAAAATCTTTTCGCAGAACAAACCATCCTTTTCAGGCTTGAGCGTACGATAGTTAATAGTTTCAGGCTTCTTAACCTCACCACGCGACCAACCACGGATGTCCTCCGCGCTCGCAAGAGAGATACGGATAGCGTCAAAGTTGTTTACATCAAATTCGCTCATTTACATCTCCTCTCCCTCACCGATAAGGTCATTCGTGGTGCCGGTATCAGAAGAACCACCCATCAAATCGCCCAACTCTGCCGTGATAGAACCAAGCAAGTCCTCGTTGCTGACAGGCTTGTCTTCCATCACGCGCGCACTACCAAGAAGCTCGGTAGTCTCCTCTTCAGATCCATATGAAACATCAATGGTTTGATGCTGATGGCCTTCCAATTCAACGTTTAAGCACAGAGAACGCATCTCTTTGATGAGAACCTTAAAGGATTCGGGAACCTCAGGTGCAGGAATAGATTCACCTTTAACGATAGCCTCATAGGCCTTAACACGACCAGAAGTATCGTCAGATTTAATCGTCAAAATCTCTTGGAGAACATTGGATGCACCATACGAATACAGCGCCCACACTTCCATCTCACCAAAACGCTGACCACCAAACTGAGCTTTACCACCCAGAGGCTGTTGCGTAATGAGGCTATAAGGGCCAGTTGAACGAGCGTGAATTTTGTCGTCAACCAAATGGCCCAGCTTCAAGATGTAGGTCTGACCACAGGTAATAGGCTCACGGAAGCGCTCGCCAGTGCGGCCGTCATACAGCCACGTTTTACCAGTACGTGAGAGTTGTGGGATCATATCCATACGGAAATGTTCGCCGTATTTTTTCTTGTTGATGTTTACCAAGTTGCGGTTTGCTTTTTCGATAACATCAGAAATTTCTTCTTCGGTTGCACCGTCAAAGACCGGGGTTGCCACATGAATAGGACCTTCTACGATTTCGTCGGAATCCTCTTCATCTGACCAGCCCCACAGTGCTGCCCAACCAAGATGGTTTTCCAAAAGCTGTCCAACGTTCATACGAGAAGGCACACCCAAAGGATTCAAAATAACATCAATCGGGGTACCATCTGCCAAATACGGCATATCTTCGACAGGCAATACACGAGAAATAACACCCTTGTTACCGTGACGACCAGAAAGCTTGTCACCCTGCTGAATCTTACGCTTTTGAGCAACAAACACACGTACCAGCTCGTTCACGCCTGGAGCAAGTTCGTCGCCATTAGCACGAGAAGAACGCACCACGTTGATAACGCGACCGCCCGCGCCATGAGGCACCTTTAGAGAAGTATCGCGTACCTCGCGTGCTTTCTCACCAAAGATAGCGCGCAGCAAGCGCTCTTCAGCGGTCAGCTCGGTTTCGCCCTTAGGGGTAACCTTGCCTACCAACACATCGCCCGGGAATACCTCGGCACCGACACGAATAATGCCATCAGCATCCAAATCAGAAATCATGTCATCAGAAATATTAGGAATTTCACGGGTGATTTCCTCAGGGCCGAGCTTGGTATCACGCGCATCGATTTCATATTCAGCAATATGAATCGAGGTCAACAGATCTTCTGCAACCACGCGCTCTGAAACAATGATAGCGTCCTCGTAGTTGTAGCCTTCCCATGGCATGTAGGCAACCATGAGATTTTGACCAAGAGAAAGTTCTGCCTTATCACAAGAAGGACCGTCAGCGAGTACATCGCCCACATATACGTTATCGCCCTTGCGAACCAGCGGCTTGTGATTCATGCAGCCTGACTGATTAGAGCGCTGGAACTTCGGAATGAGGTATTCGTCGTATTCACCATCTTCGCGCTCGATGATGATGGTCTGACCGTCAACGTAGTCAACCACACCAGCGTTTTGGGCAACCAGAACTTCACCTGAATCAACAGCAATACGATGCTCGATACCGGTACCAACCAAAGGAGCATTGGGGCGAAGCAATGGCACCGCCTGACGCTGCATGTTCGAGCCCATCAACGCACGGTTTGCGTCGTCGTGCTCTAAGAACGGAATGAGTGAGGTTGCCACCGAAGTCATCTGGCGAGGAGACACGTCCATGTAATCAACGGTTTCCACCGGCATGTCAACCGCTTCGCCGAAGTTGCCATCATTGCCCATCGTACGACAGAGTACCCTCGTTGCAGGCACGAACACGTCATTTTCAAGACGGCCGAACTCACGCGTATCAGGATTAAAGGTTTCATTTGCCTGAGCAATCGTGTATTTCTCTTCTTCGTCAGCGGTCAAGTAATCAACATCGTCAGTAACCTTGCCGTCAACAACACGACGATACGGGGTCTCAATAAAGCCGTACGGATTTACGCGTGCATAGGTTGCAAGCGAACCAATCAAGCCGATGTTAGGACCTTCAGGAGTCTCAATCGGACACATACGACCGTAATGAGAGGTGTGCACGTCGCGCACCTCAAAGCCCGCACGTTCACGAGACAAACCACCAGGGCCAAGAGCAGACAGACGACGCTTATGCGTTACGCCTGCAGCAATATTGGACTGATCCATGAACTGAGAAAGCTGCGAAGAGCCAAAAAATTCTTTAATAGCCGCAACGATAGGACGAATATTAACCAAACTCTGTGGAGTAATTTCGTCAGGCTCCTGCATGCTCATGCGCTCACGTACCACGCGCTCCATACGCGAAAGACCAATACGGAATTGGTTTTGAATGAGCTCGCCAACCGTACGAATACGACGATTGCCGAAGTGGTCAATGTCGTCGGTCTGACAGCCCTCTACTCCATCATGAAGTGCCACAATGTAGCGCATAGTGGCAATGATGTCTTCTTGCGTAAGTGTAGGGCTATCATTTTCGGGATCAAAACCGAGCTTCTTGTTGATCTTGTAGCGACCTACTTTTGCTAGGTCGTAGCGCTGAGGATTAAAGAACAGCCCATCAAGTAAGGTACGCGCAGAATCAATCGTAGGAGGCTCACCGGGACGGAAACGGCGATACAACTCAATCAAGGATTCTTCCTTAGTAGTCGCAGGATCACGATCAAGGGTGCGAATAACCATTTCGGAATCGCCAAGAATATCGATAATCTCTTCGCGCGTCTCTGCGATACCCAACGCGCGCAACAACAGCGTTGCTGGCTGCTTGCGCTTGCGATCAATACGTACAGAAAGCACATCGCGCTTGTCAGTTTCAAACTCAAGCCATGCGCCACGGGAAGGAATAACCTTTGCGTTATAAATAGTCTTGTCAGATGTCTTATCGCGTTCCGTAGAGAAATACACACCAGGAGAACGTACCAGCTGAGAAACCACAACACGCTCAGTACCGTTAATGATGAAGGTACCGCGCTGGGTCATCAGAGGGAAATCTCCCATGAAGACATCCTGTTCTTTAATTTCACCCGTTTCACGATTGACAAAACGAATTTCAGCAAAAAGAGGTGCTTGATAAGAAACATCTCGTTCCTTGCATTCATCTACGCTATACTTGGGCTCACCAAATTCGTGCCTACCAAACTCAACACACATGTTTTTGGTACTGGATTCGATAGGACTAATATCCTGAAAAGCATTGGTTAAGCCCTCGTCCACGAACCTCTTAAAGCTCTCCGTTTGGATGGCAATAAGATTGGACACATCCATAACATCAGGGATCTTTGCGAAGCTCCGGCGAACCCTATAACGGCTGGTGAAATCGGGGTTTTTAGACTGAGCCACGAGTCATTTCCTCCTTCGTTGCAACCGGCTGATTTGCGTAAAGACACAATTTACTAAAATACTTCGTTAAAACTGTCAAGTCAAGAAAAAATTTTTTCAATTATGTTTTAGTCATGTAGTTTGAGCAACACTTTGCGCTATATCCCCTGACCACAAAAGCAATACCATTGGAAAGAGATTGTTGCGTCAAACTTTCGCAACCCCACGCACACAGTATGTCTCCATGTGATAGCACGCTGCGCATAATGTTGCAGCGTGCACGACAGTGTATCAACGGCACGCCAAGCTTATGGGCGCACCGTCCGTGCCCTACTTACGAGCGCATAATGCGCCTATAATTTTCGTCGAAATATCTACCTGAGCGAATATCATCAAGAATGCCATCATACGGAGCTTCGCAAATAACATCATCATTGTCTGTTCCGGCATGACCGATGTAGGAAATTTTGGCGAATTCTGGCACAACATATTTAGGATACGTCTCGTATGCTTCACGAGCTTTAACCATACGATCAATATGGTCGTTTTGGAAGCACACCGTAATTTCAGGATGTTCATGAACCCATTTAGGAAAGAAGATAGTCCCATGCAGCCTACCTTCGTTGGGCATGAAATCAAGAGCTACATCGGTTCCGGTAGGTTCTGTCCATGTAATTTTATAGACTCCGGGAGTAAGCATGACAATGGTAGCTTCTTGATCTTTGACCCAACGACCAGCCACCATGCCGCCATGAATGCGATAATCAACCGTATGATCGTTTTTGGCGTACCATTCATATTCCCAGCCGTTGTCATAAGTGTAGATAAAGTGTGTACCAATAAAATCATCAAGGGTGGTAAACGTCTTTGAATCTGTCATGTAATCTCCTCTCAAAAAATACCTCTGGTCTCACCTATACTATAGATCCAAAGCGTGCCGAGCACCGAAGAATTAACCACACAACCAGTTCAGATACGTGCTTTATAGCAAAACGGTATAAGAGACCAACAAAACCTAAAACAGTCAAGCCGTCCACATACGTTCGCTGAAGACACCCTTTGTAGCAGAACTACTGAACCGCACACTCACACAAAGCACTACTTAAGAGTGTGTAAATTTTCAATTTGCTTTTTGGAAAAATAAATAACCGCCACAATGAAGAGCCAGAAAACAACCATCCACAGTATTTTCTGCAATATAATGCATACAACCATACAGGCAAGTGCAATGACACCCGCCACTATCATCAAAGCAAGAGCAAATTTGCGCTGTCGTATAGTCTGTTTGGTTTCCTCTGATACTTCTTGTTTCTTTTTGGTTGTTTTCGCACTCATGTACTCACCCTGAAATCTATGTCCTGCACCACGCATCACAGCCTAACAGAACAATATAACCAACATGTTTCGCGATTGATCTAGGTCTTCATCAGAGCCACCACCAAGACTCCTATATACCACCGAGGCGTATGCAGATGTAGAGCTTCTTCCAAAGAGCACAAAGCACATCCGTCTTTGCCTGCACAATTCTCGGATGTTCTACAAAAGGATAGAGCAGACAACCACATCAAGCACGGAGCAAGGAATTACAAATATCTTGTATTCATTAGGAGATTATCCGCAATTTGTATTATCATTTATACGTTCTTGTACGCCCTCAAACTGGACGAAAGACGTGTTCTATACCTAATCCCATGACAACACGCAACGATATACAAAGACGCATTAGTTCAGTTGAGGCAACCCATCAAATAACATCCACGATGGAAATGGTTGCGCGCACAAAAATCAAGCATGCCCAGCAACGCGTCGAAAGATCTGAACCATACGCTGCCGCCATGCGTACGCTCCTGCGCACCCTCTCTGAGCCAAACGGCGAGCCGGTCGCTCTTGCCACCCCACACGATTCGGTCAAAACAGCCGTACTCGTTGTCATCACGTCAGACCGCGGACTTGCGGGTCAATTCAACAACAACATCCTAAACCTCGCTCAGCGTGTCTTGAAGCAGTACCTGGCAAATGGCTGTGACGTGCAAATTATTGCGTGCGGGAAAGTAGCTAGCAACTATTTTACCTACCGTGGATTCAAGCCGGTTTTAGCCTTTCGTAATCTGTCTGCCGAGCCCCGCGTTGAAGAATCAGAAACCATATCAGGATACCTGGTAGATTCATACCTTTCAGGAGCTATTGATGAGGTATGGGCCTTTTACAACCATGCGAAAAACGCCTATACACAAATCCCTGCTCTCTGGAAAATTATGCCAATTGACATGAATATGTTCTACGAGAGACAGATGGCAGGCAACGCACAGGGCATCGCTGATGACGATCCTAAGTTGTCAGGTCTGCAAGGCTACATTAATTATGAACCCAGTCGCGAAGCAGTTCTTAATCAGCTCCTACCGGCATACCTTAACGGTTACTTGTATTACATGCTGATCAACTCAGCCGAAGGCGAACAAGCAGCTCGCCAAGTTGCCATGCGCAATGCCACGGAAAATGCGCGCGAACTACTCAAAGACCTAAAGACTGCCTATAACCGCATCCGACAAGACACCATCACCACCGAGCTTATCGAAATCTCAAGTGGCACCAACGCTCTAACGCAAGATGAATACTACTAGCCCGATAGCCGCTTAACAAACGGGATTGATTGAGAGTGAAAGACGCGCAAAATAAAACGGACGAGAAATTCTCATCCGCTCCATAAGGCTTTTGTCAGTTGCTTTACTCTTTTAAGCCTTCAATATATTCAACAAGGTCCCCTACAGTTTCCAAACCTTCAGGCTCACCAAAATCAATATCACATTCGTCTTCAAGATCGCAGATAAGCTCTACCATATCAAGAGAATCGATACCAAGGGAATCAAACGTTGCATCTTCAGTAACCTGCTCTGTCTCAATGTCTAAGTTGTCATGAAGCAAGGTAGTGATAATTTCCATTGTGTCCATGGCTTCTATCCTTCCTCAAACAGGATATACATACGTACAGTACATACTGCCGCTGCTCATGTTGCGTACGGCCTGCCCTATCTTAACGGAACCTCTCAAAAAGACCAACTGTTCATGACAACTATATCCAAAACAACATAACGCCAAACGCTCAAATGCCTTTGCAGCCAGATACTATCAAACAAGCGCGCCAATCAGCAGTTTCACCGACCAGCAGCATATCGTTATGACGAATATCAATTACTAAAAGGATAATAGGTACTCACCGTAGGATTGGCCTCAATATAAGCACGAAGTTTTTCAAGATAGCGCTGCGCTAAAGGCGACAAGGCGCGATCAGAGTGACACACATACCCCACCGTCATAGTTTCATCAACTTCAAGCGGGATTGCGACAATGTCATCAAGGCCCATCTCATCACTCTTGACACCCGTGGAAATAGTATAGCCGTTATGATTCGTCAACAGATTAACCAGCGTTCCTCGATCTGAATAGGTGATATTTTGCCGATGGGGCAAATGACTCAGAGGTTCCTCGGAAAAGAAAAATGAGTTATTGATTCCCTGCTCGAATGAATAGCGAGGATAGTCCTGCAGATCAGCAGGAATAAGACTCCCTCTTGTTGCCAGAGGATGGTGCTTACCAACAAAGACGTGAGGATGCGCCAAGAACAAAGGAGTAAAGGTGAGAGCCGCATCGCTTAAGGTTTTGGTCAGAACCTTAGAATTAAAGTTGCTCAAATACAGCACTCCAAGCTCACTGCGATAGTCCTTAACGTCTTCGATAATGTCTGCAGTACGCGTCTCGCGCAACGAGAAGTTGTATTCTTTCTCATCGTATTCTTCTGCCAAGTCAACGAAAGCTTTCACGCAAAATGCATAGTGCTGAGACGAAATAGACAACCTGCCCGTTGTCGAAGTTTGCATATGGGCATAGCGCGCCTCGAACAAATCAACCTGCTCAAGGATCTGTCGCGCATATCCAATAAATTCAATGCCGTCACGGGTAAGAGTAATTCCTCGATTGGTGCGATTGAAAATGGATATGCCAAGTTCCTGTTCGATATCTTTAATGGTCGCCGATAAGGTAGGTTGCGAGACATAAAGCTGCTGACTTGCTGCATTAATAGAGCCGCACTCAGCCACTTCAATGATATAGCGAAGCTGTTGAAGAGAAATATTGGTATGCATCGCATGCGCTCCTTTGCCTATAAACACCGATATGTTTCGATCCTGTTCTTCTCCATGATAAGGAAATCAAACGTACACGACACGCAATTCGCTGCAGGATCGGTACGTAACAGCACGTTTGAATCACTGACCTTTATCGTATCAAGATCATCCACACCATGCCATTCACGCCTGCTTTTAACAAGATAGACAAGACAGAAGCCCGTCCTTTCATATCAGCATCACGTCTCGCCACTACAATACGGAAAAAACAGACGGCAACAGAAAACGAGGATACTCGCTATGGCATATCAAACTATTCTGACAGAAACACACGAGGGCGTTTTAACCATTACCTTGAACCGCCCTAAAGCGCGCAACGCAATGAGCTCGCTCATGATGAAAGAATTTTCAACAGAACTCGAACGATGGGACAACGATCCGTCTCTGCGCTGTTGCATTATCACCAACTCAGGCACCTGTTTTTGCGCAGGAGCAGACCTGAAAGAACTTGCCGCAGGCACATATCATCTTCCTGAAGGAAAAGAAGATTGGGGGTTGCTAGGAATGTCTAAACACCGCTTCAAAAAACCCCTCATTGCTGCCATCAACGGTGTCTGTGTTGGCGGTGGACTTGGCATAGCGCTTGCCTGCGATATCGCTATTGCCAGCGATCACTCGGTATTTGGTCTGCCTGAAGCACGCCGCGGACGAGCCGCAATGGGTGATGGTGCCATTTTGCGTCTCGTGCAGCAAATGCCGCACAAATATGCAGCTGAACTCATTTTGGTTGGCGACAACATCGATACGCACAAGGCCTACGAATGGGGCCTGATCAGTCGTATCGTACCCGAAGAAGAACTTCTTGCAACGGCACACACCTTTGCAGAAGGAATTGTTAAGAGCGCTCCTTTAGCTATCGAATATTCCAAAGCAGCCATGAAAGAATCGGCCGCTTGCGATGATTGCTTCCCTGGTGAAGGATGGCGCATCATGGATCACTATCAAGAACTGGTCAACGCTACCGAAGATGCCTCAGAAGGAGCGAGAGCGTTTGCTGAAAAGCGTGAGCCACAGTGGAAAGGTCGCTAGAATTGCGCACGGCTGGATGTCACGCCATAGCAAGCATGGACACATCAGATGCTGCCGCAGCAAAAACCATGGGATTCGACAACTTGCAATCCCTGCTATCTACCTATAGCTTCTTCCCCCTTGTATCGCTTCCTCTTATTTCTCCTCTGTCATGGATTCAGACTGATACCTTATGCACAAGATAAAGTCGCACTACGTTTTCTCCAAGTACACTAACTGCGCCTCAATACTACGCAGCGATGCCCAACGCAATCGCTCGTCAACACCTTCGTATACGGCATCAAAGAGCGCGTCTGCATCAAAAGGAACCCCTGATGCGAGCGCCTGCTTGATCTGTTCAAGGCGCTCAAGCCGATGATCGCGTGTTGCATGCAATGCACGCAGCGGATCGGTAATAGGGTATCCATGTGCAGGATACAGCACAGACACTTGCTCTTCTTCAACTAAACGTTCGATCGTATCAAGCGAAGCAAGATACTCTGCTAAATTTCCATCGGGATAGAAGACAACCGTGGGTCCATGACGAAAAACAACATCGCCCGTAAAAAACGCTTGTTCTTTCTGGAACAACAAGCCCACCGAATCACTTGAATGGCCCGGTAAATCTATGATGTCAAATACTGGAGCCCCTTCAAAAGGACAAAACGCCCGATTACTCAACCGTGTTTCCGTAAAAATTCGATCAGGAGCAATAGTATAAGCACCATCTGCGGTATCAGCTGCAATTTCAGCCTTAGATGCATAAACTTTAGCGCCCGTCAGCTGGCTCAGTTCTTTAGCGCCTTCAGTGTGATCAGGATGATCATGCGTGACCACGATTGCCCCTACCAATAATCCTTCTTGTTTACACACAGAAAGAATGGTTCTATTATGTTCTCCCGAAGGAGCGGGGTCGATAACAACACAATGCTGTTGGTCTGGTTCGTACACAATCCACGTATTGGTACCTACGTAGGTCATAGGACTCGGGTTATTGGCGCGCACGCATATCACACGATCGCTTACTCTACCGCCACACCAAGGCTCTTCATCCACTATAAAACCATCCATACATCCCCCTAACACAGTACATACGACAAAACTTCCTACTCCAATAACAGCACCGTTAAGAATAATGACACCTATCCCAACAAGACACTTGTCTTCAATAGCGCAAGCGCAGCCCCGAAACAAAATACCCTGCTGATGAAGACGGCATGAAGCTTCGATACGGTCTTTTCAGTCATGATGCGAAGTGATCATGAGCCTTCGCTATCTCAACAGCAATGGCATATGTAAGCGTGCTCCAAATGCTGGCATCAGTACTAGATAATAAGCATGGCCAGTAGGGGCAACGTAATCAGAGAAAATACCGTTGTCAAGAATGTTCCACGTGCCATCGTGAGTGCATCACCATTGTAGGCTAAGCACATCATCGTACCCGTCACTGCTGCAGGCATTGCTGCTTGGATTGATACAACTGCCAACACCATGTCATTTTGAATAAAGATACCGCCAAGGTAAAACACCATCAAGGGAACAACAACCAAACGAATAATCGTAGAAAGATAGGACCATCCGTCATTGAGCATGTCTTTGAGAGGCATCTTGACAAGCGTCGACCCAATTACCATCATGCTGGCAGGAATCGTAAGCCCAGCAATCAGCTCACAAGTCTGTCCGATATAACCACTGTCAGTGATGCCATACACTGCAAGAAAGAGCACCAAAAATGAAGCAAGTAAGCACGGAGAGATAAGCTGCTTGCCAATTTCTATAGCATGCGCTTTGAACTGAGCTCGTTTTTCTTCCTTAGTCAAAGCAATTTGATGTGAAGACGCGCCGTTTAAGATGAAAAGAACCCCCACAGAAAACATCAACACGCTATAAGGAATGTTGCAGATTGCACCATACAACACGCCATTCGATCCAAGGATAACAGCCAATACTGCAAAGCCAATTTGGCCGGTGTTTCCAAATGAAACGATAAACTGATGTGCTGCTTTGGAAACGTTGGAAACTCCGCGATAGAACAGACGGACGACCACAACGGCAAATATACAGACAAAGGTACAAGACAGCGCCGAATAAAACATCGCCTCAAGCATTGAAGCACTGTCAGGCAAATTAGTATTACTGAGCACCGAGTCCAAAATCAGACACGGAACACCGAACACCATGACGATCTTTGACATCTTTGCGTCAACTTCGTCATTCATCCAGTTAAGCTTACGGCTAACAGCGCCGAATATCACCGCAGTCGACAAGACAAGCATCTCGAGTGCGGCATTTTGAAACACTTCCATAGGAGAATCCTTAAACACATCGTATCGTTCAATGCATCCAATTCCCCAAACCCCGCAGCTTATTATAGGTATCCCTCATAAGAAAAGAAAGCGTACTCATTCGGCAAAAAAGCCGCCTGGAAACCTCCAGACGGCTTTTTGTAGAAACATTCGATAAGAACGCACTAGATAAAGCGGTGTTTCAATCAGAATGTTATGCCTTAATCCAAGAAAACATAGAACGAATCTTTTCGCCCGTCTTCTCAATTTCGT
>CAYWAO010000006.1:0-114337 GCA_964456695.1 uncultured Cryptobacterium sp. | reverse complement strand
TCTTTGTTTCGAGAAGCGGGTCAAAGTGGTGCTCGTTGTATTCTCTAATTCCGGAAAGAAAATGTCCGCTTGCGGCGATGACTGTTTCACGATGCGATTCAGCAAAACGCGCCGTAATAGCAAGAAAACCGCTGACAATAAAGGTGAGCATGATCTGTTCCAAAAGATCATTGGGGCGTTTGGGGTGTAACTCGGCGAGCTTATCGCTCAAAGATCGCGTGAGTTGATCCATGAAAAGAGGCAAAAAGCCGCGATCCACAAGAGGACGCATGCTTGCATCGTTGCGTTCGATGTCTTCCACGAAGTGAGCCGCAAACGCCTTGGGGTTGGAGAAGAATTCGTCGAGGTAGTCCATGCGCTCGACCGATTGCTGCGCTCTTTTTGCAGCATCGCGTTCGTACCAGGCGATCTTTCGGTTCGTTTGATATCGCCGGAACGGTGTTGATGGCGCTTGCTGCGTCGTGTTTCATTCTTGCAATTTCGTTGGGAGGCAATACCTATGAGTGGAACTCTCCGGTGATTATCGGGCTTGCTGTGGTGGCTGTGGTTGCAGCGGTGGCGTTTGTGTTTGTGGAGCGTTATGTTTCGGATCCACTTATTCCGCTCGGGTTCTTCCGGAATCGCAACTTCATGCTGTGTACGATTGCGGGGCTGTTCATCATGGTGGGCATGATGGGGGTGCTATCGTATATTCCGACATATTTTCAGATTGTTGATGGGCTTTCGGCCACTACCGCAGGCTACATGACGCTTCCCATGATGGTGGGCAGCATAATTACGTCAGTGAGCACTGGCTTTATTGCCAGCAAGACGGGTCGGACGAAGTGGATGCCGCTTGCAAGTTGCGCGGCGTGCACGGTGGTGTTTTTGGCGTTGTCGAGCATCACGGTAGGAACTCCGCTGTGGGCGATGGGCATTATACTGTTTTGTTTGGGCTTTGGAACGGGTCTTGGTCAGCAGATTCTTGTGCTGATTGTACAGAACGAATTTGATGTTGCCGTGGTGGGAACGGCAACCGCATCGAACAATTTCTTCCGTGAGATAGGTGCCACGCTGGGCTCGAGCTTGGTGGGTTCGCTATTTACGTCCAATCTTGGCGAATTGCTGTCTAGTGGATTGAGTGAACTGGCTGCTTCAGGGTCTGATATTGCCGCTACGTCATTTGATCCCAATTCCATCACTCCTGCAGCGGTGCGTGCGATGGAGTCAGCAGTGCAGGAAATGGTGAAGACAGCCTACAACGATGCGCTCGCCCCGGTCTTTTTGGCTATCGTGCCGCTGTTTATTGCGGGGTTTGTTTTGTTGCTGTTCTTAAAGGAGCGTACCCTGGCATCCACAAATGAAGAGTCGGGTCATATGGAGTAGGTTGCGGTGAGTTGTGGATGTTTACAGCCTACTCTAGCTAACGGCAATCCTAGTGCAATCACTCCAGAATCATCCAATGAGACTCAGACCACTAGGCGTAAAAGCGCTACGCCTTGCGCATAAATCATGTGCTATTGATGACCGAATGTCTACCTATGAAGTAACCTTAGGGCGTGCTACTAACTATGAGGCAAGCTACACGAGCAAGATCTGGTGTAGCTCGGGCTGCGAGCTGTCAAGGTATCGGGTGTAATCCCGCAGCTCATGCGCTACACGCCCGCACCCTTCAAGAACCTACCTCACCAGCAACAAAGGAGGCTCGACATGAAGCGAACTCTTGATGAAGATATTGAACGCGCCATTTCATTTCATGGTCACCTGTGCGGCGGTCAGTTGACGGGGGTGCGCATGGCACGTTTCGCGTTGCAGTATTTTGGCATCGAGGATCCCGACATCTATCGCGATTTGCTGGTCTATGTGGAGTGCGACCGCTGCCTCACCGATGCCATTATGGTCGTCACTAATTGCCATCCGGGCAAACGGCGAATGAAGTGTCTTGATTTCGGTAAACAGGCAGCAACGTTTTACGACATTCAAAGCGACAGGGCTATTCGCATGACCAACATAAGTGAAAAAGCTCCCAAAGATACTGATGTGCGTGCGTGGTTCGCTGCGAAATCGGATGAGGAACTGTTCAAGATCGAAGAGGTACGCCTTGCCTTGAGCGAATACGATCTTCCTGGTCGTCCTCGCAAAGTAGCAACATGCAATCGCTGTGGCGAACAGGTTACCGACGGGCGCGAAGTCCAGCAGGATGGCGAAGTGCTGTGCCGCAATTGCGCGCAAGGATCATACTACGAAGTTGTTGGTAGAGTCCATGCGCTACGTGACCAATAGTCAATAAAGCAGTGTTTGACCTTTTTGTTCTAAAGATAGAGCAAGGGGGTTTTACATGCAGGGGTCTTTTCACATACGAAGATTTTGGATACGAAGAACTTGCATTGCATTTATAAGCCTTCAAGTACTAGCTTAACCATGCAATGACCTCGAGATAGGAGTGGCGATGGCGAAACAAGAACTTATTCCGGTCGAACAGGCGCGTTCCCTCGTGCTTGATTCGGTCTCATTGCTTGCCGTCGAGCGTGTTTTTTTGCTTGATGCGATTGGGCGCGTGTCCGCATGCGATCAAAAAAGCGATATTGATATTTCTCCGTTTGATCATTCAGCCATGGATGGCTTTGCGGTGATCGCGGCCGATCTTGCTACCGCTTCGCCCGAAAACCCGATTGAGCTTCCGGTTATAGCAGAAATTCCGGCGGGAGCTGCCTACGAAGGCGTTCTGCAGCCGGGCACCTGTTTGCGTATCATGACAGGAGCACCCATGCCAGCTGGTGCGGATGCGGTCGTGAAATATGAAGTAGTGACCAATATCGAAAACGAAGGCCGCGCTTCGGGGCGTGTGGCATTTAGCGCTCCAGCGAACCCGGGTGACAATGTTCGCAGTAAAGGTGAAGAAATTGGTGCTGGTCAGGTCGCCATCAAAGCAGGGGAGCCTATCAGCCCTGCAGGTGCGGGACTGCTTGCCAGCTGCGGATTGTCTCACGTGGACGTGTATCGTCGCCCTCGCGTTACTATCATTCCGATTGGTAGCGAATTAGTGGAGCCGGATGTCGTGCCACAGGCAGGACAAATCAGAGATGGTAATTCGTATGCTATTGGTGCATCGGTGCTGCGGGCTGGTGGTATCCCCACCATACATCCCATTGTTCCTGACGATAAAGAAAAGCTTGCTCAGGCCGTTCTGGAAGCAACGCGCACAGCAGACTTCGTCGTTACCAGCGGTGGCGCTTCCAATGGTGATTTCGACTACATTCAACAGGTTGTAAAAGAACAGGGTACGCTGTTCATGGACTTTGTTAACATGCGCCCGGGCAAAGCACAGACCTATGGCTTTGTGCATGGTATACCCGTGTTTGGGCTTTCGGGAAATCCGGCAGCAGCCTATTGCGGCTTTGAGATGCTGGTTCGTCCTGCTCTGCGAAAGATGCAAGGCTACGTTACGTTTGATCGGCCTCGTATCTGGGCTCGCCTTGCTCGTGATGTGAAGAAAAAGGATTCGCGACGTATATATCTGCGTGCCACGTTGGAGCGCGGTGACGCTGGAGAAGCCCTTGTTCATCCGGCGAAAAACCAAAATTCAGGGCTGTTCAGCCCTTTCCAGAGTGGCAACTGTTTGGCGGTACTGCCTGAAGGAGTCCCGGAATCGAAGAAGGTTGAAGCAGGTACGATCGTAGAATGCGTATTGCTTGACGTGGACGAGGGAGTGGTGATCTAGTATGGCGCATGGATCAAACGCACACGTAGCAACGTCAGCGCGTGATTATCACGCTCATGGCGAATCCTCGTTGTGTTTTGCGATAATCACTTGTTCAGATTCACGTGATGAATCGCAAGATACGGCGGGTGCTGCCCTCAAAGAGCGCATCGCTGAGCAAGGATGGGAATGCGTTTCGTATGCGATTGTCCGAGATGAGCAGGCAGATATTGCTGATGCCATTGTTTACGCAAGTGACGTGGCGAAGGCTGATGTCGTGCTTACCTGCGGTGGAACGGGTCTTTCTTTGCGTGATGTGACACCGGAAGCCACACGTTCAGTGTGTGATCGCGAGGTTCCTGGAATTGCCGAAGGAATGCGCGCGTACAGTATGACCATCACGCCGCGCGCTATGCTTTCTCGCGCACTTTGCATGCAGCGTGGTACAACGCTGGTGATCAACTTTCCGGGAAGCAAAAAAGCAGCGTGCGAAAACTGGGATGGTGTTGTCTCAGTGCTGTCACATGCGGTTTCAATGATGGCAGGGCAGGGGCACTAAGCGCGCTGCCAGGTTCCGCTTTTGCCGCCTTCTTTGTGCAGCAAACGCACCTCGTGTATTTCCATGCCGCGATCAATTGCTTTGCACATGTCGTATACGGTAAGGCACGCAATACTTACGGCGGTAAGTGCTTCCATTTCCACGCCTGTTTTACCGACTAGGCTACAGGTGGCTTCTACGCGAATGCCACAGCGTGGATGATCCGCGCTTGGATAGGTAGGCGTGCAGATTACCTCGACGTTGGTGAGCATCAAAGGATGACACAGCGGAATTAGCTCACTTGTTTTCTTGGCAGCCATGATGCCTGCGATACGCGCGCAGGCAAGCACATCGCCCTTTTTTGCTTCGCCTGATTCAATGAGCTCAAGCGTGGTAGGTTTCATAGAAATAAAACCTTCAGCTCGTGCAATGCGCTTTGTTTCTTCCTTAGGCGACACATCAACCATATGAGCTTCACCACGCTGATTGATATGGGTTAGTGAGTTATCCATAAGAATCCTTTGCTTGAGTGGCAAGAACCTTTCTTTAAAAATAGATCCTTTAGTGTGGAAGTACAGGGGAATGGGCAAATTGACATCAACCGCCCATTTGGCTCATGCTTCGCTGTGTTCCTTGGCGATGATGGTGGCTTTCGGGTTTGATGTGGAGCGCTTCGTCAAACGCGCGATGGAGGGCATCAGTGCTCTGCGTGCGGAGGACGTGTTTTATATCAAGTTCTTCATCGCTGAAAAGGCAGGGTCGAATTTTGCCGTCTGCGGTCAAGCGCAAGCGATTGCACGTGGCGCAAAAGTGATCCGACATAGCCGAAATAAATCCCAGTGTGCCGCGCGCACCTTCAATCATGCTGTAGGTAGCAGGACCCCAGCCCTCCGGCATTTGTTGGTTGTTTTTTGACAGATCGACAAGCGTTTCTAGATGCTGCGCTTCGAGAGCTTGGACCAACTGCTCGCGGATTTCGTGCACAGGAATAATATCGTCGTAGCTCCAGGGTATGCCACCTGTGTTGGTTTTGATATCTTTGGCACCCGTATTTTCGCCATGATCTGTGCTCAGTATTTGGCCTGTGCTAGATGTTGGCGAGGGGGGACATGCGCGACAGACAAGATCAGTGCTGTTGCCAATGGGCATGTATTCGATAAAGCGCACATGGAGAGGCTTATCCAGCGTTAGGCGTGCAAAGGCAGCCAGGTCTTGCTGAAGATGACGAACGACGACAACGTTGATTTTTACCGGAGAAAAATCATAGGCAAGCGCCGCCTCAATGCCGGCAAGCGCATCAGATAGGTTGCCTCGTCGCGTGATGGCGCGGTATTGCTGCGGATCAAGAGAATCGAGAGATATATTCACTCGATCAAGCCCCGCCTCTTTAAGCTCAGGGGCCATCCGTGCAAGCAGGGTCGCATTGGTGGTAAGTGCCACACTTTTAATGCCGGGTGTCTGTTTGATTTCGCGAATAAGCCAGGTAATTCCCTTTCTTACCAGGGGTTCTCCACCTGTTAGGCGGATATGCTTGATTCCCCGTTCAGCGGCAATGCGGACAACGAGTGCAATTTCTTCAAGGGTCAGTATGTTGTTGTGACCAAGCGAAGGAACACCTTCTTCGGGCATGCAGTATACACAGCGCAGGTTGCAGCGATCAGTTAAAGAAACGCGCAGATAGTCGATGGTTCGCCCATAGGTGTCGCACGGAGAGGATGAGACGGGCTCAGGCATCGCAGTTACTTCAGTCATATTAGGTGTACTAGACGTGGACGTCGTAGCAAACCCGAGAGCATCGGGTGCAGCAAAAGACAAGGAGCCATGCGAAGGCGATGATGGATGTGTTGCATTCATAGGAGATCCTTATCTCGTAACGAAGTGCAAACCATTATCGCTTAAGTGGATCAACCGTTCATCTCCTACTTCGGGCAAAGGTCTATCTGCCGTTAATTTGTTTATATGCCACTGAATAATGGGAGTGTGATTGGCGTGCGAAGTATTGCTTGAATCTGTATTCGCAGTATCAGCCTGTGAATAGCAAGCGCCAGAAGGTGCGTTCTCCTTATCCAAGAACGAAATAAGCAGAGTGCGTTCAAATCGTGAATCGCTGACATGATCAATGCGCACACGGAAGGTATTGGTGCCCGGGGTATCGGCTTCTGTGATGAATTTTGCGCGCATACCACAGTAGCGCACGTTGGGATCAATCATCTTAGAGCTGCTTACTGTAATGCCCCAATCGGGTAAAAAGGCATGGTGAGGATCAATATAGCACGCATCAGTGGTGTTTTTGCATCCGGAAAGACGCAAGGTGGCCAAGGTTTTAGGCTCATAAATAATGCGATCTTTGGTATCGATTTCTTCCAGGCGACCTTCTGAAACCACTGCAATACGATCGCAGAATCTAAACGCTTCATCAATGTCGTGTGACACGTACAAAATGGAACCCTGGAATTGCTTGAACAATTGCAGCAGGTCTTGTTCAAGCCCGCTTTTAAGGTGGGAGTCAAGCGCTGAAAATGGCTCGTCTAGCATAAGGATGCCAGGCTTTGCGGCAAGCATGCGAGCAAGTGCAACACGCTGTTGCTGTCCACCAGAAAGCTGCAAGGGATAGCGCTTGGCAAACGTCTCAAGGCCAAAACGGGTAAGCTGTTCGTCTATCAGATGCGTTTTTTCTTCTTTTGGCATCTTTGGTGGCAGGCTAGCTGAGATATTTTGCGCTACGGTCAAATTAGGAAACAGCTGGTAGTTCTGAAACAGCAGTGCGGTCTTGCGCTCCTGAGGTTTTAAGTTTATTCGCGCTTTTTTGTTGGCGGCTTTGTCGAAAAATACCGTGTTGTTGACCACGATCTTTCCTTCATCGGGTGTTTCGACACCAGCAATGCAGCGCAACGTAAGCGATTTTCCGCAGCCTGACGCGCCCAGAAAACCTAAGGTTTCGTTGCCCGCTTCGAAAGCAAGATCGAGCGAAAAATCAGCAAAGTGCTTCTTAATATTAATGCTCAGACTCATCACTGATCTCCTTTCTGCGATAGCGGGTGGTGCGTTTGCTCCAAAGGTTGAGTGCCACAATAACCAAGAAACTCAAAACGATAACAACAAAGGTCCAGAAGAGGGCAGCATCAGTATGACCACCCATCCATTCGAAGTAAATGGCTATCGGAATGGTACGGGTAATACCTATGTAGTTACCTGCTAGGAACAGGGTGGCGCCGAATTCGCCCAAAGCACGGGCAAATGCCAGCATGGTTCCGGCAGCGATAGATGACCAAGCCAGAGGGAGCATAAGCTTGAAAAACACCCTCGTTTCGCTCCAGCCGAGCGTGCGTGCAGCGTCAAGCATATCGGCATCCAAGCTTTCAAACGCGCCTCGCGCACTGCGATACATGAGCGGGAATGCAACCACTACCGCGGCGATAACGGTTGCGGGCCAACTGAAAATAAGAGGAAAGCCAATCGAGTTAAACCATTGTCCAATAGGACTGTTGCTTCCTAGGCACAAGAGCAAAATGAAACCGCAGACAGTGGGTGGTAATACCATAGGAATAGTAAAGATTGCATCAGCGATTGATTGCCAGCGGCTGGGAAGATACAAAGAACCCCATGCAACAAGGATTCCCAAGAAGAAAATAATGACAATTGCCGTTCCTGTTGTTTTCAGGGTGACCATCAGGGGCGAGAAGTCCAGCTCGTCAAAAAATTCTTTGACGGCGTCTAATCCTGAGGCGGCCTGGTCGATAACAGTGGTGCTACTTGCAGTGAGCACAGCAAAATCAGCGTGGCTCAACGAGGTGTAGAACGGATTCTCGCTGTCGGTTATGTCGCTACCATCGTCTCCGATGATGCAGGTGTAGTAGCGACCGTTGAATTCTTGCTCAAAAGAAAAGGTTACATTGTTGATGCTAAAGGTCGTTTCTGAAGTGAAATACCAGGTTGCTTCATCTTTGAGGTTGACGTTGCCGCCAGCTGATTCAGCATCGAGTGCTTGTAAGAGAACCTGCAGATACGCGCAATCTTCTTCCGAGGAAAGAGAAAGCCCTTGCGCTTCAAGCTGATCAGCGGGAACGTATACCACGATGTATGATTCAGCATCGATCAACACAATCATATTGTTGCTCGGTTGAATGTAGTTATATCCACGATAGGCGTCTTCAAGATCGCGGTTCGTTCCGGCGTTGGCGCGCGAGAATTGGTCGAGAGCGAATTCGCTGCCTTCAATAAGCGCACGTTCTCCTTCTGCGGACACTTGAACATCAAAAGAACCATCCTGCTCGGATGATTCGGAGGCATAGGCAGTGCTTGTAACCCCCAGACAAACGAGCAGGACGATCAGAAGAAACTTGATAGATATATTGCGAAGTAACAACGTTAGCAATCTAGTTCACGTAACCCTTTTCAAAGAGTGTCGTGGAGAAAGCCGAATTAGATCAGCTCAAAGCCCCACTTTGCCCAAATTTCTGCTGCATCTGGATCAGTAACGCACCAATCCAGGAAGTCTGCTGCAGCACCATCGGAGTCATCCATGGCGGTAACAGCAGCAGGATAGATAATTTCGTTGTGCAGATCATCATCTACAGTGCAAACAACCTTAACGCCGCCATAGCGCTCGACGTCGGAGCTGTATACGAATGCGAGATCAACTTCACCGGATTCAGCAAGGCGGCAAACGCTTCCTACGCTGTCAGCCATGTGAATCAGATCAGCAATGCTTTCGTCCAATTCGCCATCGGTGCCGTTAGGATCGGTGTAGTAGTCAAGGGATGCAAGGGTCTGGCGTGCATAGTTACCTGCAGGAACGTTCTCGTCACCAATAGCGATGGAGTAGTCGCCTGATACAACTTCTTCGATGGTTAGCTCATCAATGTCGCTGTCTTCAGCGGTAACAACAACGAGGTCATTCCTAAACATGTCAAAGGGGGCATCTTCGGCAACATTGCCATTTTCAATGGCGGTAGTCATATTGCTCGAAGAAGCGGAAATGAAGATATCTGGCGTTGCACCAGCGCTCATGCGCTCAACAAGTGTACCGGATGCTTCATACTGCGTGTCAGCAAAAGTGACATTAGGATACTGTGACGTGTAGAGCTCTTGAACTTCGTCCATGGCTTTTTCAAGTGAATTGGCTGCATATACTTCCAAAGCAACTTCTTCACTTGTGGTCTCTTCCTCTGTTGCGTCTGAGCTGCAGCCAACAAGGGCGAGCAGTGCAACGAGACAGGCACATAGGACTAATATGCCTTTGAGTGAGAGTCGTGATGTCATGGATGCCTCCTATCTATGTATTATTCCTGACTGAGAATAATACGGGCGACGTATCTTGGGAGAAATTATGTTTCTTGGTGAAGGGCAATAGAACCTATCAGCGGTGCAAGAGGCTTTATTTATTCATTTAGAGCAAACATTTATTCATTTAGAGCAAACATTGCTGTTTATTTGAAATTTCGGTAGGGTGAGGGCAGAGCATCCTTTCTGCCTAGCTATTTTCGGAAAAGCAGCTGACCGATGCCTGTATCAGAATGTTTGAAGTGTGCAGATGCTTAGCGTATAGTTATTCGCATCACAGTGAGCATCCACGTGTTGCTCTCTGATATACAATAAGGCGCTAAGGGAGCACTACAGAAAGGGGCCTACATGAAAATCAGAAAATGGAGTGCATTGGCGCTCGCGGGCGTGCTTGCCGTAGCAGTTGTCCTGACCGGTTGTTCATCGACAACAGAGTCATCGGATGAGAGTGATTACACACTGGTTACCGAAGGTGTTCTGACGGTAGGAACGTCGCCTGATTATCCGCCGTTTGAAAACATGGAAGACGGCGAGTATGTTGGCTTTGATATCGATCTTGCAACTGCGGTTGCCGAATATCTTGGACTTGAGGTTGAATTCCAGACCTTGAATTTCGATTCTATTCTTACGGCTGTTGCTTCAGGTGGTCAGATTGACATAGGAGTTTCGGGCTTCTCTGTTGATCCTGAACGTGCTGAGACGGTTGATTTTACCGATGCATACTATATTGATAATCTGTCTGTTGCCGTAATGAGCGGTGGTGACATCACATCGGACAACGCCGCCGATGCTTTGGATTCTGAAGACATTACCATTGCTGTTCAGTCTGGTACCACGGGCGAGGATTATGCGCTTGAGTACTTCGCGAATGCAAATGTTGTTCCTTACACACAGAGCACCGAGTGCTTTGCTGCGCTTCAGGCTGGTCAGGCAGACGCTGTTATTACGAATAGTTCAGTTGTAGAGCAGATGATTGAGCAGTCATATCCTGATGCTGAAGTTGTGCTTTCCGTTGCAACGGGCGAAGAATACGCCATTGCTGTATCGAAGGATAATTCGGGACTGACCGAGGCTATCAACGAAGCTATTGCAGCTCTTGAAGAAGACGGTACGATTGACGAGCTGATGGAGAAGTGGCAAGTCTAAGTAAACAAAACATATGGGCGCAAGTCGCCAAGGTAATAGGCGCAGCGTGCACAGTACTTTTTCTGTGCACCTGCGTCCTTGCATGTGTGCAGCCTACAGCGGCTTATGCTCTTGAAACATCGAGTTGTACGGCGCGTCCGAATGAGGACGGCACCAGCAACGTACAAGGTGCCACGGAGACGCGTATCACTTGGGAGGGTCAAGCGGCATCTGATGAGCAGGTGGTTGCCATCTCTCTCACGCTGCCTGAGGGTACCTCGTATTCGCTTGACAAGGCGCGCGTAACGGTACTGGGCGGCGAAGATCGCATGGAGCGTATCAGCGTTGATGCGGAATTTTCTGCAGATGGTCAAACCATTACGGCAAGCTTTGCCGAAGCTCCTGAAGCGGGCGCGTATTTTCGAGTGGAAATCTATGGCGTGTTGTTCCCCCGTGAGGGCGGCGACATGCAACTGACTGGAAGCTACGAGCTTGCTGACGGGCAGGTCAAGACCCTTGGTGACATTCCCAGCATAGCGGTCACCGGTATCACAATTTGGGAGCAGTGGGGCAACTGGCTCAACGAGCAGGCATGGGTACAGTCCCTACTTGAAATTGACTTTATACGCCTGTTTTTGAACCCGGCGCTCATCGTGACCAGTATTCCGACGGTGTTTAACGGCTTCTTGCGTGCCATTGCTACGGTTGCGCTTGCGTTTCCTCTTGCTATTCCCGTGGGACTTTTGATTGCGCTCATGCGCATGTCGCGGTTTTTCCTCTGGCGCGGTCTTGCGTCAATCTACGTGAATGTTGTGCGTGGAACGCCGCTGTTCTTGCAGATCTACATCGCGTTTTTTGGTCTGCCGCTGGCAGGTGTTAATATTCCGTCTTTCCCGCTTGGTGTGATGGTGTTGTGTATCAATTCGGGTGCGTACCTGTGCGAGATTTTCCGTGCAGGTATTCAGTCGATTCCCAAAGGGCAGTTTGAAGCCTCGCGCAGTCTTGGTATGAATGGCGCTCAAACCATGTTTTTCGTCATCATCCCGCAGACGGTGCGCCGCGTTATTCCTACGATGACCAGTGAATTCATTTTGCTGTACAAAGATACGTCAATGCTCGCTGCTGTTGGCGTTATGGATATCGTGCTTTCGGCACGAACTGTGGTGGCGAATACCGGTTCGATTACGCCCTACATTGTTGCGGCTCTGTTCTATCTTGTGATCACGTTGCCCCTTGCGAAGGTAGTTGGCGTGCTTGAGGCGAAGCTTGCCGGCAATGACACAGGCACGGCTTCTCCGCGTAAGAAGAAGCGTCGCAAAAAGGGGTCGGGTTCTACGAACCAGACGATGCGCATTGAAGGCTCCGATGAAGCAAGTGCTGAGACGCGCGATGCACAGGAAGCTCAGCGCAAAGGCGGCACTGGGGGCGGGGGTAGTGGTATCACCCCCGAACAGATGTCGAGCTTATAAGGATGGCGAACATGAGTGAAGACATGCGTGCGGAATCGGTAGATACTGCTACTCAAGATATTGCCTCGGAATGTGATCATGGGCGCGTCTCAGAGAGTGTGCATGATGACCGAGAAGTCGTTGTACGCATCGAGGATTTGCATAAATCGTTCGATGACCTCGAGGTATTACGCGGCGTTAATCTTGAGGTGTGCCGCGGCGAGGTAGTCGTTATCTTGGGACCTTCTGGTTCAGGGAAGTCCACGCTTTTGCGTTGTGTCAATTTATTGGAGGCACCCACGTCGGGCAAGGTGTTTTTTGAAGACACTGAGATCACTGATCCTAAAACCGACATCAATAAAGTGCGAGCGAAGGTGGGGATGGTGTTTCAGAACTTTAATCTGTTCCCGCACCTCACCGCGCGCAAAAACGTTGCGCTTGCACAGCGCAAGGTGCTCAAGCGTTCTACGGAGGAAGCTGATCGTATTGCGCTTGAACAGCTCGCGCGCGTTGGTTTGGTTGATCGTGTGGACTACAAGCCGTCTCAGCTTTCTGGTGGTCAGCAACAGCGTGTTGCTATTGCTCGGGCGTTGGCGATGGATCCTCACGTGATGCTTTTTGACGAGGCAACCAGTGCGCTCGATCCTGAATTGGTGCGTGATGTACTGGGTGTTATGAAGAGGCTTGCTCGCGGGGGCATGACCATGATTGTTGTGACGCACGAGATGGGATTTGCTCGTGACGTTGCGGACAGGGTTATTTTCATGGATGGTGGTGTCATTGTGGAGGAGGGCCCGCCTGAACAGGTATTTGATAACCCGCAATCTGATCGTACGAAAGACTTCTTGGGTCATATTAAGACGCAGAGTTAGAACAATCGGCTGTATCATTGTGCCGACACAATAGAGTTTACGTTAAGGCTCGCTTTTACCGCCATGGAGTATCACAGGAGGTAGAAGCGAGCCTTTCGTTTGGCGTATAAATGCCTCGAATGGATTTCTACATACCTCAAGTTACAGCAGACAGTCAGGAGCAGTTGTGAGGAGTCGTTCGGCTTCTTGCAGATCCTCTAGGCTGTTGGCATTGAGAAAACTTCCACCAAAACGGGCGCATTTTACTGGGCTACTGCAATCGATGTAGCCACACGAAACTAGGTCAACTAAGTCAGACATGCGGGCGTTGTCGTTCTGTATTAGCTGCTGCACAGCGGCAAGGCAGGGCTCTTTACGATACACTGCCGCAAAGGGTTCAACGCCGGTTTCGGTTTTGGGAATAATTAAGTCATAGCTTGGCGTTATGCAGGGTCGCAGCAGGAGTGCTTCTTCAGCAATAAGCTGCTGTGGGATATCGACCATATCGCAGGCAACAACTGCCACCAGTGCGTGGCTGGCCGCTGAAAGAGCGCTATAGAGACCGGGTACAGACCCGCGCTTGGGAAGCGCATCGCTGACAAAGCGAAGTGTGGGATACTCATCGGTGAGGAACAATATCCGAGTGGGATCGTTCGTGGTCACGATAAGCTCATCGGCAAGCGCTGCCACGCGATCGAGCGCCGCTTGAATAAGAGGCCACCCCATAAACGAAACAACTTCTTTCGGTGTGCCCATGCGCTTTGATTCGCCTCCCGCTTGTACGACCACACTGAGTTTGGGGCGGGCGAATTGTTCGGTAACGAAGCGAGCAATATCGTCAATATCGTCAAATCCAAAGAAGGGCAACCCCAACTCTTCGGCGGCCTGAATGATGGTAGGCATGTCGCTTACAAGTGCGACGGGCAGCGTATCGAGGTGACGTGTCTGCGTTTCCTCCCACGTTCGAATGCTTGCTTCAACGCGTTCTTGGTCGCGCGGGTTGGCTTGTCTGAAAAGCTCGATATGAGGAAGCGTTGATTGGCGAAACCCTTCTACTAATGCAATATCAAAGTTGGAAAGCTTGACCAGGGCATCTTCGCAAGATAGCGGGGTTGAAAGTTCGGTGATTTGGGCGAATCGCACATCGGAAAGCACAATACTTGATTGCGCGCCCGCCATGCGATGCCGAAACGAATCCCGACCAGGAATATCAATATCGAAATCCGGATGACCGTGGTGTTTGATGCTAGCGACACGTAACCCCTGGTCAGTGAGGTATCGGATCAGTTTTTCAAGCAGGGTCGTCTTTCCGGAATTTTTTCTTCCGATTATGCTGAGGGCAGGAGTAGTGATGTTGGAGCTGCTAGCGTTTTGGCTCATGAGGCGTAAATTTCGGTTTCGGTGACCAGATCGGTTTTTATATGCCCTACAAGATTCACAAGCGCATCGACGGCGTGGGGGCGGATGTCGGCGCCAATGAGAATGTACATGATGGACTCGCCTACAGACAGGCGTCCTTCGTTGAGCCAAACGCGCACATAATGCACGCCTTCCCAGGTGCGGGCTTGAGCAACGGCTTCTTCTAGTCCTTGCTTGTCGTAGGAAAAGTCAATAGCAACCACTTCAGCGGTAGTCGTGCTTTCAGGATCGTTGCTGTATTCATGTGCGCGGGCAACCTTTTTTGGGATTGCGCGTACGACGCCATTATGGGTGAGATACATACCTACAGAAGCAGCATCAGGGTCTTGTTTGGCTTCTTTCAGCCACTGAGTCATATCAGGTTCTTGCTGGGGTGTTTCGTTGGAATTTGAAGTGAGGTGATTCATGGTGCTTCCTTGCTAGGTGGAGCCGCTACACGGGATGTGTCTGTGGTTGTGTTGCTTGCAATGGAACGTTCATATGGCGGAGACGTATGCGAATCGAACACACCCAAGACGTTCTGCGCGCCTCGCAACGGCTTTGAAGGCCGCGGAGCCCACCAGGACTCATCCGTCTCCGTTTTTCAATGGTACCTATCTTAGCTGATGTTGTGCAAATACTGATTGCTGTCTCGCTTATTGGGAGGAGCTACCTAAGATACGGCTGTCACCTTTGCGTATGGTGTAGCCCTTGTTGTCGAAATATTCCAGGAGGGGAATAGCGTATTTTCGACTTGTCCCCATGGCTTCTTTTAGTTGAGCTGCTGTGGCGCTTTCCTGTGTTTCAAGATAGCGTTTGGCTTTTTCCCAGAGCGATGACAGGGCTTCTTGGCTAAAGCAGAGCGTTTTGTTGACACGATGCGCTTGCCCTTGTCGTTCAAGCAAGGCGATCGCTTTGCTTCCTTGAGAAGGATCAAGGCCTGCTTCTTCAAACAACTCAGACAGGGCAGGTGGTGTTGCTTGATAGGAAAGCAACAGATGGAGCAACGTCTGAGCACTCTGTTTCTCCAAATTGCGTGCACCTGCACCGGCTTGCGGATGACTGATAGAGCCATCAACGCTGATCAGCTTTTGATCGAGCAGAGCTTTTTCAAGCAGCGCTTCAAAGCAGCCTTCTTCAAGGTAGATAGGGAAGCGTTGTTGCAGTGCTTTCTTTGCAATACCGATGGCAGAGGGATGTTCAGCATGGAACGTTAAAAGGGTTTGCTCTAGCATCATAAGATGCTTTTGGAGCAGGGTCTTTTTGGCGTAGTAGTGCTGTGAGCCATGGGTCAGGCACGAATACAGAGGCTTTCCTTTGCTGGTGGTAACATGGTTCAGGATACTGGCGATGCGCTCTTTAGGCAGACCGGTAATGCGCTGCATTTCTTGTAAGGTGATGGGCGTGGTGCTTGCCTCCAGTACAGCGCAGCATAGCTCTTGTTCGTCGTTGCGCGTCAGGGCATCAAGGAGCGTTTGGTCTTCGGGAGTGAGCGTCGTGCGTCTGCGTGGGTGCGCATTGAGAACGACACCGCCTCCTATGACGCGCGCCGGGGAAAGAAAGCGTGCAATAATGTGGTCATTGTGAGCAACCGGCAGCGGCTCATCAAGACGAATTTGCACATAGGCTGTTTCGTTTGGGCTGACTTGAGCCTGGCCGTTCATGCAAAGTATGCGTGCAAGTACTTCGTGGGTGCCGTGAGCAAGGCGAATGCGCGTTCCGCTTACCAGGGGCTTTTTCTCCGACAGGACGGGGATGTAGGTAAACCGAGCATCAAACCGATCGCTGAGTTGCTGGGTGTGAGGTGTTACAAGAAAATCTCCCGGTCGGGCTTGGTCGGTGGACACATTTGCTAAGTTCAGTGCTGTGCGCATGCCGGCGTTGCTTTCTGGAACTTCGGTGCTATGAACTTGGATCGTTCGTATGCGAACGATTTTGTCGCGTGGTAGAAGTTCCAGTTCATCTCCGGGTCGTATCGTGCCATTCCAGAGCGTACCGGTGACAACTGTTCCCGATCCTTTAATAGTAAACACGCGATCAATAGGCATACGCACTGTGGTGCCCTTATCCTTTCGTTCCAAGGACTGAGCGCAGGCATACAGCGCATTTTTGAGCTGATCTAATCCTTGGTGGGTGTAGGCAGAAACAGCAACGATGGAGGCATCGGAAAAGGGGGTGTCGCTCAATTCTGATTTGATTTCATCTTCTACCAGCTCGATCCAGTCGTTATCTACCGCATCGCATTTGGTCAGCGCAATCACACAGTGCGTGACGCCAAGCAGTTGCAATACGGCAAGATGTTCTCGCGTCTGAGGCATGATGCCGTCATCGGCTGCGATGCACACCAAAGCCATGTCGATGCCGCTTGCTCCAGCAATCATCTGGCGAATGAAGCGTTCATGACCTGGGACATCAACAATGCCTAAGAGCGTATCGTTAGGCAATTCCAGGCGGGCAAACCCAAGCTCAATCGTGATGCCGCGTTTCTTTTCTTCAATAAGGCGATCGGGGTCAGTGCCGGTGAGTGCCTTCACAAGGCTCGATTTTCCGTGGTCAATGTGCCCTGCGGTGCCAACGATAAAGGGGTATTTTGGCGCGTTTGTTTCCATGAGCTTACCTTTCGGATGTGACAAAGCGAGCATAGGCGCACAAGCCGGCAACAAGCTCGGAGTATTCGTCCGGGTTCAGAAGTGTACGCACATCGCATATCAGCATATCGTTTTGGATTCTTCCGACGAGAGGTACAGGGTGCTTTTGTACTAGATAAGAGAAGCACTCCTGTGCGCTTCCCTGTGTAAAACTGATTTCCACCCCGTACGAAGGGATGTCAAACATGGGAAGCGCGCCGCCGCCTGCACGGGCTATTGTTTCTTGTACTGAAAACGTGGCGATGGTGTGAGCCACACTTGCAGCCAGATCGTTTTGAAGCTGTTCGGCATGTTGTTTTGTGATTTCAGGAGACTCATTGAGCATGCGCAGCGTTGGAATTGCCTCAAGCGCTTTTTCTGGATTGAGGTAGAGGCGCATCGTTGCTTCCAACGCGGCAAGTGTCATTTTGTCTAGACGTAATGCGCGAGCAAGTGGGTTTTTCTTCAAGCGTTCGACAAGCGCTTTTGAGCCGACGATGATACCTGCTTGAGGTCCGCCCAGTAGTTTGTCACCTGAGAAAGACACTAGATCGCAGCCTTGCGCAAGAGCCTCCGCAACGGTTGGTTCGATGCTTTCGTCAAGCCAGTCGGGACGAATGAAGAGCCCCGATCCTAGGTCTTCGTACACCAAAACAGGGGAGGCTTTGGAGTCAGGCGATGCATTGGAGCTGGGGAAGATGTTGTGTGCGGGGGACGAATTGGATGAGAATTCACCTGTTTGCCCGAAGCGCTGTTCGTTTACTCGCTGCGCGAGTTTTTTCAATTCTTTGGCCTCGACTGATTCGGTAAAGCCTATGAGACGATAATTCGATGTATGCACTTTCAGCAAAAGAGCCGTCTCATCGGTGATGGCTTGTTCGTAGTCTGAAAGATGAGTTTTATTGGTAGTGCCCACTTCGACCATGTGGGCATCAGAAAGATCCATGATGTCAGGGATGCGAAACGATCCACCGATTTCAATGAGCTCGCCACGGGAAATGATTGCCTGTTTGTTGCGGGCAAATTCATGGAGTACCATCATGACCGCCGCAGCATTATTGTTAACGGCAAGGGCTGCTTCTGCTCCGGTAAGCGAGCAGATCAATTGTTCGCAGTGATCAAATCTGCTGCCGCGCGCCATGGCCTCTGTGCTGTATTCCAGTGTTGAATATCCTCGAGCAACCTCTTCTACAGCATGGACTGCTTCATTGGCAAGAACACTTCGTCCTAAGTTGGTGTGGATAAGTACTCCGGTCGCATTGACGACTCGCCTCAATGAGGTGCGTGCCTGTAATTCGAGGTGTGATTGTATGTTGAGCAGCACATCATGCGTGTGTACGGTGGTGATAGTACCTTTAAGAAGCGCTTGACGGATACGGTCAATTTCAAGACGCACAATATCTGCTTTTAAGGAATGAGGAAGCTGCTGCGCCTCCGATGAGAGGGGCGAGTTGGCAAGTAAACCAAGAACTTCTTCAATAGAAGGAAGGGTACGCAAGATGTCATTGAGCGACTGGCGAGACATGGTGATCCTTTCTTTGCTTGGGTTGTTAGAAAAGGCTCAACAAAGATAAGGCTTTCATTATAGTTTTGAAAGATGAACTCCCAGATGCACCGCCGCTGAGCGGACGTTTTGCAACAATGATAAAGGAGAATATCTTTTGCGAGAATAGTTGTGCCTATAATTACCCCGAAAAAGTGCCAGGCGTCATTGTTTCTGTCTTTGTATGGGGCTTGGGTATACAGCGATGTTTCGAGGGAAACGCAGAATAGGTCTGTTCTGCCTGCTTATTCTTAGTTCTGCACCGCCTTTGTAGGGAGCAAACAAGGCTTCCGATAGATCAATACCAGATTATTGGTAGGGGCGTGTAGTTATGTCTTTGTGGCTACAACACCACGCTCCTGAAAAAGGAGGGCATATGGATTCAATCAAGAAAGAACGAGTGGTTCTCGTTGTGAGCGGCATTCTTGCTGCAATCGTTGCCGTCATGCTGGCATCAAACGGTAATCCGGGCAATATGGCGATTTGCGTAGCGTGCTTTATCCGCGATACTGCAGGTGCTCTTAGATTGCAAACGACTGAGACCTTACAGTATGTACGTCCAGAAATTATTGGCATCATTGTAGGTGCTTGCGTAATGGCTTTTGCAGGTAAGGAATTCAAGGCATCTGCAGGTTCATCACCATTTACCCGTTTTGTTTTGGGCTTCATTATGATGATCGGCTGTCTCATTTTTCTTGGCTGTCCACTGCGTATGGTACTGCGCATGGCCGGTGGCGACCTCAATGCTTGGGTTGCGTTGATAGGCTTTGCTGCTGGTATCTTGACAGGCATATTTTTCCTGAAGAAGGGCTTTTCTCTTGGTCGTGCCGGAGATTTAAAAGCATCAGAAGGTGTCGTGCTTCCTATTATCGTGGTAGTGCTGTTTATTTTAAGTGTGACCACCACGCTCTTTGCTGTTTCTCAAGAAGGTCCTGCAAGCCTGCATGCTCCTGTTATTCTGTCCATTATTGGTGGCATTGTGTTTGGCATGCTGGCACAGCGCTCTCGTCTTTGCTTTGCAGGCGGCTTGCGCGATTTGTTCCTAGTGCGTGATGGTTGGGGGCTACTTATCATCGGTATTTTGTTCCTGGGTGTTTTGATTTACAACATAACAAGTGGATCGCTCAATGTAGGCTTTGCTGATCAGCCTATTGCTCACACCGAAGCTCTATGGAATATCGTTGGTATGTATGTAGTCGGTTTTGCTGCAACGCTTTTGGGTGGTTGTCCTTTGCGTCAGCTGGTTTTGGCTGGTTCCGGTTCGGGTGATGCTGCCGTAACGTTCTTGGGATTGCTGCTTGGTGCTGCCTTTGCTCATAATTTTGGCTTGGCATCGAGTGCAGAGGGCACTACTGCTGCAGGCCAGATTGCGGTCGTCGTTTGTCTTGTGGTGCTGTTTGTTATAGCTACAGTAAATCTTAAACGAGTTCGTTCGTAGAAAGGATAGGACTATGGTAATGCTTGATGCAAAAGGACTGTCTTGTCCCGAACCGCTTATGATGGTGCAAGAAGCAATCAAATCTTACCCGGGTGAAACCGTGGTCGTAGAAGTAGACACCGCACCACCACGTGATAACATTCTGCGTCTGGCTTGTCGCAAAAAGCTCTCAGCAACGGTGGAAGAACACGAAGGAGTGTATACCATTACGATTGAGGCGTAGCGAATTGTGCTTGTTGGTTCGTGCAGCAAGCACAATCTCAGACAAAAGGTATCTCTTTGTCTGAGATCGGATATGCTTCATTGAAGTAATCATGGTGTAGTCTATCGTGATACGCTTGAGTATCTAAGGCAGTCTTTCTTGCTGGAGCGAGGAAGACTGCTTGGCATTGAGTGGCGTGTAGATAGTGACGGAAAAGGTATGTTTGTTGTTACGTTTCATACCACTGCTGAGGCGTTCGCGTTTGAAAAAACGTGCGTCAATCATGGGATTGAGGGACATCTCTCACCCATTCCGCGTCCCATTTCGGCTGGATGTGGTCTTGCCTGGCTTGCGCCTGTAGAGCAACGTTGCGCGATAGAGGATCTATCAGAGCGGTTCAAGGTAGACTACGAAGGTTTTTATGAGCTATAGAACAAGGAGGTCTTTGGTGCTTTATTTCGATAACGCAGCAACAACACTGACAAAGCCTCCTGGCGTTGCTCAGGCGATTAGCGATGCGCTGTGTTCGTTTGGTGGTGTTGGCAGAGGCGTTCATCCGGCTTCGCTAGCTGCAGGACGAGCGGTCTACGAAACACGTAGTCAAATTGCCCAACTTTTTGAAGCTCCTTCTGCAAGTTCTGTTGCTTTTACGATGAACGCCACCATGGCTCTTAACATTGCAATTCAGGGACTCTTGAAACCCGGCAACGTTGCGCTCACCACGGCAGCCTCGCACAATTCGGTGCTGCGCCCGCTGTTTCGCCTGCGTGATGAGGCGGGGTGCACCGTACGGATTGCTCCTATTAATCCTGATGGTTCGCTTGATATGCAGGCGTATCAAGCTTGTTTGGATGCCGGAGATGTTGCCCTTGTTGTGGCTACGCATGCGTCCAATGTAACGGGCGATGTTTATGATGTTGCTGAGATGGCGCGCAGGGCTCATGAGGCAGGCGCACTCTTTGTATTGGACGCCGCGCAAACAGCCGGCATGCTCCCCCTTTCTATGAAAAATCTCGACGTTGATGTGATGTGTTTTACCGGTCATAAAAGTCTGATGGGTCCTCAGGGAACAGGGGGCTTGTGTGTTGCTCAAAGCGTTGATGTTCCGCCCCTGCTCGAAGGGGGTTCGGGGGTTCATTCCTTTGATGAGCGTCATCCGCGTTGCATGTCCGAAGCACTCGAGGCAGGAACGGTAAATGCGCATGGCATAGCTGGTCTTCATGCGGCGCTTTCGTTTCTTGAAGAGATGGGGGTCGATCAGGTTTATCGTCACGTCAGTGACGTGACGAAACGTTTTGTGCAAGGTGTAGCGGCGCTTCCAGGAGTCCACATGGTGGGTGGTCAGTCACAGCAGCGTTGTGGTATTGTGGCGCTTCAGCTCGAAAACATTGACTCTTCGATGCTTGCTGATGTTTTGGCGCAGCGCTATGAGGTATGCACCCGTGCTGGTGCCCACTGTGCACCATTGATGCATAAAAGTTTAGGGACACACGATAACGGAGTAGTACGTTTTAGCTTTTCTTGCTTTACGTCTCTTGAGCAGATCGACGAAGGATTGCAGGCGCTTGAAAAGGCCATAGACGCTATACGTTCTTAGTGAGGGAAGAAAGAGGTAGTTATGAAAGAGCTTGATGCACGAGGGCTTCAGTGCCCACAACCTTTGATGATGGCAAAAAGGGAACTGGATGCAAGCGGGGATGAGCTTGCTATCGTAGTTACCAATGAAGCGGCAGTCACTAATTTGAGCCATCTTGCCAAACGCGCTAGAAGAGACCTTACGGTTGAAGAAAAGCAGGGCGAATGGCGTCTCGTTTTTTCTGCAGCATCAGAAACACAAAAAGTGCCTGATCAAGAATCAGAAGCTAGTTCGTATGCGGTATTCGTTGGGAAAGATCACGTGGGTGAAGGCGATAGTGCATTGGGCTATAGCCTTATAAAGATGGCGCTTTACACGCTGTCCGAGTCGGGCAATCCTCCTGCACAGCTTCTGTTTATGAACAGTGGGGTTAAGCTGGTCACAGGAGACGAGCAGCACATTATTGATAGCGTTAGTTCGCTCATGGCTCAGGGAACACAGGTTTTGGTGTGTGGTACTTGTCTTGATTTCTACCAGGTGACCGAGCAGCTTAAAGTAGGAGAAGTCTCGAACATGTACGATATTTTATCGGCCATGCAAACAGCCGATAAGGTCATTACGCTCTAGGCTTGGCTGCGAGCACGCTGACACGACACTTCATGCGCTACTATTTGGTAACATTCGTTTCGACTCATGCTGCGCTTGCGTTTGAACATGCCTTTGGCAGCGCGGGACGTTTGGTTCCCGTTCCTCCGGCAATTCGTGCAGGTTGTGGCATGGGTCTGCGTTTTTCGGCCTTCGATGTGTCTTCTGCGCTTGAGAAGGTGCAAGATCTAGCACAAAAAGAGCAGCTCATTCAAGCACTTGACGGGGTGTATCTATGTGATGAACAGGGGTTTCATCGTATTGATGCAGATAATGGCGCCCATCTTTTTAACGACCCTAATCAGCGTCGTTGAAGTGAATCTCTCCCGGTTCGCCTTCCGTGATGGTGCCAATGCAGGCCGGCCTTCTGCCTGCCTGCTCCTCAAAGCACGTTTCAAACAAGGTTGCCTTTTCAGGATCAAGCGCCACCAACAGACCACCTGAGGTTTGAGGATCGCACAGGATGCCCAAACGATTATCAAATGTCTCATCATCGAGTTCGCCCTGTTGTATATAAGGCTCAAGATCATCAATGATTGCAAACGTTTTTCCTGGGCGGCAGTAGGCGCAGGCAAGATTCCACGCACCCTCAAATAGAGGAAGGGCGGAAAAGTCCAGGCTTGCACTCTTACCGCTTGCCTTGAGCATTTCGTGCAAATGTCCCGCAAGTCCAAATCCTGTTACATCGGTGCCCGCGTGAGCCTGTGCGTGTATCATGGCCAAACTGCCCGCAGCATTGAGCTCTTTCATGGAATTGATTGCAGGCTTCATGTCTTCTTCGGTGATGTATTCGATATTGAGCGCTGCGCTTAATATGCCCGTTCCCAAGGGCTTTGTAAGGTAGAGCACATCTCCTGTGCGTGCCCCTTCGTTTTTAATAATGCGTTGAGGATCAACTGTGCCAAAGACCGAAAGCCCGTATTTTGGTTCGGGGTCATCAATGGTATGGCCTCCTGAAACAAACGCTCCTGCCCTGTGTACGGTGTCTGCTCCACCTGACAAAATAGCGCTTGCAACTTCGGATCCAAGGGCGGCATCGAGAGCAAGAAGATTAAGGGCAACATGAGGTTTCGCTCCCATGGCAAATATGTCAGAAAGTGCGTTTGCCGCTGCAATGCAGCCAAAATCATAAGGGTCATCTACGATAGGGGTAAAGAAATCTACCGTGAGAACCGCGGCAAGCGAATCATTGATTTGCCACACAGCGGCATCGTCATTAGTTTCGTATCCGAGCAATAAGCGACTATCAACAGGCAGATTGCCTGTTGTATTAAAATTAAACGAAGATAGTATGTCTTTGAGATCGCCCGGACCCCATTTAGCTGCTCAACCACCCTTTGAGGTCAGTTTAGTCAGGCGAATGCGCTCAATCTCTGACACAGAACCCTCCTTTTCTTCTGCCCGTGAGTATATCAGTCGGAGAGCACAGCCGATAATCGCCATCGCCTGCGAGGAAAAGATCTTCTTGAGAAAGAATGATTTGGCATTTTTTACCGTTGAGCGAGCACACGTTTTGACCTTGCAACTTGCCTAGCTGTAAACGCGTAGCTGTACGCTACACTCACCATAGCAGACGTGCGTTTTATAACGCAAGACAAGGCAAGGAGAAAGGAGAGTGGGAAATGGAGCTGTCACGTCGTAGCTTCTTTAAAGCTGCTGGTGCTGTGTTTGCAACAAGCATGGCATATGAGTTCATGTCTCCCTCGCCGTCTTTGGCGGTTGAGTCTTCTTCCGATTGGAAACTTGTCAATACGGATGAGTACACAAACATTTGCTGCTACTGTGCTGGTGGCTGTGGTTCGCTGTGTTCAGTTCGTGATGGTGAGCTTATCAATGTGGAAGGCGATCCTGACCATCCCATTAATCAAGGCGGTTTGTGTCCCAAGGGTGCAACAATGTTCCAGCTTCGCAACATCGTTGATCCTGATACGAACGAGATCATTAAGAACCCAAAACGTCAGTCCACACCGCTTGTTCGCCGTCCTGGTTCGAGTGATTGGGAGCCCATCAGCTGGCAAGATGCTATTTCTGAAATTGCGCGTAAGGTAAAAGACACGCGTGATGCAACCTTTGTTGAAACCAACGATGATAACCTGACGGTTAACTACACCCCTGGCATGGCAAGCCTTGGCGGTTCTCAGCAAAATTCTGAGGAAGAATATCTTATTGTCAAAGCAATGCGTTCGCTTGGTATCGTTGCAATCGATAACCAAGCACGAGTTTGACACGGTCCTACAGTCGCCGGTCTGGCGGCTTCATTCGGTCGTGGCTCAATGACAAGTCATTGGTGCGACTTCCAAAATTCCGATGTTATTATGAATATCGGTTCCAATAGTGCGGAAAACCACCCGGTTAGTTCGCGCTGGGTCCATAAGGCTCATGATAATGGTGCTACATGGATTGTTGTTGACCCCCGCTATACGCGTACTGCAGAACAGGCTGACATTTATTGTCCTATTCGCTCTGGTACGGATATTGCGTTCTTTGGCGGTCTCTTTAATTACATTTTTGAAAATGATTTATGGCAGCATGAGTACGTGCTGAACTACACCAACGCCAGTTATCTGTTGGATCCTGATTATGACTTTGATCCTGAGACAGGTTTCTTTAGCGGTTGGGATGAAGAAACAAAGAAGTACTCGAATGCGTCATGGCACTATCAAGTAGAAAGCGAAAGCACGTGGGATACGTCTGAGTCGGGTGACTATGCATGGGCGGTAGAGCCGGGTGTTCCCGAGTTCACACCTCCGGTCGTAGAAACTCCTAAGCGTGATATGACGCTGCAAGATCCGATGTGCGTATTCCAGCAAATGCGTCAGCACTATTCGCGCTACGACATGGATACAGTGTGTAGCATTTGCGGCATGGACAAAGACACTCTTGAGTTAGTGTATTCCACTTATGCCTCAACGGGTCAAGCAGATAAAGCAGGCTCCATTTTGTACGCGCTGGGACAAACGCAGCATACGTATGGCGCTCAGAATACTCGTGCCATGTCTGTGTTGCAGCTTCTGCTGGGCAATATTGGCATTGCTGGCGGTGGTGTGAACGCACTGCGTGGCGAGCCTAACGTACAGGGCGCAACCGATATGGGCATGTTGGTAAATGAACATCCCGCATATTTGAAGTGGCCTAACGATAGCTCTCGTTCTTCGTTGCGTAACTGGCTTGAGGGTGAAACCTATTCAGCAGGTTATTACACCAACAAGCCGAAGTTTTTGATTTCCAGTTTGAAGGAATGGTTTGGCGATGCGGCAACCGTCGATAACGACTACGGTTATGACTGGTGGCCTAAGGTGCCGTCCAGTCCTGACTTTACCATCATGTCTACCTTCGAGCTGATGGATCAAGAAGTAATCAAGGGCTACTTTAACTGGGGTATGAATCCGTGTCACAGTGCGCCTAACGCAAGCTTTGTTCGTCAAAGTATGGCCAAGCTTGACTGGTTGGTCTGTGCAGATCAGGTTCTTACCGAATCGGCAACCTTCTGGAAAGCTCCCGATATGAATCCAGAAGAAATTGATACGACGGTATATTTCTTGCCTTGTGCTTTGATTTACGAAAAGCCTGGCACTATTGCTAATTCCGGTCGTTGGGTGCAGTGGCGCTATAAGGCAGTGGAACCTTGGGAAGATGCTAAGCCTGACTATGAAATGGTAGATTTGCTGTGGCAAGAAATCTGCCGTTTGTACCGTGAAGAGGGCGGCGCCAATCCTGATCCTATTTTGAATACCAAGTGGGATTACTATGTGGATGGCGTAATTGATCCTCGTTCTGTTGCGTGGGCTTTGAATGGCTACACCATTGAAGGCAGTAGCTGTAATGCAAGTTCGGACGATCCTCATATCAATTTGCTGAGTGGGTATTCTGATCTGAAGGCGGATGGTTCAACGGCATGCGCCATGTGGATTTATGGTGGCTTCTGGAACAATAATGATGCGCCGCTTGATCCTGCAGAACAGCCTATTGGCCGTCGCGATAATTCTGATGAGACAGGCATAGGATTGAACTCTACGTGGGCGTATTCGTGGCCTAATAATCGTCGTATTTTGTACAACCGTGCTTCTGCGGATCCTGATGGCGTTCCCTGGAATTCTGAGAAGGTCCTGTGTCAGTGGGATGGTGAGGAATGGATTCTCAATGATGCGGCGGACTTTGTGGCAGTCAAAAACGATGAGCCCGTACCACCCAATAACAACGCATTCTTTATGCTGTGGGAACAAAATGGTCGTCTGGAAAGCTACGGCATGGAAGATGGACCATTGCCTGAGCACTTTGAACCCTTTGAAACACCGGTGGAAACAAACTTGCTCAATGGTTCGCTCAATAGTCCGTGCATGAAGTTTGCTGAGAACGAATCAACCAAACAAGGTACGGTAAGCGACTATCCAATCGTTGCAACGACCTATTCTGTTACGGAGCAATGGCAGACAGGCGGACAAACTCGTGCGTGTCCGGCACTCGTCGAGGCGATGCCTTCGCAATTTATCGAAATCAGCGAAGATCTTGCCGAGGAAAAGGGCATTGCAAGTGGCGATATGGTTCGTGTTTGGAACAACCGTGGCTCTGTTGAAGTGAGTGCGGTTGTGACGAAGCGTCTTACGCCTTTGACCGTTCATGGCAATACGCAACACCTTGTTGGTTTAACGCATCATTTTGGTTGGTCTGACTTGTTTGGAACAGGTGATGTTGTAAACGACCTGACCCCTAATGTAGGAGATCCGAACTCACAAACCCCAGAATACAAGGCATTCCTTGTTAACATCGAGAAAGCGTAAGGAGGGGGATAGCATATGTCTAATAAAGCGATATATTTCGATTCCTCCAAGTGCACAGCTTGTAAGGGATGTCAGGTAGCTTGTAAGTGCTGGAACAGTCAGCCCTCTCCGATAGGTCTTAATGAAAACGTGTTTACGGGCTCCTATCAAAACCCATCTGATATAAATGGTGACACTCGTCTTATCGTGACGTTTGCTGAACATGAAGGTGGATCCAAGGGCGTGAAATGGGCTTTTGGTCGTCGTGCCTGCCAGCATTGTACACATGCGGGCTGTGTTGCGGTATGTCCTGCTGAGGCTCTTTATAAAGATGAAGAAACGGGGCTTACAACGGTCGATGAATCAAAGTGTGTTGGATGTCGCCGTTGTGGGACTGCATGTCCTTATGATGTACCTCGTTATCATGGAGAGAAAGGCACGATCAATAAGTGCACGGGTTGTGTCGATCGTATTGAAAATGGCATGGCTCCTGCCTGTGTTGCCACATGCCAGCCTGGTGCACTTCAATTTGGCGACAGAGATGAAATGCTTGCTATGGCTCAACAGCGCGTTGAGTGGCTCCATGAACATGGCTATGAAGATGCTGTGGTATATGGTGACGAACAAATGGACGGGCTCCACGTTATCCAAGTGCTGAAGTATGGCGTTGAAGCTCATGGACAGGTTGTATCTCCTGCTATTAGCCCATTTGCTGAACTCTCAGAAATCGCGAAGCCTGTTGTTGGTGTAGCTACGGGTGTTACGGTGGTTGGTTTGGCTGCTATGTTTGCACTTGGCGTTGGCTATAAGCGCGATAAGTTGGTCTATAACGAAGAGACTGAAGATACTATTAACCTTGAGACAGGTGAGGTAACCAAACATGGTGATCCGCCTGATGATAAGAGTGTTAAGGAACACATCTTTGAAAACTTGCCAGTAGGGAAAGGAGGACGTGATGAGTAGCGAAAAGATTGAAGTTTCTCCTGAGGCTGCGAAAAAAAATCAACAATTTATTACTGATCGCAAAAGAAAAGGAACCCAGCGCTACATCAAGCGTCACTCTTTGCAGGCACGTCTTACCCATGGCATTACCGTTGTGTGCTGTATTTGGCTTTGTATCAGCGGTCTGTTTGTTTTCGTGCCACCTCTAACGCAGATGGCAGGACAAGATATCGTTTTTGTCATGCGTATGTCTCATCGTGTTATTGGCGTGGTATTTGTGGCAGTTCCGATTATCAGTGCAATCAAGTCACCTCGTGGCGTAAAGCACATTTTCTCCGAGCTGTTTGCCAAGTGGAACGAGGATGACAAGAAATGGATGATTCTGTTTTTGCCTTATTTGTTCATGGCAAAATGGATTCATATGCCTGATCAAGATGAAACCAAAAGTGGTCAGAGATTTGCCGATGGCATGCTGTGGCTCTCCGGTGCCTTGATGGGTATTACTGGTGTGTCTATGTTGCTGGGAAGCACTATCTTTACCATGCCAGGAGAAGTATATGCGGTATTTCTCTTCTTTCACGATCTCGGTTTTCTTTTGATAGCTGTTTTTGCTATGGCTCATATCTTCTTAGGTTCAGGACTGTTCCAGCCCTACCGCAGAACTGCAAAGCTTATGTGGGGTGATGGTTACGTATCCGAATCAGATGCTCTTTACCATTGGGGGCATTGGGCACGTAAGGAAATCGAAAAAGGCGACAACGTTATCGAAAAGTAATCAGCAATCAGTGATAATAAGGTCATCCTGCTTTGAGCAGGATGACCTTATGCTATCTCATGGAACAGGATCGTACGAGATATGAATATGAAATTGATACAGCGCGTTGTTGCTTCCTATGCTGAAAAGCTCGATGATCTTGATAAAGCTCGTCTTTCATTTTTTGAAGAGCTTTGGAGTGAAATGGATCGCTGGTCTGGAGGCCCTCTTGCGGCAGTTAATGCATATGAATTCCCTTCGCAGGATACTCTCATAGATGCATGGAATAGCGATCGAGCAATATTTTCTTACGCAACCCCAACGCTTAATCGGGAGCGTTTTGTTGCTATTTTTAATGCTTTGCGCAATCACGTAAAGAGTGCAGAGATCCTTTCTCAGGAAGATCAGCAATCGCTTTTGGATATCGATTCATCCGAGGTATTTTCAGATACCTTACTTGAGCAAGCAGCGAAGAAACCAGAATCTTTTTTAGATGAATTGTCGGATGCGATACAAAGCAGAACGCATACTGAATCGGCAGCACGTATTGCAGCGCTTCTTTCTTTGTTGACGTTGCGTGTTGAATTCGAGCCGATAGCGCAAAAGCTTGCCGTAAGTTTTCCTAAAGGTGACGCATGCCATCATAATCCCTTGCGTTGTCCGGTGTGCGGAAGTGCTCCATCACTTGCTAAGGTGGGAGGTGAAGGCAGCCCAACAGACGGACGCGGTAGATCACTCTATTGCCAGCAGTGCGGCACGGTGTGGGATTTTGATCGTGTGCGGTGTGCCCGTTGTGGAACACATAATCAAGCTCATCTTCATTACTTTAATATAGAGGGCGATGACGGTCATCGTATTGCAACGTGCGACGAATGTGGAAATTATATTCGTACGGTATTTCTTGAAGAATCGCTCATGCCGTTTTCTTTTGAAGTCGAAGAAGTGGTTACCGCTCGTCTCGATGCCATTGCTCATGATCCGCGCTTTCAAGCGCCGAAAAGTGATGCAACTGATACGAAGCACGCGCAGAATAAGAAGTAATCGGTCGTCACGATTGTGGCAATCGTAATAAATATTGATTATGACCTGATAGCTGCATAGCGGGTTTGTCCGTGTTGTTGGTGACAACATGATATTTGATTGAATTTTGGGAGTCCCTATGTTGGATCTTGCAGAAGAATGGAAGAAGATGGATCGCGCTCGTCGAACTCCTGATTCTGTAGATCATTGGAATCAGCGTTCGCGTACCTATGCAAAAGGGGCTTCTGATGGATACGTTCAGGCGTTTATCCAGAATATGGATGTGTCTAACCCTTCGATAATTCTGGATATGGGCTGCGGCACGGGTTCTCTTGCGCTGCCGCTGGCTCGCTCGGGGCATGGAGTTATTGCAGCTGACTTTAGTGAAGGTATGCTAGAACGTGTTGTGGAAGCTGCTCAAAAGCAGAATATCCCGCTTGTTTTGCCATCAATGACATCTCAGGGTAATGTTGATATCCCCACCACAGAAGGCTTCATTATGCCTCTTAGTTTGAGTTGGGAAGATCAATGGAGTGCATGTGGCCTTTATGAGGGATGTGTTGATGTAGCCATAGCATCGCGCTCTATTATCACTCATGATTTAAAAGACTCGCTACAAAAGCTTTCTTGGAGTGCGCGCAGTAAGGTGTGTGTGACCGTTGGCGCTGGCGTGTCACCGCGGGTTGATCCGATAGTTGCACAGGCAATGGGTATTGTGCTTGAAAAACATAATGATGCTCTTTTCGTTTTTGGTATTGCAGCTGATTTGGGTTATGAACCGCACGTACGTTACATTCATTCATCGCGTACAAGACAGTATGCCAGTCGTGATGAAGCATACCATGCATTACTTTCTCTATTGGATTATGTAGATGATCATGCAAGTCAGATTGAGCCGGATATTGCAGCACAACGCTTAGGTGAGTGGCTTTCGGTTCATCTGATATACGACGAACAAGCTGGTTGTTGGCATCTAGATAAACCCCATATCGTGCCATGGGCATTTGTGAGTTGGGATACAAAAAAGCCACAGCTAGGGTAGAGTGATATAAAAAATATCGGGGTGACATATGCAGTGCGATGAAGTTAGTGCAGACGTAAGACTTTTTCTTAAAACTAAAGAAGCAGGGGTGCATTCAGTTGGTTTGGGAAAAGGGGTTATCGAACTTTGTCAACGCGTTGATCGCTTAGGCTCCCTTAATCGTGCAGCTCAAGATATGGGTATGGCTTATAGCAAGGCTTGGCGCATTGTTAAGAATGCCGAAGAGGCATTGGGATTGAAGTTGTTTATCCGGCAGGGAGCAAGCGGCTCATCGCTTACTGAAGAAGCAAAGGCTCTTATGGATATTTTTAGTCGTCTTGAAGAGGAGCTTGATCAGACGGCACAAGAGACACTCGATCGTTTGTTTGCTGAATATGCTGAACAGGGGTTGTTTGGGAGCAATAATGGGGTAAGGGTGCCGCCCGATATTGAGACGCGGGCAACACCTGAGCTTATCGCTCAGGTGCGCTCCATTGAACGGCAAGCAATTAAACAGCTCTGATGTAGGGTAGGAACGAGCTTAATGACCGAAGAGGTATATCTGGACAATGCTGCCACTACCAAGCCACGCCGCGAAGTTGTAGAGGTCATGCAGCGTGTGTTGTCGCAAGATTTTGGCAATGCATCTTCACTTCATGCATTAGGCAAGTGCGCAAAAGCCATCTTGGAAGAAAGTCGTGAGACTGTTGCTCGTGCAGTAGGCGTTGATCCTGATGAAATTTACTTTACGTCTGGCGGAACCGAATCAAACAATCTTGCAATTCGTGGCGTGTGTCGTGCGCGAGGCAAGCAAGCAGGTCAAATCATTACCTCTGCGCTCGAGCATCCTTCTGTTACGCGCTCCATCAGAGGGCTCAAGCGCGAAGGGTGGCCAGTTTCCTATGTGGAGGCGGTAGCAGGGAATTTTGATCTTGATGCGTGTGAGCGGTTTTTTCAAGATGCCACCATTCTTGCTAGTGTGATGACGGTGCAAAACGAATTGGGCTATCGTTTACCCGTTGCTCAAGTGTGTCAGCTGCGTGATCGCTGGGCGCCGGATGCGTTGGTACACACTGACGCGGTGCAGGCTTTCGGAAAGGTGGAACTGCCTCTGCGTGAATGGGGTGTGGATGTAGCATCGTTGTCGGCGCACAAAATAGGCGGACCGAAGGGGATTGGTGCGCTGTATGTAAAGCGCGGTACTCACCTGTTTACCACGGCGTTTGGTGGCGGCCAAGAGCGCGGACTTCGTTCAGGTACCGAAGCGATATTTTTGATCGCGGGGTTTGCCGAGGCAGTTAGGCTTGCGTTTCAAGATCGTGCCGAAAAAGAAGCGCGCGTTCGTGATTTGTGGAACTATGCGGTTGATCAACTCAAGCAAGCAATTCCCCAGGTTCAGATCAATTCTCGCGTGGATGGATCGCCGTATATTTGTAGCATCGCGATCCCAGGCATGAAGAATCAAAAGGCTCTTGAATACTTAAGCGACCAGGGGATATATGTCTCTAAGGCAGCCGCTTGTGAGTCAAATCACACCACAGTAGCGCCAGGAACGTGGCGACCAAAGCACCCCTTGTCGCTTCAGGCGGCGGGGATTCCTCTGTCACTGGGGCGAGCGACCTTGCGTATCAGCTTTGGGTATGACACAACGCGCGCTCACATTGATCGTTTGGTCGAAGAGCTTCAGGCGTTCGTTTCTTGCTAGATTGTATCCCCCTTGCTGATTGCGTTTAGTCCTTGAGTTCTCGCGAACGTTGCAACGCCCCACAAGAAAGAGTGTGTAAAGGGGATGTTTTTAAGGGGCATAGTTCAGCTGCCTGCGATATGCGTCAAACACAACCGATTTACTCAGTGATGCCGTCAAGCGCATTGGGGAAGGTGCGGGTTCCCATGAAGCGAATGAAGTCGTTGACAGCTTTGGGGTGAGTGCCTTGTCTACTGATGAGATATACCTTATGAAAATCGTACGGAACATCAGCTACGAGTATAGTCCGCACATCATCGTAGGCTTTAATCAAAAAAGAGTAGAAGCATAGACCAACAAGGTTGGTATTTGACGACACCATGGCGCACACAGTCATTTCGTCGTCAAATTCATAGCGCAAATTAAGAGCTTCAAGAGGTAGATTGCTTCTTAGTGATGGAAAAGCTGCCGAAGTTTCCGCGTAGGTGATGATCTTGTTTTCGTGATGTACTAACTGATTAAGGGTCACTTCTTTTTGCTTAAAGAGGGGATTGTCTTTGTTCACAATGAGAACCAGGGGTTGAGACCATACCAACAAATGATTAAGATCGTGCCGCCCATCTTCTATGCGTGCCGCGAAAGCAACGTCAATTTCCCCTTTGCGCAGTAAATTAATTAACTCAGCAGAATGACCTTGCACAAACGATAGCTTGATAGTTCCAGATGTTTGCGTTCTAAACGTGTTAATGGCTTGAGACCACAATCTACTCTGCATTGCGTAGAGCGCCCCGATACGAACAGAAAAATCCATTTCTCCTTTGATCTCTTGTATGAGTTGGTGTCCTTCATCAATGTGACTCAGCGCTATGGCAACATGCTCGTAGAACATTGCACCACTTTCAGTAAGCTCTATGCTGTGAGAGACTCCTGTTTGTTTTGCGCGCTTAAAGAGTTTAACTCCCAGCTCTTTTTCCATCCGTTTTATAGCAGCAGATAAGGTTGGCTGAGCGATATATAAATCATTGGCCGCCTTGGTATAGTTCCGCACTTCAGCTAAATGGCGAAAATAGTAAAGATAGTCTAGTCGCATTCGCATTCCCTCATCCGTTGCTAAAGAATCTTGGCAGCTTCTTCGTTAAAAGCCTGCACCAATGAAGACTGGCAACATTTGAAACGACAAGCAGTGTGGAGTTCCTAGATACGCCAGTGGTGAGTTGGTGCAAATTCTACGCATATTGAAAAGCTGTGGCAAATTGAGTAGCAAGCATAGTCGCGCTTCGTAATGTTATGGGCGTATTGCGCTAGGGCGTATCTCAATGTGATGGTGTCACGTACCTCCATGCTGCATTCATCCTGAGATGTACTTTCGCAATCTACTACAATAGGTTCATGAATATGCTGTAGGCGTGAAAATCTTGCTGCTATGTTTGTCGTTGTTCTGCCGTGGCGTGGTTTTGGGCTTGCCGCTCACGATAGGTGTCGTGAGGACTCTGATGCGGACACAAGACTGCCTGAGCACCCTACTGCCACGTCGTTTTGATTCTTGCTTTTTGTTGCACCGGGTACAATCATCGACAGCCGCATGAGTTGTGGCTAATATTCAGCATTTTGATGGTATCTGTTAATTTCCAAAATGCATATCCAGTCTTACCTGTGTATAGGAGCTATGCAAATTCAGTATTCTTCAATGCATCTTGTGCCTACCTATTTAAAAGCTGAATAAATGAACGTGTTATTTTGTAGGTATTCTCTTACCCATGCCTTTTTATAATGCGGAATAAGAGGTCGGCGATGCGCCAAATGGAAGGGATTGGCACATCAGATTGTCCTTTGCGAAGGAAGAGTTAGCATCGCTGGCAAATGGGAGGAACGTTTTGATTTTGCAAGGTTTTGTTGGGGGAATTAACCTTGTGGACAGTCTGAGGCATTTGATGCGCCATTACCTTCGATCCTATCCGTTAGTCGTATTGGAGGTGAAAAGTCGGAATGAAAGTTGTTAAGTGGCTTGATGAGCACTTTGAGGAAGCAATCATTCTCTTCTTCTTGGTGGTAATTTCTTGCGTTACCTTGCTTCAGATTTTTGCTCGTAACGTGCCCATTTTCCAATCTCTATCTTGGGCTGAAGAGCTTTGTCGCTATGCGTGGATCGCAACGGTCTTCTTGTCATTGCCATACACTATTCGTACCGAAACGATGTTGCGAGTTACAGCTCTTGTTGACGTCATGCCATGGAAAGTTCGCAATATCATCAACGTGATCGTTGATGTTATTACCTTTTCCATGTTGGCTATTCTTGCCTACAACGCTGTAATCGTTTTGCAGCGTATTATTGTTAGCGGAGAAACGTCTCCGGCAATGGAGATCCCCATGTGGATCATGTACCTTATCGTGCTGATTGGCTTTGTGTTGGGTGCTCTTCGTAGCGTTCAGATGTTTGTGAAACACATCAAGACAATCAACGTAGAACCAAAGAGCACGATTGAAGAGCAGACTGAGTTCGAGCTCGAATCTGGCAATTTCGATACGGAAGCAATTAAGTCTATGGGCAAGGAAGGAGATGCATAATGCCGGCAATTCTTGTATTTGTAGTATTTCTTGTTGTCCTTGCATTTTCCGTTCCAATTGCGATTGCTATGATAGCGGGCAGTCTTGCTCCTATTATGGTCACGGGTGTAGGTGGCAACATCACACAGCTGATCACCAACGCGTTTTCAGGTGCTAACTCGACACCTATCTTGGCGGTACCTCTGTTTATCTTCGGTGGCATCATTATGGCCGAAGGTGGTATCTCCAAGAAACTGTTTAGCTTCTTTGCTTACTTTATTGGTCGTTTTTATGGCGGTCTTCCTTGTGCCGTTGTTGTAACGTGTTTGTTCTACGGAGCTATTTCGGGCTCTGGTCCTGCAACTGCCGCTGCAGTTGGATCGATGACCATTCCGTTCTTGGTTAGCTTGGGCTACGAAAGAAAATGGAGCTCCGCACTTGTTGTAGTTGCTGGTGGTTTAGGTGTAATCATTCCCCCGTCTATTCCATTCGTTTTGTACTCGCTTGCAACGGGCGTATCAACCGGTAGCTTGTTCTTGGGTGGTATTCTGCCCGGTATTCTTATCGGTGTTGTTTTAATGGTCTACTGCGTCATTCATTGTAAGCGCAAAGGCGAAAATCGTGCACTGATCAATGCTTCTATGGATGAACTTAAAGAGCAGGGCTTAGGACATCTGTTTATCGACAGTTTGCCTGCCTTGTTGTGCCCCATTATCGTTCTTGGTGGCATCTATGCAGGATTCGTAACTCCTACCGAAGCTGCATGTATCAGCGTATTCTATGCACTGATTGTGTCTCTGTGGGTTTACCGAACCATCACCTTCAAGGACATTCTGGGCATCATGGTTACTGCAGCTCGTACCTACGGTGGTTTGGCATTCGTTTTGGCATTCGCTACTGCGTTTGGCCGCGTGCTTTCTCTTACCGGTGCCTCTTCTGCTGTTACCACGTTTATTACGTCAACCTTCAGTGAAGCTTGGATGGCACTTACCTTCTGTATGGTGCTGTTCCTTATCCTCGGCATGGTTATGGATACCGGTCCTGCAATTATTATCTTGGCACCCATCCTGTTGCCTGCCATGGAGGTTTTGGGCGTTGACCCTGTTCACTTCGGTGTTGTTCTGGTTTGCTGCTTGGCTATCGGTCTTGCTACACCACCGTTTGGGCTCAATCTATTCGTTGTATCGAATCTGTCCAATGAAAAACCAATGGCAATCGCCAAGAAGGCTATTCCATTCATCATCGCTTTCTTGGTTGCCCTGGTCATGATTGTGTATGTGCCTTGGTTCTCAACTGTACTGTACCTAGGCTAAATACAAATTTGGGGAAAATGAGGTTTAGGAAGGAGAGAGTGAGAAAATGGAAACTCACGAAAAGGTTTTTAAGACCAAATACCTCGCACTTTTGGCCGTTTTAGCATTTGCTCTCGTGGCCGCGCTTAGTCTGTCTGCTTGTAGTGATGACAGCTCTGACACATCAACGGATGCAGGTGATTACGCTGATCTTGATCCAGTGACCTTGATTTTGGCTGACAGTACTGCAGCTGATTCAGCAGGAAACCAGTGGGGTATCGCAATTTCGGAGTATGCTTCTGAAATTACTGGTGGACAGTTGACCGTTGACTACTATGGCACCGGCGAACTTGGTGGCGACGCTGACCTTCTTCGTCAGGCTCAGTCCAACGACATTCAGATGGTAATTACGCAGCCTTCTGTACAGGTTTCGTTCATCCCTGACTGCGCTGTATTCGATTTGCCTATGGCATTTGCTGGATACACCGGGGATCAAATTGAAACTGTATTGAACGGCGACAATGAGTTCTCTCAGGGTATGAGTGAGGCTTTCAACGAGGCTGGATTCGAGCTGCTCGCTTGGCTGCAGAATGGCACCTATCGTGTAACCACCTCCAATGTCGCACTGTATGATCTTGAAGACTTCCAGGGTCTGCAGATCCGCACCATGGAAGACACCTATCAGATGGCATTCTGGGAAGCACTTGGTGCTGAGCCTACCCCATTGGCATTCAGTGAAGTTTACTTTGCTCTCCAGAACGGCACAGTAGACGCTCAGGAAAATGCTGTTGACACTATCATTGGTTCGAGCTTCCAGGAAGTTCAGGATTACATTGCTATGACTGACCATATGCTCTATGCCAACAGCATTTCTATCAATAAGGACGCTTGGGATGCACTTGATCCTCTGTATCAGGATGCTTTGATGGAAGCTATCCAGATGGCGACAGACGACATTCGTCCTAGCCTCTTGGATATTGAGGAAAGCGCTCTTGAAACTGTAACTGATGCCGGTACCGAGGTAATCGAGTATGACGAGTCCTTCTTCGAGGAAGTAATTGCTCTTGATTCTGTGCAGGCAGTTTACGAGACAATCGCTACTGATACCGATGGGCTGAGTACTCTGTTAATCGAAGAACTAGAAGCTGCTGCATCTTCATAAGGGGATCGAAGTATATATCGACGGCGACAGGTAAAGGGATAATTTCCGACTGTATTACGTAAAGCTCCTTTTGATCTTCTGGTTGAAAGGAGCTTCTTGTTAGAAGTTCATTGTGAAAGAGATTAATCTCGGTCTCTGATGTTTGGGGTTTCCTAGACGAGATGCATAAGCGATGCCGAAGAGACGACAACGGTAGAGAGGGTGATCACGATGGCGAATGTACGTGTAGCAGTTCTAGGTTTGAACCAAGGCTCCAAAATTGCAAGAGACGCTGACAAGCATCCTGAAGCCGATTTGGTTGCAGTGGCCGGTTTTGGTGAAAACGATCAAAGCGTTGCTGAAGAACTTGGCGTTGCTATCTATAAAGACTACAAAGATCTTTATGAGCAGGAAGAAATTGATGCGGTTGCCGTTGCGCTACCTAATAAGCTTCATGTCGAGGCAGTGGAAAACGCGCTTACTAAAGGCATCAAGTACATTTTGCTTGAGAAGCCTATTGCAGATACCGTTGAGGAAGCACAGCATATTATCGACATTTGTAAAGAAGCTGGCACAGTATTGCTGATTGGTCATCACCGTCGTTCTTCAAGCAAGTATCAGTTCCTCAAAAAGATGATTAACTCGGGTCGTTTGGGAGATATTGTCGGTATTCAGTCGAACTACGCTATTGCAAAACCACATGCATATTTTGATGTGGAGTGGCGTGTTGTTAAGGGTGGAGGTCCATTGCTGATTAATGGCACCCATGACTTTGACGACTTAAATTTCTTAACAGGAATGAAGCCTATCAAAGTATACGCTTCAGCACATAACACCATTCGTCACAAACAAGTTGAAGATTCCTGTTCTGCAGTAGTGGAATATGAGGGTGGTATAACAGCAAGCTACTTTTTGAGTGATGGCATTCCAAGCCCTTGGAACTATGACTTGGCAGCTGAAGAAAACGTTTTCTTTACCATGTGTCCGGGCGAAAATAGCATGCGTATTTTCGGAACGAAGGGATCGTTTGGTTTTCCGAATATGGATCTGTACTACTATGATGAAGATGATTACGGCTGGACTAGCCCACTTCATCATGAACACTTTGAGGTTGAGAAAAACGACCCCATGGCCGCAGAGTTTGATCACTTCATTGATCTGTGTACTGGTCGTGAGACTGAGCCTCGCTGCACGGGTGAAGATGGCCTGAACACTTTGAAGGTTGTACTTGGTATGGCTGAGTCGGCCGTATCTGGTCAGGCAGTTGATTTGGATTAGGGTTATACATTACGACCTGGCAACATGCCTTGTCAGGTTTTGGGAACTATCGGCTGGGTGAAAGAAAGCTTCGTTTATGGCAACACCCAGCAAAGAAACGCAAGGATAATTCTTGAGGTACAAAAAAGAAAGGAGTGGAAATGGGTGCAATTACGATAAAGGGAGTAGCTCTTGGAGAAGGATCTCCTAAAACGATTATTTCAGTTATGGGAGCTAATGCCGAGGAGTGTTTAGATATCATTCGGCAGGGTAAAGAGGCTGGCGTTGAGTGCTTTGAGTGGCGCGGAGACTTTAATGATTCCCGCTACGATTCGGAAGAAATGGTTAGGCAAGGACGCATAATCGCTGAGGCATTGAGCGAACATCCAGTGCTATTCACCTTTAGAAGTGTGAGCCAGGGCGGAAATGACACCATGGAACCGGCTCAGTATGTTGCCCTGAACAAGGCCTTAATTGAAGCAGAATTCCTCGACATGGTAGATATTGAAACGTGGATCGGCGACAAGTACGTTCAAGAGCTTATTGATTGTGCTCACGAGCATGGCGTAAAGGCGCTAGTGTCTTATCACAACTTTGCTGGCACCCCTTCAAAAGAGTGGATGGTTAACTTGATGACCCACATGCTTGATATGGGTGCCGACATTCCTAAGTGCGCTGTTATGGCGCACAATGCCTACGATGCATTGCAGCTTTTGGCTGCAACCGAAGAGGTCAGGCGCCTCCACACAACAGGCCCTACGTTGACTATGGCTATGGGTCGCGAAGGAAGCATTACGCGTCTTGCAGGTGAATACTTTGGTAGCGACATCACCTTCTGCTCGCTAACCCAATCATCAGCTCCTGGACAGGTTGATGTAGTTTTGGCTCGTAAGATCATGGACGAATTGCATTCAATTTTAGGTAACTAAACAGACACATTTCCCCAAACTTTGCCGTCTGGCTAGGTCGTTTCTGGCCAGACGGCTCTGTGTTTTTGTATACATAATGTGGGGTTGGAGGCTTACGAGCTTCACCGAGTTTTAAGCTTATAGGAAATGGGGCCTAGACCCCAACGCGTGTCCGATTATGGTGACTTGCTGTGCGAAAAGAGCAGAGCCTACCTTGATCAGGTGCAAGGAATTTCTCCCGTGTTGCGTTTGTGGCAGGTGCGGTTCTGTGGCGCTAGGCTTGTCGGCGGAAAACCTAAAAGTGACCGTTAGGTAATCTCGTTCAAGCGGCTTTGCAGCATCTCAGCTTGAGTGCGGAGTGCTCTTGTTGAACTTTCGATCTGGGCATCAATCTGTTTTAGCTTATCGCGCACTTCTGCAAGCTGCGTTTCAATCGTTTTGCGCCGCATGATTTTGTACGGTTTGAGTGCGCCAAGTTGCTTTTCAAGCTCATCGACTTGCTGTTCGTATGAAGACTTGTTGCTCATGTTGACGATGCGTGTAATTTCTTTATTCAGCGTGTCAATTTCTTTTTCAAGGAGGGCTTTTTCTTCTTTCAAAGTTAGCCTGCCCTTTTCAACCTGCTCTTTGTACTGTGCAAGGCGCTGCTCGACTTCCTTTTGTAGCTCTTTGCTCGCTTGATTTTCGCGCTGTTCTTCTGCTTGTAAGCGATTTTCAAGCGCTTTGCGAAACATTTCCCCGTAGCTTTCTTTGCCGTTAAAGGTTGCATAGGCGGTATACACCACGCGGTCTGCAGGCATAATGCCCATCTTTGAGCGCGTGCAAAGGTTGTTGCAGAGAACAATTTCGCTTTCGAGCAAGTCACGCGTCAGATACGGGATGTCAGTCAGTAAACGCTTCCAGTCAATCATAATCTGATGCATCAGCTTGATGGAAGTGTAGGAGGGCATCATCATGGCTTCTTCCATGCGCTCCGAGATCTGTTTTTTGCGCGCTGTGTAGATCTCTGACGCAAGGGGATAGCGCTCCTCTTCATCTGCTAACGAAAGCGCGTGCTTGATTGAGCGAATAATAGTGCCGGTGTCGAAATCAAACAGCTTTGAATCCCAGCCACCAAATTTAGCTAAGAGTATCCAGCATTCTTTGTTTTCAGGATCAATCTTAAGGATAGCTTCGCAGTGTTCAACTACCGCCTTGGAATCATTGTCTTCGTAGGCTTTGTGTGCCTGTGCAAGATGGTCGTTAAGTGCTTGGATACTGTTGGATGGATCGTTCGGTTGTGCGTCGGCTGTTGCATCGGTCCCCGGAGTGTAGCGCTCGACCATAAGATTCCCTTTCGAGTTGAACAATTCGGCAACTGATCAATGTTTATTTAAAAATTCATGGACGTTATTTTACCTAAAATACGACACCAGTGATAGATTTATTTGCGTCTAGATAGGGTGCATTTTTATCGATGACCGTTAGAATTCGGATATGGAATTGCAGCAGTTAAAATATTTTTACATCATCGCTCAGTACGAAAGTCTTACCAAAGCGGCTGAAAAATTGCACATTTCTCAACCCAGTCTTAGTCGAAGCCTTCGCGCGCTCGAAAGTGAGTTGGGTGTTCCTCTCTTTGATCGTGTGGGCCGCAACATTGTTTTAAATGATGCAGGTAGATTTGTGCTGGGCAGAATTTCTCATATCCTGGATTCGGCGGGCTCCATTAAGCTCGAGATGGAGCAATTCTCCTATGATAAAAATATGAGGCTTGATGTCTATATCCCTGTTCCTCCTGGCTCAACGGCTGAGATTATCAAGGGGTTTAAAGAAAAGCACCCTGACATTCGTCTTCGTATTGCTTCGTGGCCCTCACCTCATTTCAAAAACGTGACGCCTCACATTACGTTTTTTGCCAGTGCCACATATCATCGAGCAAGTAACTACTATTTGCTTGGTGAAGAAGAGGTTGTTCTTGCGGTGCCTAAAGATCATCCTTTGGCTGAAAAAGAATCGGTTGAGCTTGCAAGTTTGATCAGCGAGCCCTTTGTGAGCAACTTATCAGACTCCCCGTTCTATAACTTGGCAGGTGAAGCATTTGAACAGGCAGGTTTTAGGCCTGAGTTTGTTGTTGAGGATCAAGACTTTAATCGCGTGTTGGGATATGTCGCCGAAGGCCTTGGGGTTGCTCTGGCTCCAAACATTACGTGGTTTGAAAGCTGGCATGATCGAGTTACGTATGTTCCTTTCACGGATGTTACGTGCAAGCGTTATTTGTATCTCAAATGGCCAGCTAATGAGGCGATGAACTGGGCAACATTGCAGTTCAGGGAGCATGTTATTGACTACTTTAAAGAAAATTTTGGATTTATGCCCAAGAGTCCATTAGAAGAAGACTTTGCTACTCTTGAATAAACGCATAGATGCGTTTATGTCTTACGCTCTATCGCATTTTCAGGGAATTTTACTCTAGATCAAAGACGCAAAAGCTCTACGACAGGGGATAGGAATTAATTAGGTCTTCCACCGTGACAAACGAATATCCCTCTTCAACTAATTTAGGCAGGGCTTTTTCTAGGGCTTCTACCGTCTGAGATCGATCACCGCCACCATCGTGCAAAAGGATGATTTCTCCTGGATCCGCACTTTCGATGCGTTCAGCAATCACGTCAGCGCCTGGTTGTTGCCAGTCTCCCGTGTCGATATTCCAGCCAATTTCGGCAATGACCATGCCGTACAAGTCGGTTGCGACGGAGTTATCAAAGTTGCCACCGGGGGAACGAAACATAGTGCTTGCTTGTTCACCGGTAGCATCCTCAATGGCTTGGAGGCCCTTTTCAACTTCTTCTTGACGCTCTTCGGTCGACATGAGGATTAAACTCACGCCTTCGCCACTTCCTTGGGCATGATCGTAGGTGTGCGTGCCTACCTCATGACCTTCATTGACGGCGCGTTTGACCAGATCTTCACGACCTGATATACGATTGCCGACCGTGAAAAACGTTGCTTTTGCGTTGTATTGTTTCAGGATGTCAAGAATTTCTTCGGTGGTTTCATCCCAGGGACCATCATCAAAGGTCAGGGCGATGACCTTTTCGCCGCGGGTGTCCACGTTGTAGCAGACGACCTCGCCGTTGACGGGTTCCTCGGTGATGATATCGACTGAAATGCCTGAGTCTTTTCCGGTGCGTACAATTTTTTCACCGGGCTCTCCAGCTGAGGTATACAGATGCACTGCCCCTACGCCGGTCAGTTCTATGGTGGGTTCTGCTACTTGCGGTTCGCTTTCAGTATAGTCTTCCATAACGTCTACGCCGTCAGTAATGGTAACGACATCATCCTCGTTCAGAGGGGTGCTTAAATCTTCAACAGATTCATCGTTGAGTGTTGCCGTTGCCTGGGTTCCGCCGCCTTCTTCGATAATAGAATTATCGACAGCGATGTAGTTACCAGCCGTTACTGAAACAGTTTCGGTATTGACCAGACCAATAAGGCTACGCTGGGCGCCTTGGATGGTTTGTTCTTCGCCGTTAATGGTTACCGTAACGGGTCTTTGAGTTTCGTAGACGTATGCCCCAATGGCAACGAGCGCAACAGCGGCAACGATAGATGCGCCAATAATGAGCTTTTTGCGTAGGGATTTTGAGCCAACAGACATCTTAAGGCCGCGCTTTTTTGATTTGTATGTATCCGCATTTGCATAGTAGCGACTAGAGTCGAATGAGCGTGCAGGGTTACTTTTCTTTGATGCGTCCTCATCATTTTTTCCAGCGGTGCGCTGTGTTGTTGTCTTCGTTTTTTCGTCTGATTTGTGGGCGTGCGGGGTTCTGCTTTTTTGCGTAGTCTGAGCGTGTTCGGTATGGGAAAACGCGCCAGTGATGGTTGCTTCACCCACGCGCGGAGTCCTGCTTCTTTGAGGCGTTGGGGGTGCTGAGCTTTGAGAATGTTTGTCCAGATCATTATTCTGCGTCATCAGATTTCCTAGCTACCATATACCGAGTTATCAGGTGGGATAGAGAAACTCTCCCGCTGTAGAGAACAGAGCACAATAGCACTCGGGGTAATGGAATATGCGCGGTTCGGGACCACCCAACTCAAGTCATTAACCATCCAACCCAAATCATTATATGGGCACCTGCGTTAAATACAATCGACAGATTGTAAACAGTGCGAGATACCTACATCTATCTTTGCGAAGGTGCGTGCGGAAACGGGTGAATGCGCTGCTGGTTATGGCAAGCTCCCACGAAATACGCGCTGCAGAGGCGAGTGGGTAGATAGGGGGCGGATCGTTTAGAGAAGCAAGTGGGGCGGCAAGAGCGAGCCGTTTAGGAAAGCAAGGCGGATACGCGTGGATCTTTCAAGGAAGCAAGCGGGTAGATAAGAGCACGCCTTTTGGGGAAAAATCTGGTGATAAGGCTTGTGCTATATACCCTATAGGGGTATATAGTGTAGAAAAGACGGGCGTGACAGTTGCAAGATGTGTTGCGCGAAAAAATAAGGAGCGAGCGTATCATGGTGCAATCAACTGACAAGCGGCAGAGGTTACACAGCTTCGCTGAACATCATGGGCAGCAAGAGTCGTACGTGCAGTCTGAACACGTCGAGCGGCAAGGGTGTTGCGAGCATCATGATCAGCCTGAATGCCACGACCAACCCAATCAGCTTGCGCAAAACGACAGGAATCGGCCTTGCGTGCAAAGTATTTGCACCTGCCACTACAAAGAAACTGAGCGTGGCGAAAAGCTGCAGTCCGACGTGAGGAAGCGTCTCAATCGTGCTATAGGTCAGCTCAATGGCGTAAAGGGCATGATTGATGACAATCGCTATTGTGGTGATGTGCTTACCCAGCTCGCTGCAGCCGAACGTGCGGTTCATAGTGCTGCTGAGCTTATTTTGCGTGATCACCTAGAAACCTGTGTGAAGGATCGTATTCGGCGTGGTGATGATGAGGTGATTGAAGAAGCTATGCGCCTGATTAAGAAATTTGCGCGATCGTAGCCCATAGGGCAGAGGAATAGAGGCGATACGATTCAGGGATAAGAGCCCATTGTTGAAAAGGGGTTGACATGTCAGACATATCCCAACAAACGAAAGCACAACAAACGCAAGTATTTGATGTTACCGGCATGACCTGTGCCGCTTGTTCTGCTCGAGTAGAGAAAACCACCAACGCGGTACCCGGCGTTCAAAAAGCAACGGTGAACCTGCTTAAAAATTCAATGGAGGTTGAATTTGAGGTGGGTGTTAATGCTGATGCTGTGATCAAGGAGATATCGCAGGCAGTAGGCAAGGCCGGATACGGGGCGCTTCCTCGTCAATCGCAGGATGCTTCTGCATCCAGTGCGCCGACTGAGTATCTTCATAATTCATCGGTCGATGCTGCCGAAAAAGAACGCAAAAGCGTACAGACGCGCCTCATCGTATCCATCGTTTTCATGGTGCCGCTTTTTTATATTTCTATGGGGCACATGTTTGGTTGGCCTTTGCCCGATGTCTTTCTCGGCGCAGAACACAGCATGGTGTGGGGGCTGACGTTGTTTATTCTGCTGATTCCCATCCTGACAGTGAACTTTAAGTTCTTTCGCGTGGGCTTTAAGACGCTTATTCATGGTGCACCTAATATGGACTCGCTGATCGCGTTGGGCTCAGGTGCGGCTACTGTGTATGGCATATACGCCCTGTTCCAGATGGCATACAACTTAGGTCACGGTAACGTAGCGCTTGCGCATGATTACGCTATGAATCTGTATTTCGAGTCGGCTGCCATGATCCTTACTCTTATTACGTTGGGGAAATACTTTGAGGCGCGTGCCAAAGGAAAGACAACAGATTCTATTTCACAGCTGATGGATCTTTCTCCCAAAATGGCTGTTCGCTTGGATGGCGATGTCGAAACGGTCATTGAGGTAAAAGATGTTCGTGTAGGTGATACCTTGCTGGTTAAGACGGGAGAATCGGTGCCGGTCGATGGCGTGGTACTCGAAGGTCAGGGTTCTGTGGATGAATCGGTTATCACCGGTGAGTCCCTACCGGTGAGCAAGCGTCCTGGTGATAGCGTGACAGGTGCGACGCTCAACACAAGCGGCTGGTTTACCATGCGTGCAGATCGTGTTGGCGCAGACACCGTGCTAGCAGGGATTGTAAAGCTTGTTGATGAAGCAACGAGCTCAAAGGCACCTATTGAAAAAATGGCTGACAAGATCAGTGGTGTATTTGTTCCGATCGTGATCGGTATTGCGTTGGTGACGGGTGTGGCGTGGATTCTTCTGGGCGAAGATTTTGCCACCGCGCTATCGTATGCCATTTCGGTGTTGGTTATCTCGTGCCCGTGCGCGTTAGGTTTAGCAACACCAACGGCAATTATGGTGGGTACGGGTCGTGGTGCCACCTACGGTATCTTGGTGAAGTCGGCTGAAACGCTTGAAACGGCGCAGGGCGTTAAGACTGTGGTGCTTGATAAAACAGGCACGATCACTATGGGTACGCCGCAGGTGACCGACGTGGTGCCAGCGCCCGTGTTAAAGCGTGCTGTTGGTGGTGAAGCGAGCGCTGCTATTTCCGAAATCAGCAACGCATCCCTGCTTTTGAGCGTTATGGCTTCGTTAGAGAAGAAATCAGAGCATCCTCTTGCACAGGCGATGGTTCGCTATGCTGAAGAGCAGAGCGTCTCAGCGGATGACGTTGTTGAGTTTACGCAGGTAGAAGGCGAAGGGGTCGCTGGTATTGTGGACGGAGCCTCTTGCTATGCGGGCAATGCGCGCATGATGGAAGCTCACGGCATCGATCTCGAAACCATGAGTCGGCTCGTGCCTTCCCCGTCAGATTTGGCTCACGATGGGAAAACTGTCATCTATATTGCTCGCGATGACGTTCTTTTGGGCTTTGTTGCAATCGCAGATGTGGTCAAACCTACCAGCGCAGCTGCTATCAAACAGCTTCACGACATGGGTATTGAAACCGTCATGCTGACCGGTGATGCTTTGCGAACAGCACACGCTATTAACGAGCAGGTTGGCACTGAGTCGGTTATTGCGGGTGTTCTTCCGGCTGACAAAGAGCAAACCGTTCGCATGATGTCATCGTCAGGAAAGGTGGCGATGGTTGGTGATGGTATCAACGATGCTCCTGCGCTTGCCCGTGCTGATGTGGGAATCGCTATCGGCGCTGGAACTGACATCGCGTTATCGAGTGCCGATATCGTTTTGATGCGAAGCGACCTGCTTGACGTTCCTGCAGCGCTTGACTTATCGCGCGCCACAATGCGCAACATTAAGCAGAACCTGTTTTGGGCACTGTTCTATAACGTTATTTGTATTCCGATAGCAGCAGGCGTTCTGGCGTATTGGGGTATTAGTCTCAACCCCATGATTGCTGCTGCTGCCATGAGTTTTAGTTCTGTATGTGTTGTCGGCAATGCTTTGCGCTTGCGTCGCTGGAAGCCTCAAGGAAGTAAAGTGTCGGCAGTGCAGACTGGCGTGGAACTGCCCGCAACAGGGCAACATGCACCAACAAGCGCAGATGAACCAACGGCACTACACGATAGTGCGGATAGAGAGGAAGCAACAATGGAAAAGATTCTCGATGTTGAAGGTATGATGTGTGAAAAGTGTGTTGCGCACGTCAAGAAAGCTCTTGAGGGAGTCGATGGCGTGGATGAGGCAGTAGTTGAACTCGATGCCAAGAAAGCAACGGTACATCTGAGCAAGGACGTGGACGATGCCGCTTTGATTGATGCGGTAGTCGAAGAAGGCTACGAGGCGAAAATCGCGTAAGCCCGACGAAAGAGTAACCGTGCGGCTATTGTAGGAATGCGAGGCATGCTTGCGTGAAGAGCGCGCGCATCTTTGGCCAAAAGCGGTTTGGCAAGGTTGCGAACAGCATACGTGTTCTTGTGCAGACGTATGCGTGACGTTGCGTGCGAGGGGACCCCGAAACGTGAGTGCTATCACGTTTCGGGGTTTTGCTATCGCATCTACGACCAGATGATTTGCGAGATTCGGAAGTAGGGAATTTGAAGTAGGGAGTCGAAACAAGTATTGCTCGGCGGGCTTCATACCCTTATTTCTACTCGTTGGCAGGTTCTATAACTTCGTTTCTATCTATTGGTATCTAGCCTAGCATCACAGCTTGATAGTGAGGTTAGCTCTATGGCTTCGCATCAGCCTGGTGTGTGGCAGGTATGGGAAGATGCGAAATCACTCTATTATGCCGGCGCCTGGTGCGGACATGCGATCAAGAGGCAAAACAACCAAGCCAAGATTGTCGACATAGGTATAGATCTCCATACCACGCTTGCAACGGAAGGTGCATTCAACACAAGGGTTTTTGTTGCAATAGGCAAACGCGTCTTCATCAGCAAGAGCAAAGACGATCGGTGGCCATTTTTTTGGCTGGACATATTTGGTTGTGATTCCTGTAAATGTTTTCAAGGCAAACCATCGCGGCTTGCATGTGGAATCAGGTGTCTTCCAATCGACACGTACACAGTTATTGTTCATCCCGCCTATAATGGTGTAGTCCACAACAAAGCGGTCAGCTACCTCTTCGGCGGGGAGGTACTCAAGTTGTTCCATTGGTTTTTCGCAGCAGAACAATTGGAAATTATTATGAGCATAGGATGGCTCAAAAATAAGAGAACGTTCTCCATCGTTCGTCAGAGCGTTATTAACCGAACCATCAACACCTTGAACGACTGCTCCGCACTCAGGGCAGTGGAAGTACGGCACATGTGCAGATGTGACACGTGGTTTCCATGTTGCGCGAGTTCGAGTCGGGCTATATTCTGCCATTGACACCCCTTCTTTCGGCAGTTAGGACGGACTTTCCCAGTATATCGTTCATCACGGGCTTGCGTATGGGTAATGTTGAAGTATTGCTTGTGTCTTGGTTGTGGTTCTTGACAGGAAACCCTTATAAAAATTAAATTAGAATTTGCCATATAGAAATCATGTTCCTAGACGGGAAGGGGAATGCGCATGAGCGTATACCAGGAGGCATATCATCTGCCTGAATTTAAGTATGACATGTATGAACGTTTGATTGTTGACGTACGTGGTCCTATCCATGTTGTTTCTTTTAACGATGCTTCTAATCTGAACGCTATGTCTTATCTTCAAATGTCAGAGTTTAATGACTATTTGAAAAAAGTTCGTGTTGACACTGAATGCCGCGTGATTGTTCTCACGGGGGAGGGCAAGTCTTTCTGCGCTGGCTTCAATTTGAACGAGCTTAACTATGATCCTCCTGAGGATATGGGCCGTACCCAGCGTGATCATGGCGTCATGCAGACCATGTGCTCCGATCAGGCAGTGAACATGCGTGCTTGCTATCAGCCCATCATTGGTGCTTTGAAGGGTCATGCAATTGGTGGCGGACTTTCCTTGTCTTGTGCATGCGACCTTCGCGTTCTGGGTGAATCGTATAAGATGCAGGCTGGTTACCTCAATATTGGCCTGACTGGTACCGATATGTCTGGTTCCTACTATCTTCCTCGCATCGTTGGCTATGCTCGTGCAGCTGAGGCGTTGACCACGGCTCGTCGTATTGGTGCTGAAGAACTGCTTGAGTGGGGCTTCGCAAACAAGGTTGTTGCTGATGAAGATGTTGTAGATGAAGCAATCAAGATGGCTGAGGCTATGGTTAAGAATTCTGCACCACTGGGTCTTCGCCTTACCAAGGAAGCACTCCAGGCTTCTCTCGACAACAGCTTTGCTTCTCAGATCACGCTTGAGAATCGCAACCAGGTTTTGGCAACTCAGACCGAGGATGCTCGTCGTGGTGTTCGCAAGATGAATCCAAAACTGCGCGAAGAGGTAAAGAATCATCCTGAAAACTTCGAATTTACGAATATGTAAGCGCTTTGTTTGCGTGACATACTGAGTGACGTTAAGAATTTTAAGAAATTTAATCGTCCTACTTCGAAATTACACGCCGTTCTGCGATTGCAGGGCGGCGTTTTTGTGTGTCGAGATCCTTTTTGTGAGCGGTGAAAGAGTGCGGCGCGCACTTATGGGGTGGCTCTGTCTTGAATATCCTCCGATCAAAAATCGATCAACTGCGATGGAGATTCAGCAAGAACAGCGATGCAACACACGAATAGCATAAATAGCCCGGTAAGTAAATAAAAAAATATTATAGCTTTTAACTATATTGATAAAAAAATCGATAAAAAAAGATCTATTTGTGCAATAACGCAGGCAGGAGGACAATTGACTCAAATTCCTCCCTGAACAGGGCGTAGTGGTACGTCAATGGGCTTGTGGAGAAGAGAATGAAGCTTACAGCACGGGAGGAGGTGCTGTTTGATTCGATTCAATGAGTGAGCAAGTGTCAGTTCATGAACGGGGAACATGCAAGCTGTTTTGCGCTTATGTGCAAAACTTGAATCGAAAGGAAGGAGATGTGTATGGCCTCGATTGAAAAGCAAATATCGTCTGACAAGCAAAAGTCGTTTCACGGTATCGCAGCACGTCTTGACCGTATGCCTATTTCCGGGTTCCACAAAAAGATTATGTGGTTACTTGCGGGCATCACGTTTTGCGATTCTGTTGACATGGCTGTTGGAGGCCCTATCGGTGCAGTTTTGCAGACCGAAGGCTTCATGACACTCGAGCAATTTGCATTCTTCAATTCCATAACCATGATTGGTTATCTTATTGGCGGCCTTATGTCTGGTGCGGTATCGGACGGATTTGGACGTAAGAAGGCAGTTATTGTCTGCGGATCCATTTTTACTATTGCGTGCTTCTTTGCATCAGGGGCTCCCGATGCGGACTTCTTGACTGGATGTCGCTTCTTTATGGGAATTGGTCTTGGTGCAGCGTTTCCTGCAGGATATTCTGCTCTGACAGAATATACGCCTCCTCAAAAACGCGGTAAATATCAGTCCTATGTTGGTTTGATAGCTAACTGTGGTACCTTGTTCGCTTCTGTTATGAATCTGGTTATCCTGCCTATCGCTGGTTGGCGCGAGGTGTTCATTTTCTGCGGTGTTCTTGGTGCGGTTGTAGTAATTCTTGTGTTGGCCTGTATGGATGAATCTCCTCGTTGGCTTGCTCTTAATGGCAAGAACGATAAGGCAGATGAGATTGTTTCTAAGCTTGAAGCAAAAGCAGCAGCTGGAGGCAATCCTGTGCCTGACGTTCCTGGTGAAGAAATCGAGCGTCGCGAACAGGAACAAGAGATAAAACAACTACCGTGGAGCTTCTTATTCAAGAAGAAGATGATCACACGAACACTTACTGCAATGTTCCTCTGCTTTGTAATGAACGTTATTGTGTATACGGTCATCACATGGACACCTACGATTCTGGTCTCCCGTGGATTTGACGCGAACTTCTCTACTTTGGTAACCGTTGTTATGCAGTGCGGTATTCCAATTGGTGTTGGTTTGTTGACCTTATACGTCGAAAAGGTAAACCGTAAAACCATTCTTATTGTGACGTACATTGCGGTTGCAATCCTTGGTCCTATCTGGTCCTTGTTGCCTACCGATAACGTTGCGTTGATTATGGGCTTTGGTTTGCTGGTGTGCGTATTCACCTTTACCAATTCAGTAACAACGGCAGCAATCTATCTGTCTGAGCCATTCCCAACGGCATGTCGCATACGCGGCGCTGGTGTAGCAAATGCGTTTGGACGCTTGGGTGGCATTTTGAGCCCAATGTGGATTGCGTTCTTCGTGGCAAGCCCTCTTGGCACGACAGGTGCATATTTGATCAACTCTGTTTTGGTTATTGCTATGGCAATCTGGCTGGCAATCTTTGGCGTTGAGACTCGTGGTCGTACACTCGAAGAGATTACGCAGGGTCTTGAGGACGAATAGAAATAGAAAAGATTTTTTCTATACATACATCAGAGAGCGTGATATGGGGCCTTCGGGTCCCATATCACTTTCATGGGTTTTAGTCCGTGTCGCGCGGTACACGCGGCATAGAAAACCATCCGCTGTGTGGGTGGTCATGATTGTACTGTTGTTGGTTTGGGTGATCTGGCCCGATCAGCCTGGTTTATTTTTTGACTTCAGTGCGGGCGATCTTGGCTTTTTTCAGCGTAGGTCGCTCTAAGGCGACTTGTCTCATGAAGACCGCAATCAAAATGAGCATAATCAGTGTGACCAGTGAAACTACATCGGGGATACCGATGGTCAAGATCAAAGAGGTTTCGTACGTGACAACTGCCAGCGCGAGTAGTGTCATCAAGATCACTGTTTTTCCGATGGGCACACGATCATAGAACCAGCCAAATGCCTGAATATTAATTACAAATGAAAAGATTGCAGTGAAGATCAACACGATGGTTTCCACACGAAGCAGTGTTGCAACTGAATATCCGTTAAACATATTTCCGCCGGTGACTTCAATATCAAACGTTGCAAAATCGCCTTCAAAGCCACCAAATTGCTGACCTTGAGCATATGCCAAGATAGCGCATGCGACACAACCGATACCGCAGATAATACCCCACACAAACAGGGCATTAAGCATGTGATGTAGGCGAGTTCGTATAGGTGTCATTGAAAATCCGTCATCGCCAATTCGAACATCATCTTTGTCGTAGTGAATAATGAGTGGTTCTTTTTCCGGTGTAGGTTCGGGATTGAGGGCTTTAGATTGATCTTTTGAGTGTGGGCGAAAACGAAATTTCATGCCTGTCCTTTGTTTGTCCGAGCATTGTTTAAAACACGTGCGATTAGTATAACGACATCTTATCGCGACATAATGCCAGTGTAACAATAGCTTATAGCATTTTAAGTGAGCGTAGACGGCATGTAATTCCGCATCTCTGTGCAAAAGAAACCGGCGAAGCACATGTGCTGCTTCGCCGGTGTGCGATTATCAAAGACAGAAGCTATTCCTGTATTAAATTGTCCACGTTTTTTGTTCGGTATGGAGCCAAGCTTCTGCTGTTTCAGAGAGTGGCTTTTTAAGATAGATGTTGTAGAGGGTTTGAATATCAGGATTTTCATGCGAGAAGCGCAGCGTATCGTTGCGATCTAGTGTATTGAGCACCTGAGCTCGTTTCGGAGCCATCTCGGAATTAAACACGATAGGCTGTCCGCCACCGCCCACGCAACCGCCTGGGCAAGCCATGATCTCTACAAAATCGTACTGAGCGCTGCCATCTTCTAAGGCGTCGAGCAACTTTGCGGTATTTTCAAGCCCGCTTGCAACTGCAATTTTGATGGTGAGGTCGGCGATTTCTAGGGTCTTGTCAGTCCAGGGTCGCTCAGGTGTGGCTTCGGTAGTATCGCAGGTTTCAAAATCAGGATTGCTTCCTGTCAAAACAAACGCTGCGGTGCGAAGCGCTGCTTCCATAACGCCGCCTGTACGACCAAAGATCGTGGCAGCACCCGAGGAGGTGCCCAAAGGATTGTCAAACCTTTCATCGGGTAAATCAGTGCAGTCAACGTTGAACATGCGCAACATGCTGTTGAATTCGCGAGTCGTCAATACTGCGTCCACATCTCGACCGCCTTCGGTCGAAAGTTCAGGTACGCCGCATTCGTATTTTTTAGCCACGCAGGGCATGACAGAAATAACAAACAAGCGTTTCTTCCCAGCTTCTTCCATGGTGTCAGTCATGGTGTTTTTCACTAATGCGCCCAACATTTGATGAGGAGACTTACTCGTGGAAAGCTGCTCAACAATTTGTGGATAGTGCAGTCTGGCAAAGCGCACCCAACCTGGGCAGCACGACGTGAACAGAGGAAGTTTTTTGCCTTCAGTAAAATATTCGATAAATTCGTTGCCTTCTTCCATGATGGTGAGGTCAGCAGCAAAATCTGTATCGAAGACGCGATCAAAGCCGAGACGACGTGCTGCTGCAGCCATGCGACCGGGTGTTGCTTCACTGTGGGAGAGACCCATCGCTTCACCCCATGCTGAACGAATGGCAGGAGCAAATTGGATAACGGTCATGGTATCCGGATCTGCGAGAGCATCCAGCACTTTGGGAATGTCGTTGCGTGCAGTTAGCGCTCCGGTGGGGCAGTGCGTAATGCATTGTCCGCACAGCGCACAACCTGCCTCAGAAATGTCTTTGCCATCTTTAACGGTTATGCCGCGAAACGCAGCAGGACCCTTGAAATCCCATACGCTGCAGTGCTGTACTTTGTCGCATTCAACCACGCAGCGACCGCATCGGATACATTTGCTTGCATCGCGCTGAAGCGGAAAGGTTTCATTCCAAGGCTCAATATCAAATAGGGGCTCAAAATCGAGTTCGCCGACGTTGAGGTCTGCTGCAATGTCTTGCAGCGCGCAGGTTCCTGTGCGCTGGCACGTGGTGCAGTCACTACGATGCCCCTGTAAAATAGTGCGCATGTTTTCACGGCGTGCCGCGATAACGCGAGGGGAATTAGTGCGAATAACCATCCCGTCACGAACGGGTGTGTTGCATGCGGCGCTGAGTGCATCCTCGCCTTCGGTTTCTACGATACAAATTCGGCAAGACCCAATTTCATTAAGGTCTTTCATCCAGCACAGGGTGGGAATCGAAATACCTGCAGCGTGTGCAGCATCAAGAATGCTTGCCCCTTCGGGTACCTGTACTGCTTTATCATTAATCGTTACATTATACATATTGGACTCGGCCTCCCTCCATTACGCCGCCACCGTAGTGATCGCAGCGTAGGCAACGTCTGCATTCTTGCATTGCTTCTTCAAGACTCATTTCGATTTCAACTGCGCCAAAATCGTTTTTGCGCTCACGAGCGGGGCGCTCAACGATATTGATGCGCCCACAGGCGCTGCGGTTGTTGGGCTTTGCATCAGGAATGGTGACGTTGCAATCAAGTTCGTGGTTAAAGCCCAGATAATCATCAATATTGCGCGCTGCAACTTTGCCAGCACCAATAGCCATAATGACGGTCTTGGGGCCGGTGTGGCAATCGCCGCCAACAAAGACATTGCTGGTGGTGCCAAGAGAGCGCAGATATTCGTCAGCTTTGAGTTGAGTGTGATCAACTTCCATGCCGAATTCTTCAAAAGGAGCCGATTCGATAGCTTGACCGATAGCGATCAGAATAATGTCGGCTTCAATGCGCAAGAGAGGCTTATCTGCTTTTTGAGGTGTTGGACGACCACCGCGCACAGGACCAATCATTTGTGGCTGAGTGTACAGTGCGGTGCAGTGTCCGTTTTCTACTTCGATGTGATCGGGCGCTTGCAGGGCGAGCACCTCAACGCCTTCCTGCATAGCAGAATCAATTTCGGCGCGAAGTGCGGTCATGTCATCAACACGACGACGATAGGCAAGTGTCACACTTTCGGCGCCGGCGCGAACGCTGGTGCGAGCGCAGTCCATGGCGACGTTACCGCCACCGATGACTACAACTTTTTTGCCGGTGAAATCAGGATAGTTGCCATCGCCAATGCCGGTCAGCAGATCAACAGCGCTCATAACGCCTTCAGCATCGCTGCCTTCCATCTTCAAGCCTTTGCCGCCTTGCGCACCAACAGCGACGTATACGGCGTCATATTCAGCTGCAAGGTTTGCCATGGCTTCGGTATTGATAGATGTTTCATGGTGGACGGTGATATTCCCTGTGGAAAGAATGGCGCGAATGTCTTCGTCAAGACGCTCACGAGGGAAACGATACGCAGGAATACCGTAGCGCATCATGCCGCCGAGCTGTTTGCGACCTTCAAATACATGCACTTCATGACCCATGAGTGCGCTGAAATAAGCGCAGGTAAGACCGGAAGGGCCTCCGCCTACAACGGCAATCTTTTTGCCGGTGGGTTGAGCAGCAGCGGGCGTTGCCACGTGGTCGACGGGCATATTGTCTACTGCGAATTTTTTAATACCGCGAATGTTAATCGGGGCATCAATCAGCGTGCGACGACAGCGTTCCTCACAAGGATGCTCGCACACAAAGGCGCACGCGGTGGGAAAAGGATTGTCCTTGCGAATCATGTTAATAGCGCTGGCATAGTCATGTTCTCCAACTAAGGCAATGTATGCCGGTACATTGACGTGTGCAGGACAAAGGGTTTCGCAAGGAACTGTTTGGGTGATGCCTTCTTGGCAGGCATGCTGAGTAGTGTGACTTTTGTATTCCTCTGCGAAGGTCTCCATGCCTTGGAGAAATACCTCGGCGGCGTGCCAGCCAATAGCGCAATCGGCAGTGTCGCGAATAACGCGTGCCTTTTTGCTCATGACATCGAGTAGCGCGGGGCTACCTTGTAGGGCAAGAACTGTTTCAAGCATGTTCTCGAGCCGTGGAATTCCTTCGCGGCAAGGAACACATTTTCCGCAGGTCTGGCAGCCGCTTGTCTGCAGGAGAGATAACTGCAGTGCAAGGGGGCACATTCCTGGTGGTGTTGCTTCGATACGGCGAGCAAATTCTTGCATGTACGCATGCTGTTTAGTGTCATCGCGTGCGACAGGGGTCACGGATAACGTGCTCATCCATCCTCCTAACGTAAGTGAACGACAGACCTTCCATTCTAGGGCTCTGGGATGAAAAGTCTCGCGCGCTATTGTATAAAAACGAGAGTCAGTACGTGCACCAGATTGACCAAAAGTATTGAATTGTCTAAACAATTTGAATCAATGTTTTAATTATTTTTAGTTGTGGTACATCATTCAAACAGCTTTCATCAGATGCGACGTGTTGCGCGGTGTTTTTCGGCGATCCTTTAGGAGTAGGGGCATGCTTGTAGTTTAGTCTGTTCGGCTGGTTAGTTGGTCAAAAAGATATTTATGAGTATATCGGACGGACAAAGGCATTATATTTGTCCGGTAAATGCTGATAGAATTTCCGTATTTAATAGATTAGATAAAAGTTTTGTATAAAAAAAGGACAAAGATTAATTACTGACCATCCAAAGATACGGTATGCATTAGCATACTAGAAAGACCGGGGAATTGGTTCAATCGTGCGCGAAGAGTGCTTGCATCCGAAAAAAGGGTCTTGTTTTTATGGCGCAGGGTGGATTCGATTACTAAAAATTATTAGTAGATAAACACATTGGAAGGAGAACATCTGTATGTCGACAACTACAGATAAACTCAACGGCTTTGGGCCACTTGCTGGTGTTAAAGTTGTGGAGCTTTGCGAATGGGTTGCTGCTCCTGCTGCGGTGCGTTGTCTGTCTGAAATGGGCGCTACGGTTATCAAAACCGAGCCTCTGCACGGTGATGCTCAGCGTACTCAGGGTCCTGGTTTTGGTTGCGAGAAGAACGACTTCGAAGATCCAACGTTTGACCTTAACAATACCAACAAGGATCTTGTGGCTATCAACCTTAAGAACGAAGAAGGCATGAAGTTCATGAAGAAGCTTCTTGCCGACGCAGACGTTTTTGTTGTCAACTTGCGCGACAATGCACTCAAAAAGCTTGGCCTTGATTACGAGACGCTTCACGAGGAATTCCCTTCACTTATCTGGGCACAGATGCGTGGTTATGGTGAGTATGGTCCTGAGAAGGACTCTCCCGGATACGACGCAGTATGCTGGGGAGCTCGTGGTGGTGTTGCTAACGTTTTCCGTGAGGCAGGCGAATCTCCTGCAATTGCTCCTCAGGCATTTGGTGACAACAATGCTGCATGTATGCTTGCTGGTGGTATCTGCGCTGCACTATTCAACCGCACCCGTACTGGTGAGGGCGAAAAGGTAGTAACCAACCTCTATGCTGCTGCTATCTTTGCTGGTGACATTGGTATTTGCGCTCAGCAGTTCGGTGCTGACTATCCTAAGTCTCGTACTACCGTACCTAATCCTTTCAATAACACCTATCGTACTGCTGACGATAAGTGGATCTACATCTGTATGCCTCAGTACGACAAGTACTATGCAATGATGATGGATATCTTCGGTTATCCAGAGCAGAAGGAAAATCCTGACACGAAAGATCTTCCTCACTTGAAGGCGTCTGGTAAGAACGTTGAAGTTATTCAGTGGCTCGAAGCTGCGTTTGCAAAGCAGCCTTTCGATTACTGGATGGAGCAGTTCCGTGAGCACCAGGTTCCAGCACAGAAGTTGTTCCGCTACACCGACATCCTGAAGGACGAGGAAGCGTACGTGAACGATTCCTTGCGCTATGTTGAATATGACGAGTGGGGCAAGCATGCTCTACCCATGACGCCACTTCGCTTTGGTTCGGCAGGCGATCCTCCTGTTATCTTGGCTAAGCCCATTGGATACCATACCAAGGAAGTCATGCAGAAGTATGGCTACACCGATGAAGAGATTGCTGCAATCGAGGATCAGGGTGGCGTAGGCTTATATCATGGCGAGCCTATTCCTGATACCATCTTCAAGTCTCAGCGTCAGCTCTCTGGCGAAGCTCCTTGCATGTGGGAGAACTAGTTCTAGTGTAGTAGAGCGATAGCGCTTGTGGCTTGTGCTTTCAAGCCGAATATATAGATACACTCTCAGGGCACGTCTTGTACGTGCCCTATTATTTGGGCGCATGCGTGCGCGATGTGTTGTTCTCGAAACTCTTTTAGCGATTGTGCTCAAACCCGGATTGATTACTTGAAAATAGCATGTGAAACCACTATTTTACAGAGAAGCTAAATCGAGGAAGCGCCACAATTTCGGCATGGTAGTGGGTTTGATATGCCAGTACTTCTCATTCTTTTAGTGATCGTCTTTGCGCATATTCACTACAAAGATAGTAAACACCGACTTATCTTTACGTATGATCTTGCGGCTTTGGTCGCTCTTCGAATCATTGTGCTTGTGGTCGTATGGCTAGAACATGAGTTGGCAGGTATCAACGTTGTGACAGATCTTGCATACGATCGATGGGGGATGCACGCGTTGGTGTGTTCGCTTGTCGCGGCGTGCATTGTTGTTTTAGGTATTTGGCTCGTGGCTGTTATAACCAACCGCCTTGTTAATCTACATGATCAAAAAGAAGAATCACTCGGTGTGGGGGATATCAAACTCTATGCAGTGTGCTGTTTGTTTATACGTCCTGAAGACGCCTTTTTATTTGTTGTGCTGTCGTCATTAGGGGGAGCTGCACTAGCACTCTACGCACATGTAGTACGACATGAGAGAACCTTTGCGTTTGCGCCTGCAATTGTGTGGTCATGCTATCTGACGCTCATACTTGATTGGGTGGGAATCTAAAAAAGAAATTTCGAATAAAAAGAAAGTTGGTGCCCGAGGCGGGATTTGAACCCGCACGTCTTTCGACAACGGTTTTTGAGACCGCCGCGTCTGCCGTTCCGCCACTCGGGCGCAGACATGCATTATACCTAACTTCATCTAAAACACCAAATATAAGATGTCAAAAGTTTCTTGTGGTGTTGTGAAGGCGATTTCCGCTACAGGGCGCAACTTTCCATGTTCCGCGCAACCTAGGGGATTGCGGCTAGTTTAAGAAGTTTCCTTTCGCTACATGACAAAGGGAGTGGTAGAACACCTTGATCTGTTCGCATGACGCCCATGCTCTCTCGATGCCGGTGTTTTTGTGCGTGTGTCTCGGTGTTTCGACTTGATGGATATTCAGGGCAACGGCATAATTGATTGCTGTCAGTGGGTTTGTGGGAAGGATTCGTTCATGATTAACGAAACAATGTATGATCTTGGGGCTGAGCCATCTGCAATACGTGAATTGTTTGCGTATGGTATGGCTCGTAAAGCAGAAATAGGCGACGACAACGTGTTCGACTTTAGCATCGGTAATCCCAGCGTTCCGGCGCCAGCAAAAGTTGCCGAGACCATGCATGTGCTCGCTGATATGCCTCCTGCTGAATTGCATGCCTATTCGGCTGCGGTTGGACTCGACTCTACGCGTCAGGCTATCGCTGATAATCTGAATTGTCGCTACAACACTTCGTATACGCCTGACAATTTTTATCTCACGATGGGCGCTGCGGCGTGCTTGTCAGCATGCATTCAGGCGATTGTGAATCCCGGAGATGAAATCATTGTTATCTCACCGTATTTTCCCGAATATCGTGTGTGGATTGAGCATGCTCAGGCAACGTGTGTGGAGGTGCCGGCATGCAGTGACACTTTCCAGATAGATATCGAGGCACTATCTGCTGCTATTAATGAGCGCACCAAGGCAATCATTATCAATTCTCCTAACAATCCCGTTGGTGCGGTATACACGCGCGAAACGCTTGAACAGCTTGCAGCATTGCTTCATCGCAAGCGAGACGAGCTTGACTCTGAGCTCTTTCTTATTTCTGACGAGCCCTACCGTGAGTTAGTGTATGACGGAGTTGAGGTTCCTTGGGTGCCTGCTCTCTATGACAACACGCTGGTGTGCTACTCCTGGTCAAAGTCGCTGTCTCTTCCAGGGGATCGCATCGGATATGTCTTGATACCCGATGAAGTGCAGGATTCCGAGCGCGTTAAAAAGGCGGTAGCGGGCGCGGGTCGTGCGCTTGGCTATATTTGTGCGCCGGTATTTTTCCAGCGTGTGATTGAAGCGTGTATCGATGAGCCGGTAAACACCGAATCGTATGCCTACAACCGAGCTCTTTTGACGGAAGGTTTGAGCGAGCTTGGCTATCACTTTATTGCTCCTGATGGAGCATTCTATTTGTGGGTTCAGGCTTTAGAGTCCGATGCCCAGGCATTTTCTGATCGCGCCAAGCAGCATGAACTTCTTGTGGTTCCCTCTGATAGCTTTGGTGTGACGGGCTGGGTGCGTGTGGGCTATTGCATTCCTGAAGAAACGATCCGAAACGCAATGCCTGCGTTTGAGGCTCTTAAGCGCGAATATGATGAGCAATAATGCTGGTTCAGCATCAGTCGAGTTTTCATCGGTTAATGCTTCTCCATTTTCAGGTACGTCTGCAAGTCCGAATTGGCGCATCACGGGCGCGATGATTGACTGCGATGGTACGTTGATCGATTCGATAGATGCTTGGCGAGGAATCGAAGAGATGCTTGCCCATTTGGTCGGGGTGGATGTGAGTCCTGAAGAACGAGCTTTGTTCACGACTTTTACCATTCCTGAGGTGTCCCGCTATTTTCACGAGCGATATGCTCTGGCAAATAGTACCAAAGAGGTCATTGGCATTATTGATGACTACATGATGGACTATTATGCTTGTCAGTCATGCCTGCTTCCCGGAGTAGAGGCATTTTTAGAGTCATGCGCTTCTGCGGGAGTCAAGATGTGTGTGGTGTCGTCGAGTCCGCAGGTGTACTTGCAGGCAGGACTCAAACATTGCGGAATAGAAGAATATTTCTCTCATATTGTGTCTGTCGAAGACCTTGATACATCGAAGCGTGAGGCACGTATTTTTAACCATGCGTCCTCGCTGCTTGGCACCGATAAGGATACTACCTGGGGTGTCGATGATTCTCTCTATGTGTTGGAAACGCTAAAGCGCGCAGCGTATCCCTCCATAGGCCTCTACGGTGAAAAGGCGGGTGTTTCTCGTCACGATGCAGTTGACCTTGCAACGGTTGCAGTTGCGCGACTGGATGAGCTATACGTCAAGGATGCTACTCTAAAGTTCTCTGCATAATGCGAGCATAGAGTCGTTGACCTTCTTTTGCCACCTCGTTGAGGTCAATGTGCTGTATGGTAAGTCCGGGAATGATCGACTGGGCGCTGAGATGGCCGATATCTTCGGGAGAGTAATTGTGCGCGGTGTACCCGCTTTCAGCCAACAACAGCTCTCCCCGTTGTTTGGCGTGAAAATGATGCTGTAGCCCCTCATTGACAGAGAGAATGGTAACAGCGCGTTCATCAGCGGCGCAGGGTCGAAATTCATTCGCGTCAATTCCTGCTTGAATGATGTCTGTCAAAGCGGAGTAGATTTTTTTGTAGCGCGCAAAAAATAAGGCGAACGCTTCGGGTTGATTGCGAGCGGCGCTTTCCATTTCGATAAAATCAATGGGCATTTCACACTTTTCTACAACATCTTGCATGATGAGGGCATAGAGATATGCGCTATGGCTTGAGCTGTAGCGCGAAAGTGCTTCTAGTGTAGGTACATCAATTGTTGAATGACTAATCTTGGAAAGAAGCACTTCTTTGGAGGGAAAATAGTAGTACAGGGACGATTGATCCATACCTACTCGTCGTGCCAGTTCGCTTAAGGACATTTTTGCAAGTCCTTTTTCGCGAAAGAGATCATATGCCGCAGTGATAATGCTATCGCGTGTGGTGGAACCGCTCTCTTTGACGCTGCGACGGGAGGGACGCGTGATGGTTTGTTTTGCGTGATCAGGTAAAGGCACATGGTGTTTCTGATGAGGTGGCGTGACGTGTGCTGGGGCTGAAGAGGTGTGCTTCATGTGTTTAGTACGGCTGTTTTCGTGGTGGGTGCGTTTGTTGTTTGTTGTTGTCATGCGAATTGCCCTTTTGCCTGATGATTCTGCAAATATCTCGATCATTGTACCAATCTATAGGCTCAATTCTTCATACATTTTGCAAGGGGTGTTTGTGGTGTAATGCAATCGTTAAAATACGTGACAACAGGGGAGTAGCGTATTATATATGATGTAAGAATACGTAATGAGAGGGATGATGTTTCATGGATGCAAAAGTACACGAACTTTTAAATGATCAGATCAACAAGGAACTGTATTCAGCATATCTGTATATGTCGTTTGCTGATTATTACGAGGACGAAGGACTGTCCGGATTTGCAAATTGGTATATGGTTCAGGCTGCTGAAGAGCGTGATCACGCACTGAAAATTCGCGATTACTTGCATGACAATAACTGCAAGATTACGTTGGGTGAAATTGCTGCTCCCGGCAAGACTTTCAATGCTCATATAGAGCCTCTTGAGGCTGCACTCGAGCATGAACGGTATGTTACCTCGCTGATCAACAACATTTATGCTGCGGCAGCGAGCGTGAATGATTTTCGAACGATGAAATTTTTGGACTGGTTTATCGAAGAGCAGGGCGAAGAGGAAACCACTGCAGAGGACATGATTACCAAAATGAAGCTCTTCGGCTCCGACGCCAAGGCTTTGTATGACTTAGACCAAGAATACGCAGCTCGTACATCTACTACGACGGATGATTCAGAGTAACTTTGTAAGGTAGTCATCAAACAGAGCGTAGACGCTACGTAGCAGCACAAAGGGCCTGGTATTGAGGATACCAGGCCCTTTTCCTATAACCCTCCTATAACCCTTTTTCCGTGGGCTTTAGTTCATGCCGCGCGGTATGCGCGGCATAGAAAAGAGGCTTTTGTTACAGCCCCCCATGATTGTGTCTTTCTTATTCTCAATAAGTTAAGCAATCATCACCGAATGATATAAATTTTCCTCTTTAATGCTCCTATGATTTTTTTCAATGGCATATAAGAAATGACTATAGGGCGAGGGAGGAGAGGAAAGACAGTGTTCCACATCCTAGTTTTATAGTGCAAAACCTATGAGGAGAATCAATGGCAAATGTGATCAAACATGCTCCAAAATATATGTTTGCCCTTGCAACGGTATACATGTGCTACTTCACGCAAGGCGTTCAAGGCATTATTTTGAGTCAGAATCAGGTTAATTTTTACACCCAGTGGGGTTACACCGACGCAACTGCTGGTGCGGCTGCAGTGTCCGCCGCCATTGCTTGGACAGGCGTTGGTAAGCTTTTGACCGTGTGGATCGGTGGAGAAATTTCTGATCGTGTCGGAAGAAAGCCTATGGCAATTGGTGGCGGTATTTGTTACATTGTCGCTTTCGTCATGCTTCTGCTTGCCGACAACATGGTTTTGGCATGTGTAGCAGGTTTCTTGACTGGTGTTGGTACTTCGGGCTTCTGGGATGGTTCGCTCTATCCTGCTGCTGCAGAAGCAAACCCACGATATGCTGCGTCGTCCACTATTGGCATCAAGTTGGTTATTTCTATTGCAGGTGTTATTTATCCTATGATCGCTGCAATCAACTCAGGTGATTCTTGGCATATCAACATCTGGATTCCTATTGTCATGTCTATTGTTGCAACCATCATGGCTATGTTCACGCCGTTTATTTATGACGATGAGCGCAAAATGAAGGTTGATGTTGATACGGCCGATGAAGAGTCTGCAGCCAAAAACCAGGCTGAGGCAGAGATTCAGGCTGCAAAGGATGCCATGCTTGAACAACCAAGCAAGCTCACCAATATTACGACGCTGTTCTTTGGTTTTATCATTATGTTCATCATGTATGGCGCTCAGCAATACTCTAGGCAGTTTGGAGAAACCAATTTGGGGCTTGACCCAGTTGCGGCGGCTGGTCTGACTTCTATCTATACTGTAGGATCATGTGCTGGCGTTATTTTGTGGGCTTGGATGATGGGCAAGTTCCGCTGGACTCCACTTAAGGTTATTTTCATCGATTCTGTTATAGCCGTGTTTGCGCTTGCCATGGTGTTGCTTGCGTTGCCACTTGGTTTGGGCGCAGGTGTTGTGTACGTGGCTATTGCGCTTCTGGGCTTTTCGGCCGCAGGTGGTATGCTGCAGACCGGCGTGTCTTTGCGTCAGATGATGTGCCCCGGTCCTCGTGGTCGCAACGTTGGTATGTACTACACGTTCATGGGTGTTGCTTCGGTATTCTTACCTTTCGTAGTTAGCTATATGACGACAGCTGCAGGCGAGGCTAGTGCGGTTTGGATCATGATGGTTCTCTTGCTTATTGCTGCTTGTCTGTCAGTTGCTATGTCCTTTATCTGCATGGCTGGCTTCAAGAAACAGTTCGGATACAGCGCGTTATCCAAGATGCAAGACAATACGTCGTACTAATATGCAGATGCAAATGTTCAAGGCGTTGTTTGCGACGTGATTGTGCTGTGGGGCATGGATATGCAGCGCGATCTGCGTAGAAATTCAAGTTTTATATGGTGCGTTAGTGAGACTTGAGCATTGTGCGGCAGGAAGCGAAGGCGCTCTTGAGCAAACGCATAGAATCAGTACTGGGGTGGCTTTGCTGCCCCAGTACTGCTGTAGGGATAGATAGACAAGTAGACGATGAGTGCACTTAGTCTTTTGCTCCTAAGATTGCGTTCATGATAGTGGAAACGAGAGAAATAATTATTGAGGCAATAAATCCTGATGCAAAAGAGGAAATGGCAAATCCAACGGCAAAAAGGGCATCGGCTATTGCGGCAGCAATATAGAGCAACAAGGTGTTTATTATCAGATAAAATACACCGAGCGAAATGATGGTGATCGGCAGTCCGAGGATCTGAAGCAGCGGTTTAATGGTCATGTTAAGCAGCGTGATGATGAACGCCATAATAATAAGAGTAGGCCAGGTTTCGCTTGATCCCACCACGCCAACACCGGGAACGAGCCATGTTGCAACAGCAACAGCAACAAAAATAGCTAGGGTGCGTAAGATGAACTTCATAGGTTAGGCTCCGTTCTGTAGGCCTTCGTTTACAATAAATACGCTAGCAAAGCAAAATATAACGTCGCAAGACAACGAACTGGTTTGTTGATAGCTGGTAATGCTACGTTCAAAATAAATCAGAAGAGGGGAATTGGATGATCGTTACTATCGAGCAAACAATTCAGAAACATGATCTTTTTGGAGCTGCCACGCCAGTGGTCATTATGACATCGGGCGGATCCGATTCAACCGCACTTGCGTACATTATGAAAGATCTTCATGAGCGCAACCTGGTTGGTCAGCCTGCTATATTGCATGTGAATCACAAGTTGAGAGGTGCTGACTCTGATGCCGATCAGTGCTTTGTCGAAGCGTTGGCTCGTCATCTCGATATTCCTTTGTTTGTGTGCGAGATCGATGTTGCCTCACTTGCGCAAGAAACGCACGGCAATGTAGAAGCAATCGGGCGCAGCGAGCGCTACTTGGCTGCGCAAGAAGCTTTGGAAAGTTTATGCCGTCATGAAATGGTTCCTGTTTCGATGGGACGTATTGCTACTGCTCATACTCAAGATGACCGAGTGGAAAACTTCTATATGCGTTCAATCGTTGGAACGGGTCCGGGTGGTTTTCGCTCCATGCTGTATCAAAACAGTGCCATCGTTCGTCCCTGTTTAGATGTCTCACGCGAGCAGTTGCGCGAGTATATCAACGCTTTGCCACGAGATCGAGTCGTCGTTGACGACGAGGGGCATCGCTGGCGAGAAGATGCTACGAATGCTCATACGGATCGTTTTAGGGCATTTGTTCGTCATAAAATTATTCCACTGGCAAAGCAGCGTAATAATCAACTGCTCGATACGTTGTGTCGCACCATGAATTTAATTAGCGATGAAGACGACTACCTTGATTCGCTTGCCCTTTCGATGGCACAAGAGCATCTCGAATGGATTGGTTTGCATGATGATGGTAGCTACGAAAGCTGTCTGTTGCTGCCGTCATTTGGGCAGCAACCCCTTGTGCTCCAGCGCAGGGTGGCGTTCGCTGTTTTGGAAACCGTTATGAGCAGAGAAGCGCGTATAGAATCAGCAACAATAGAGGCGCTTCTTTCTGCCTTTGATGAAGAGGGGAATCCCATCAGTGGTTTCGTAATCAACATTCAGGGTAATTTGGCAGTTAGCGCAAATAAGCGTGGTGTGTTGGTTGAGCCTATGGCAACATTTCGTGCGCGCCGCAAACCGAATCGTGCTTGATATCTCATCATAAAACGCGATAGTGATCACTAGTTTTATTTTTATCTACGCATCATGCCTACGCATCATGCGATGCGCGGTGTGATCATGCAGCATCTGCCACCGCATCGCATGTATTTTTTTGAGCCCAATATCTAAGGAGCACCTATGCCAACGATACAAATCCCTGTCAACGTGATCCTAGCTTCCCAAAGTCCGCGCAGAAAACAACTGCTTGAAGAAGCAGGGGTGAAATTCAGCGTGTATTCTTCTGCGACTAAGATTGACGAATCGCTCGATGATGATTTGCGTGCGCAGCCTGCTGAAGCGGTCAAAAAGCTTGCCGAGCGCAAAGCGGGTGCTGTGGTGCAGGAAATTTTGGCGCAAAATCCTGTTGGAATGGGTATTGTGATCGGCGCCGATACGACAGTCGTTCTTGATGGTGAAATGTTTGGCAAGCCCTACAGCGCAGATCATGCACGTGAGATGCTCGCACGTCTGTCTGGTCGTACGCACGAAGTGATTACGGGTGTATCGGTGTGGATGATTCTTCTCAACGAAACTGAGGAAAAAGGCGGTGACGGTAAGGTATCGCTGGGGTTTCGCTCGTTTTCTGAATCAAGCTTTGTCACGTTTAAAGAGCTTACCAAAGAAGATATCAATGCCTATGTAGCCACGGGCGAAACTATTGATAAGGCAGGTGCTTATGGCATTCAAGGCAAGGGCGGAGCGCTTGTTGAAAAGCTTAAAGGAGACTACAACAACGTTGTTGGTTTGCCGGTGGATACCTTGCTGAATAGTTTTCCGGATCTTACCCGGGAATATATCGAAGCTGAAATACGTGAAGTTCCTGCCACAGAATCAGAATCTGACCCAGATGCTTCTGCTGAATCTAAGGGCATGTCAAACGCGTAAATTCGGCATTCTAAGCTTGGCGCTGCAGCAATGCTCTCTGTGGGCTTCTTGCGCGATTGCCGCAAGACCACAAAGGGGCTTTGTATGGTGGTGAAGATTTGCTGCAGAAGATTCGACATTTAGAGCATCTTTAACGAGTTTGCCAAGCTTTTGCTACACTATCCTACGGACATGTAACGGCAATCTCTGCCTGTGTGGCGGGAAAGAGGAAACTGTGGGACAGCATCCTGATCTGGATCGCGTGTTGTTTTCCGAGGACGAAATTCGTACTCGCGTAAAAGAGATGGGCGCGCAAATCACGAAAGATTATGAGAGCAAGAGTATCGTAGTCATTTCGGTTCTTCGTGGTGCAGCAATCTTTATGTCTGATCTCGTGAGAGAAATACGTTTGCCTGTAGAGATGGATTACATGGCTATTTCTTCGTACGGCAATGGGGCTAAAAGTTCAGGTGTTGTGCGAATTTTGAAGGACTTGACTTGCTCTATTGAAGACAGGCATGTTCTTATTGCGGAAGATATTCTTGATAGCGGGTTGACGCTGCGCTACTTGATGAGGAATCTGGAATCTCGCAATCCTGCTTCGCTCCAGGTAGCAACTTTGTTACGAAAAGATACCCCAAATCAAGCTGATATAAACTGTCGCTACATCGGATTTGAATGTCCGGATGAATTTATCGTTGGATATGGCCTTGATTACGCTGAGCGCTATCGAAACTTGTCCTGTATCGGCGTGCTCAAACCAGAGGTTATTGTGTAGCAAGGAATACACTCCGTTTCTCTTAAAAGATAAGGAATAAAACATCGTATGGCACAAACTCCCAATTCTAAAGACCCCAAGAATTCCAAAGATCCAAAAACGCCAAAACAACCTACGCGCACTAATGTAGTTACCGTTGTAGTCTTTGTGATCATTGCGCTGTTCTTCGTGTTTATGATGACGCGCACAATGACTTCGGCTACGGGCGTTTCTCAAACGGATGAATTGAAAACATCGGAATTCATGCAGGCGGTACAGCAGGGTCGCGTCAATACGGCGGTCTATGATACGGGTTCCTACACTATTACGGGCACCTACTATCCTGCATCGACTGCGGGTTCTTCGGCGGCAGATGCGTTTAATACCGCGTTCAACGCGATCAATTCCAAGCTTGGTTCTCAGACTGATGATTCGGGGCGCTTGGGCATTGTTGAGACTCAAGAGCTTGCGATTTCCAATTTAGGATCGGAGCATAATTACACGTGTACATGGGTAGGCCAGGACACTCTAGACCAATTGATGGCCGCCAATCCTACTGTCGAATATAGCGTGACGCTGGCTTCTCCTTGGGCGTCAATTCTGTCTTCTATTTTGCCCATCCTGATCATCGCGGGCTTGCTGTTATTCTTCTTCTCTCAGATGAACAAAGCAAACAATTCTCAGATGTCATTTGGTAAGGCGAAGTCTAAGGACTATGTTGAAGAGCATCCTGATGTGCGCTTTTCTGATGTCGCAGGTGTTGATGAAGCGGTCGAAGAAATGCAGGAAATCAAGGACTTCTTGGAAAACCCTGTCAAATACCAATCCTTAGGTGCCAAGATTCCTCGCGGCTGCTTGTTGGTGGGCCCTCCGGGTACAGGCAAGACGTTGCTTGCTCGTGCCGTAGCAGGCGAAGCAGGCGTGCCCTTCTTTAGCATTTCCGGCTCTGACTTCGTAGAAATGTTTGTTGGTGTTGGTGCTTCTCGTGTTCGCAATTTGTTTAAAAAGGCAAAAGAAGCATCGCCATCCATCATCTTCATCGACGAAATTGATGCTGTTGGTCGTCAGCGCGGTGCTGGTTTAGGCGGCGGTCATGACGAGCGCGAACAGACGCTGAACCAGCTCTTGGTTGAAATGGATGGTTTTGAGGCGAACGATTCGGTTGTACTGATTGCTGCAACGAACCGCTCTGATGTTTTGGATCCGGCGCTGTTGCGTCCAGGTCGTTTTGACCGCCAGATCGTGGTTGATGTTCCTGATGTGAAGGGTCGCGAAAAGATTCTCAAGGTTCACGCAGCTAATAAGCCGCTTTCAGATGATGTTGACTTGATTAGTTTGGCCAAGTTGACTCCGGGCTTTACTGGTGCTGATTTGTCTAACCTGTTGAACGAAGCAGCAATTTTAACCGCGCGTCGCAACAAACACGTTATTACTAACCAGGAAGTTCAAGACTCCATGGAGCGTGTCATTGCTGGCCCCGAGCGAAAGGGGCGTGTGCTGGACGAGAAGACGCGCATCACGATTGCATATCACGAATCTGGTCATGCGTTGGTGGGGCATTTGCTTGAAGGCGCCGATCCGGTTCATAAGATTTCAATCATTTCTCGTGGTCGTGCGTTGGGCTATACACTTTCTATTCCTGATGAAGATAAAGTGCTCAACAGCCGTAATGAGATGCGCGATCAGCTTGCGGTGTATTTGGGTGGTCGCGTTGCAGAGGAGCTATTCTGTGACGACATTACGACGGGCGCGTCAAACGATCTTGAACGTGCAACTAAGATAGCTCGTTCGATGGTCACCAACTATGGTATGAGCTTGGAATTGGGTGCTCAGATCTTTGGGCAGCCGAACCGCGAAGTGTTCTTGGGCCGTGACTATGGCAATACGCAGGATTACTCCGACGATACCGCACGTCGTATCGACGATGAAGTTGCGCGCATTATGAAAGAAGCACACGATCGTGCTCACGAGATTCTTTCTGCCCATAAAGAGCAAATGGATCTTATGGCTCAGGTGCTGCTTGAGCGCGAAACGGTGGATGGGGAAGCATGTACGGCCTTGCTTGACAATCGTTGGGATGAATACCTGAAAAAAGAGCAAGAAGAAGAGGAAGCTCAAAAACTGCACGGTCCTGGAGCGAAGGCTTCTGCTCCTGCTGCAGCTGAGAGCGCTGCTACGGTTAACGCAGCGCAAGCAGCAGCTCCACAGGTGTCAGCTTCGGCTGCTTCTGAGGCTTCGGAGAGTTCTTCTGATGCAGCTGCTATACCCCAAGAGGAAGCTGCACAGGATGCTACCGCTGATTCGGCAGCGTCTCACACATCCGGTGCTTTACCCGAGCAGGATTTAGATGATGATACGCGCAAATAGTGCTTGTGGTTTGTGAGTATCCGATATTACGAACATGACGCCCCATGCCCCGAGCGTATGCTCGGGGCTTTTTGGAGGAATGACTATGATTTGGCAATGCGGATCCTATGCGTTTGATTCTCGAACCCCTATTATCATGGGGATTGTAAACGTCACGCCTGATTCGTTTTCCGACGGCGGATTGTATGCTTCTGTTGATGAAGCAGTCGCGACAGGTCTTAAAATGGTCGACGAAGGTGCTCTTATCGTTGATGTTGGAGGAGAATCTACTCGACCAGGAGCAGAACCTGTGAGCGAAGAGCAAGAGCTTGATCGCGTCTTAGAGGTTGTGCGTCGTCTTGCTGCGCAGGATGTCTGTGTCAGCATTGATACACGCCATGCTGCCGTTGCGCAGGCATGCGTTGAGGCAGGAGCGTCAATCATTAACGATGTGACGGGATTTCGAGATCCTGCGATGGTTGATGTGGCGCGTGCGAGCGATGTGGGTTTGGTTGTAGTGCATATGAAGGGCGATGACCCATGTTCAATGCAAAATGATCCTACGTATACCGATGTGGTCGAAGAAATACGCACCTATCTTGCCCATCGCGCTGAAGAGCTCCAGCAAGCCGGTATTGATCGAGCGCGCATCAGTCTCGATCCCGGTCCCGGATTCGGCAAAACTGCTCGGCAAACTATTGAGCTTATGAGAAATTACCAAGAATTTGCGCGGTTGGGGTATCCCTTGTTGGTCGCGGTTTCTCGCAAGAGCTATATCGGCTATGCCTATCATATTGATGATCCTCAGCAGCGAGACGATGCTTCTGCCGCAGAAGCGCTCATGGCCTGTGAGCTGGGGGCATCAATTGTGCGTACGCACAATGTGGCGCTGACGGTGAAGTCGATTGAGGAAAACCTTCGCCCGTATGTGTTTATTGGTATGGGCTGCAATGTTGCCTTGGTGGCCAACGAGGGAGAAGAGCTCGAAGGAAAGAAGGCCATGCTCAATCAGGCAATTTCTGACATGTGTATGCTTCCCGATTCTCAAATCGTTGATATTTCGAGTTTCTATGAAAGCGAACCGGCCTATGTTGAGCATCAGGATTCGTTTGTCAATGCGGTCGTGTTGCTGCGTACAGGATTGCCCCCGCAAGAGTTGTTGCGGTATTTGCAGGCAATCGAAAACAGTCTTGGTCGTGTGCGTGAGCAGGAAAACGGGCCTCGCACCTGTGATTTAGACATCCTTGATTATCAGGGATACGTATCTGATCTCGATGTCTTAACGCTGCCACATCCCTTACTGCAAGAGCGTGATTTCGTGGTGAAACCGCTGTTAGAAATTGCCCCTCGTCATGAGCTTGCGAATGGCATGATTGTCAATGCCGATGCGGTATCCGTTGGGAAAGCCTGGAAATGCTAGAAGCGCTCAGTGAACAGCACATTACCGTGCCCGATTCGTGGCGGGTGCGTACCTTTGGTTGTGTCGATTCCACTAATCGTGTGGTAAAGGATGCACTGCGATCAGGGGAACCCCAAGGGTTGTGTGTGACGGCGCTTAAGCAAAACGGTGGCTATGGTAGGCAAGGGCGCGTATGGGAAAGCCCTGTGGGAGGGCTCTATACTTCCTTTGCGTTGTGTCCTAAGGTTTCGCCTCAAAAGCTTTCTTCTTTGAGCTTGGTTGTTTCCGTGGCGGTTCATCGCACCCTTAGGACGGTGTGTGATAAGGCCTTGCTTGCTATTAAGTGGCCCAATGATGTTTTGTGTGCTGTTGGAAAAATCGCCGGCATTTCGCTTGAGGCGTTGTCTCAGGGAGTGTGTGTTGGTGTGGGTATCAACGTGTTTCCTCGTACCGAACAGGTACGGGTGCTAGGAAAATATCACCTGTCGTATGTTTCAGATCAACCCGTCAACGAGGACCTTTCTCCAGAGCAGCGAGAGCTTTTGGAGCGTATATTGGGAGCGTTGATTCATGAAATCAACCAGTGTTATGAGCAATGGTGTGCAGAGGGTTTTTCGCCCTTTGTAGATGAGTATCGCAGTCATCTTGCGTATCTCAACAGCGAAGTTGAGATGGAGCGCATTGATGGATCAACGATCATTGAAGGTATCTTGCGTGGCGTGGATGACGAAGGCCATCTGCTAGTGCAGACCGAATCAAGGCAGCTGTGTGCAGTCAGTACAGGAGAAGTGCACATTACTGCGCTGACAGTGCCCGATACGCTTTAGGGCAGCAGTGCGCGAAGACCAATAAGAATCAGCATGGTGCCGCCGACAATGGTAGCACGATCGCCGAGTGTCGTACCAAAACGTCGCCCAATGAGAAGCGCGATCAAACACGTAAATGCGGTGGTAAGGGCGATGATCAGCGCTGAAGAAAAGATGTTGAGCGATAACGCTGCGAAGCTGACACCTACTGCTAAGGCATCAATACTTGTTGCGATTCCTTGCAGCAAGAGGACGGGCATAGCTAATATCTGCGATGAGGACTGTTTTTCATTATCGTTATCATGGACAGTATCCCAGATCATTTTTGCACCAATAAAACCCAAAATGACAAAGGTGACAATCCCTGAAAACTGAGAAATAATGTCGCTGACAAGTTGTCCCAAAAAGAATCCCAGGCAGGGCATGAGTCCCTGGAAAATTCCGAACGTCAGAGGCATGCAGACATTGCGCCATCGGGAATTACCCGAATAGATAAAGGTGTTAGATATAGTGACGGCGAAAGCGTCCATAGATAGGGCAAGACCTAATAGCACCAGTTCGTAAAAGCCCATGTCGATCCTCTCTCTGCATTCCGTCAAAAATAGAATATTATCCTAGGATGAACATGTTAGTTACGTGGCTTATCATGGTTTTTACATACGACTGTATTGGTTCTCGGACAAGGTTGAATGCGGTGGGGTAAAAAGTCATAGGCGTTAAAAAGATTTACACCGACGCAATTTCTTTTTGCTGAACTGTAATATCTTGTTAAAAGATGCCATAATTACGCTTGCTTTAGTAAAAAAGGTGTTCGAGACAAAGCGTAAGCAAGCGAAAGGTTTAGCGCATGAGCGATCAGGAACAGCGTCAAGAACAACCGCAGCAGCAGAGCTCGCCTGCAACATTTGCTAAAGGGTCTTTGAGAAACAAGGCAGGGGAAATCAAATCAAATCCAAGAGCCGAAGATCGCACAAAGCGAATGGGTAACGGCTCTATTCCTAAGTTGATTATCGAGTTTGCTATTCCTTCTATCGTAGGCATGTTGGTTAACGGTGCCTACAACGTCATTGACTCAATCTTTTTAGGTCAAGCGATGGGGGAAATTGGTCTTTCTGTTGCAACTGCTGCAATGCCTTTGATGACAATCTTTATGGCATTGAGTATGTTGATCGGCAATGGCGGCAATGCTCTTGCTGCTCTTCGCCTAGGTGAGGGCAATAAAGATGCTGCAGAAAAGAGTCTGGGCAATACCGTGTGCCTTGGTATCATCATGGCGGTGTTCGTTGCTGTTTTTATTAGCATTCCCGTGTGCGCTGAAGCCTTATTATCCCTTTCAAGTGTTACTCCTGAAATACACGATTACACGTATTCTTTTGTGCATATTATCAGTCTTGGCTTTATCTTTCAGCTGATTGGCATGGGTGTTAATAACTTTATTCGTACGGCAGGCGCTCCTAATCGTGCTCTTTCTACTATGCTTATCGGCGCAATTTCTTGTATTGTGCTCAACTATCTTTTTGTGTTGGTGTTAGGGTGGGGCGTTGTCGGAAGCGCTTTGGCAACGGTGCTCGGTCAAGCTATATCGTGTGTTTGTGTTTTGTGGTATTTCCTGATAACCAAGAATGTTTCATTTAGACTCTACGCGCGTAATTTGAAGCTGGAAGCCGAAGTTGTTGGATTTATCTTTTCTTTGGGAGCAGCAAGCTTTATTTTGCAAATTGCCATATCGGTAATCAGCTTTTTGGTCAACTATCTCTTGGTGCTCTATGGGGGACAATCACCCTACGGCGCCGAAGCAGCTCTTGCGTCTATTGGCGTGGTACAGCGTTGTGCGATGTTTACCGTGCTTCCCATCATTGGTATTGCTGTTTCAATACAGCCGTTGCTTGGATACAACTACGGCGCAAGTCTCATTTCACGCGTGCGGACGACCCTTGGGTACGGTATCTTAGCGGCAGTTTTTCTGGGTACGTGCATGTGGATTCTCATTCATGTTTTTGCGTATGATATCGTTGAGTTGTTCGGTATCCGTGATGATTCCTTGCGAGATTTCACGGTGTTTGCCCTGAACATTCAGCTTTTATTGTTGCCGGTTGTGGGCTTTCAGATCGTGGCATCAAACTACTTCCAGGCAACTGGCCAGCCATTAAAATCGGTTATCTTGTCTCTGACGCGTCAGGTGCTCTTCCTTATTCCGCTCTATATTGCGCTTCCGATTATTCTTCCACATATGGGGCTTGGTTTGACGAGCCTTGATGCAATTTATTTTGCCGTTCCTATTTCTGATGTGCTGTCTGTTATCACCTCGTTAGCGTTTTTATCGGCTGAATTAAAGCGTTTGAAAGGCGTTGAAAAAGGGACAATTAAAGCGAAATTTGGGCGCAAGAACGTACCTGGATAGGGCTGGCTAGGTGTCAGTTATATGTTTTGAGGTGTCAAGAGTCTTGTGGTGTGTATGAGCCACGAAAGCGCAGTCATAGTTTGACGGGCATGATCGATGGTCGCACTGGCATGATGTGGTGGGTGCGTGCGCGTGTGCCGGAGTCGTTGTGTTTCAAGTTTGTGTTGGTGGTATAGCACGGTGTTTATGTAGGGTATAATTCTGTAACATTTTCTACGAAAGGAAGTGAGATATGACTGCATCGGTAACTCATTCGTATGGACGCGCTGCCTCAATAGCGTTTTGTGGACTTTCAATTGCTTTTATAACCGTGGCCGCTTGGATCACGGTTCCCTTTGGGCCCATTCCGTTTACTCTTCAGACCTTGGCGGTCATGTTTGTGTTGTTTGCTCTGACACCCAAACAGGCGCTTGCTTCTATTGCGGGATATATCTTGCTTGGCGCACTTGGTCTACCGGTGTTTTCCTCGTTTAAGGGTGGTATTGCAGCATTGATAGGTCCAACGGGTGGTTTTATTGTTGGGTTTTTAGTTGCGGGAGCTCTTGCTCTTGGCATTGGTTATGCGCTGCAACGTACCAAACTTTTCGCTTCCGATAAGCAGACCTCGTTTTTCGGTACTTCGGTTGCTTCAGGTAAGCTTGCATACAACCTGGTACTCGGTGCTGTTTTCTTGGTCGTGCTATATCTGTTTGGTTGGGCATGGCTTATGTATGCGGGCAACTTGAGTGCAGAAGCAGCATTTGTGGCTGCCGTCGCGCCGTTTATCCCGGTGGATGTGATCAAGATGATCGTTGCGGTAGTGCTTGCGCAGGCTGTTGCAAAAGTCGTCAAGCAGTTTTCATAGAACCAGGTTGTGCGTATTGTTGGCGAGCCTAGTTGTAGGTCAGTTTAGTTCATAGCAGGGAAGGACATCGTGAAAATAGCTCCCCCTTCGGGAACGTTAAATGCGGTGACCTTTCCGTCAAAATCTTCAACAATCTCTTTGACAATGGCAAGCCCTAAACCGGCTCCTCCGCTGTTTCGTGCGCGTGAGGTGTCACCGCGATAAAAGCGCTTAAAGAGCAGTACGGGATCTATGTCACCTATGCCGCATCCATCATCTTTGACGGCAACAACAGCCTGATCGTCGATACCGGACAGAAGAATGGAAACGTGTCCGCCGGTATCGACATGGCGAATGGCGTTGTCGACAAGATTGATCAGGGCTTGTTTTAATCGATCGGCGTTGGCGAAAATGTCAGGTGCTGCTCCCTTAATCGTGAGAGATACATCCTTGTCCTGGGCGATGGGTTCAAGCATGTCGATAACATCTCGTGCAACAGTTTCAATATTGATGCGTGTAAGAGATGCTGCAGGCGCCCCCTCCTTAGCGTGCTGCAGCGAGAGTAGGCCGTTGGTAAGCTGCTTGAGGCGCTCGGCCTCATTGAGAATAATCTCGCAGAAATGTTCCCGCGTTTCTTGTGGCATATCAGGATCAAGCATGAGCTCTGCGTTGCCGCTAATAGCAGTCAGGGGGGTGCGAAATTCATGCGCTACATCACTGACAAACGTGTCTTGCTGCTCATTGAAAGCCACCAGTTCATCAACGCGGTTTTTATATGCACGGTTAAAATCTGCGATGCTCTCCGACAAATCGTCTACTTCTCTCATTGATTCCGTAGAGGTAAAGACAACACTGGTATCACCATCTTTGGATGACTGTACTTTTTTGACCAGTTCGGATAAGGGACGGCTAATAAAATGAGCCGTGAGAAGGCTTAAAAAATAACAGGCGCAACCGATAGGGATCACAATCAGCATAAAGATATAGGGAAGATGGAACGTATATATTATTACAAGTGCAGTCAGCGTGCTTGCAAATAATGAAAGTAGCGTTGCAAGAAAGGAGACTTGCGTAAAAAGACGCATAGGCTTTGCTTCGCGGTGCTGTTGTGACTCGATGTTCGTGTTTGAAGACATGCTACGTCCCTTGACTGCTGGGCGGTGTGATCTTGCTGTTGTGCTTTATCGCTGTGATCCTGTCTGGTGTGTTGGAACCGAAATATAACAGGTGTTCGATGCGACACTATTTCCTAAAGCGATAGCCATATCCGCGCACAGTTTCAACCAGTTTAGGGTCGTAGCCCGCTGCTTCAATTTTGTCGCGCAAGCGCTTGATATGGGTGTCAACGGTCTTGGTTTCGGTGATATATTCCCAGTTCCAGGCATCATGCAATAAGTCTTCACGCGAAACTACTTTTCCCGCGTTTTTCATCAGGCAGGTCAAAAGCTCAAATTCACGTGGCGTGAGATCGATGGGACCTTTGTCGCCTTCGGCTACATGAGTGTCTTCATTAAGCGTAATGCCTCCCGCACTAATTTCGCTGCCAGAAATGAGATCGTTTCCTTGGCTGCGGCGCAGAAGTGCACGCGTGCGGGCTAGCAATTCGCGTACGCCAAAGGGTTTGGCTAAGTAGTCATCAGCGCCGAGTTCAAGCCCTACCACCTTGTTGAGCTCGGAATCGCGTGCCGAGAGAAATAGGATGGGGGTGGCCATCTTGGCGCGGATGCGACGGCACAGCTCATAGCCATCAATGCCGGGCAGCATGATGTCCAAGATGAACAGGTCGAAGTGCTGGCGCTCTATTTTATTCAGTGCCTCTTCACCGTCTGATGCTATTTCAGTTTCATAGCCTTCTTTTTGCATTGCATAGCTGACAAATTCGGTGATAGAAGGTTCGTCGTCTACGATCAGGATGCGAGCTGGTGTGTTGTCCATTTTGATCGTCCTCCATTTACAATCTGCGAGTGGCGATATGTGCAAAGTTTATGCAACTCATACGTAATAGTATGGTAGCATTCGCTCGTGGTGCATATTTCGAAAGGGACTGTCAGAAACATGTTACTTGCAATCGATGTGGGCAATACGCAAACTGTTTTGGGCATCTATGATCAGGATAAACTTGTTCATATGTGGCGTGTTGCAACCAATATAGATCATACCAGCGATGAGCTGCGCATTAAGCTCCATACGCTTATGATGGCAGAAGGTTTGGAACGATCTCATATCGACGGTGCTATTTTGGCTTCCGTTGTTCCTGCGCTTACTCACAATTGGGAAAAGGCGTGTTGTCGTTCATTCAGTGTTGAGGATACCGTGGTGGTGTCTGCTGCTACTGCAGGGTATCTTATCAATGTCGATATGAATAAATTCCCTGAGCTGGGTGCTGATCGCGTGGCTGACTCGGTTGCGGCGCAAAACATTTATGGGTCGCCGGTAATTGTTGTTGATTTTGGCACGGCAACGAATATCGAAATCATCGATAAGAATGGAACGTTTGCCGGTGGCATTATTGCGCCTGGTGTTGAATCGTCGATGCGTTCCCTCTTTACGCGTGCGGCATTGTTGCGTTCGGTTGAGCTGGAAGATCCCGGAACCGCCATTGGTGCAGGCACAGCAGAGTGCTTGCAGGTAGGTGTGGTCTATGGTGAAGCGGCACGTGTTGATGGACTGATAGATCGAGTCTTCGATCAGCTTGGGTATGAAGCACGTGTCGTGGCAACAGGGGGTCTTGCCCACCGTATTGCTCCTCATTCAAGACGAATTACCGAAATTAATCTGGAATTAACCTTACAGGGATTGCGTACGATCTACGAAGAGATATCGCGTTAGAATTTCGGCATTGACAAGTTTGAAGATACTGCTAAGAAAGGCGGAACTTGCTTATGCTGAGCGATATTGAAATTGCGCAAGCGACCGAACCACGTGACATTACTGAAATTGCTGAAAAGGCAGGTATCGATTCGCAATACCTTGAGTGTTACGGACGATCAAAGGCTAAGGTAGATTACAATTTGCTCCGTGATTCATCGCACGAAGCAGGAAAACTGATTCTCGTTACTGCCATTAATCCTACTCCTGCTGGTGAAGGCAAAACAACGACTACGGTCGGTTTGGGCGATGCGCTTTCTCGCTTAGGCAAAAACACCGTCATTGCTTTGCGCGAGCCTTCTCTCGGTCCTGTTTTTGGTATTAAGGGAGGCGCTGCCGGCGGCGGCTATGCTCAGGTTATTCCCATGGAGGATATCAATCTTCACTTTACGGGCGATTTTCATGCCATTGGGGCTGCTAATAATCTTCTTGCCGCATTGCTGGACGCTCATATCCACAATGGCAATGAACTCAACATCGACGTTCGCCGCATTACTTGGAAACGTGTTGTTGACATGAACGATCGCCAGCTTCGCAACATTGTGTGTGGCTTGGGTGGCAAGGCCAACGGCGTTCCTCGCGAAGATGGTTTTGATATTACGGTTGCTTCAGAGATCATGGCAATCTTTTGTCTTGCAACGTCTATCACTGACTTGAAAGAGCGTTTGGGTCGTATCGTAGTAGGATACACGCGCGATGATACGCCGGTAACCGCTCACGATCTTCAGGCTGAAGGTGCTATGACCGCGCTTTTGAAAGACGCGCTCAAGCCTAATTTGGTACAAACGCTTGAAGGTACACCTGCCTTTGTGCACGGTGGTCCTTTCGCCAATATTGCTCATGGTTGCAATTCCATTATGGCTACTCGCATGGCGCTTGCTTTGGGTGACTATTGCGTAACAGAAGCTGGTTTCGGTGCTGATTTGGGTGCTGAAAAGTTCTTGGATATTAAATGTCGTCTTGCCGGTCTTGAGCCTGATGCCGTTGTCGTTGTTGCGACCGTGCGTGCCCTGAAAAACCACGGAGGTGTACCAAAAGATCAGCTTAACGAAGAAAATCTCGAAGCGCTTGAAGCGGGATTGCCTAACTTGCTTCAGCATGTTGAAAACATCACGCAGGTTTACAAGCTACCCTGCGTTGTTGCCATCAACGAATTTCCTAGCGATACTCAGGCTGAAGTTGACCTGGTGCGTGCAAAATGTCAAGAACTGGGCGTTAATGTTGCATTGTCTCAGGTATGGGCAAAGGGCGGCGAAGGCGGAGAAGAGCTTGCCCAGGAAGTTCTTCGTCTGTGTGAACAGCCTAGCTCACTTTCGTTTGCGTATGAGGATGAACTGGGTCTCGCTGAAAAGATCGAGGCAGTTGCGAAGCGCATCTATCATGCTGATGGTGTGACCTTCACTCCTGCCGCTTCCAAGCAGATCGCTCAGATTGAAGGTATGGGGTTTGCATCAATGCCGGTATGTATGGCGAAGACCCAATACAGCTTTTCGGATGATCCTACAAAATTAGGAGCGCCGCGTGACTTTAGTATTACGGTTCGTGAAGTTAAGGTATCTGCTGGTGCAGGATTTGTGGTCGCTTTGACGGGTGACGTTATGACGATGCCCGGTCTTGGTAAGAATCCTGCTGCCTTTAAGATTGATGTTGACGAATCAGGAAAAATTTCTGGTTTGTTCTAATGCGTTATCTAAGTTTTGCTAAGGTATTCAGTCATATAATTGGGATACAAGGCAAGTACTTTTTGACGTATTTAGGTGAGTACAGTTGATCGATCAAGCATTTATTAATGAAGTAGCTAAAGGCACCCCGACTCCCGGAGGCGGCGGTGCCTCAGCTTATTGTGGAGCTCTTGGTTCGGCACTGTCTTCAATGGTGGGAAACTTGACGGTAGGTAAAAAGCGCTACGCTGATGTGGAAGATGAAGTGAGAGCGTGTTTGGAGAACCTTGAGGCAGTGCGCACAGAGCTTCTCAATTTGGTAGAAGAAGACGCGCGGGTGTTTATGCCTCTTGCTCAAGCGTTTCGCCTTCCTCACGCAACTGAAGAAGAAGAGGAGTATCGTCACGCTTGCATTCAGGAAGCTCTGATTGAAGCCATCGAAGTTCCGTTTTCTATTATGCATGCCTGTGCACGGGTCATAGATTTGAGCGAATTTCTTGCGTATCATGGTTCACGTACCGCTATTTCCGATGTGGCGACAGGAGTGTCTTTTGCCCAAGGCGCTCTTAAAGGTGCAGCGCTCAATGTGTATGGAAATGCCGCTATGCTTGACGACAAGGAGCAGGCGCAGCGCTATACACAGCAAGCCGATAGGCTCATCGAAGAGAGTGGTCGTCATATGGATGAGATTTATAACTATGTGCTAGAAGAAATTAGGTAATTATTATGGCCCGTATTTTGAGTTCCCGTCCTGTAACCGACGCGATAGCTGATAATCTTGCTCCTCGTGTCGAGCGCTTAAGGATCCTTGGTATTGAGCCCACGCTTGCTTTGGTGCGTGTCGGTGCGCGTCCTGATGATGTGAGCTATGAGCGAGCGGCTATTCTCCGCGCTCAGAACCTTGGGGTAGCGACGCGTGTGTTTGATTTGCCCGAAACCGTATCGCAGGAAAAGCTTCTCTTACAGCTTCGTCGCATCAATGGCGATCATCGTGTGCATGGCTGTCTTCTGTTTCGCCCCCTTCCTGCTGGCATGGAAGAAAAGCTCGTGTGCGACGAGCTTTCTGTGGCAAAAGATGTAGATGGTATTTCAACGGCATCACTCGGTGCGGTGTTTACTGATTCGCCTGAGGGGTTTGCTCCCTGTACGGCAGAAGCGTGCGTGCGGGCGCTTGATTACTACGATATTCCTGTTGAAGGAAAGCATGTTGTGGTTGTGGGTAGAAGCTTGGTAGTCGGTAAGCCTCTTGCCATGCTGTTGCTTCGTCGCAATGCAAGTGTGACTATCTGTCATTCACGCACGGCGGATCTCGCGACCATAATGAGAACAGCAGATATTGTGGTATGTGCAACTGGTCGTGCGCGTTCTTATGACGCTGGCTTTTTCAAGGCTGGTCAGGTTGTGCTTGATGTGGGTGTCAACTTCGACGCGGAAGGTGTGCTTTGCGGCGATGTTGACTATGATTCCGTTGAGCCCCTTGTGGACGCTATTACCCCTGTACCAGGTGGGTTGGGTTCTATCACGACCTCTATCACTATGGAGCATACGATTATTGCTGCAGAAAAAACTATTCGCTAACGACTGCAATACCGTTATATGGGCTACATGGAGCATACGTGGGTCGACATAGCAACAACATTCTCGGTGACTGAGACCAAGCTGGTGGCGCAGGCGCTTGCAGCGGTGGTCTCACCCGGTGATGTGATTACCCTCGATGGCGATTTAGGCGCAGGCAAAACGCAATTTGTGCAGGGTTTTGCTGACGAACTTGATGTTGACGTTGCGGTTACCAGTCCCACGTTTAATTTACTATCCGTGTATCAAGGAGCCGATCTGGTGCTCTATCACTTTGACTTGTATCGCCTCGAAGCCCCCGATGAGTTGGACGATATTGACTTTTACAGTCTCGTAGAAGATGACGGCGTGTCCTGCATTGAGTGGGCATCAAAGTTTCCTGATGAAATGCCTGAAGACCGTATCGAGATCTATCTTGAGGTTCTTGACGAATCATCGCGTCGTATCAGGGCATGTGCTTGGGGGAGCGCGCAGTACCTGCTCGGTATGTGGCAAAGTGCTTTGGTGTAAAGCTGTTAACCGGATGGAGTATGATAGTGGTCTCGATGTGCACAACACTCTAGATATCAGGATTGGATTGCATGAAAGACTACGTTATCGCTTTTGATACTGCCAACGAAATGATTTCGTTAGGATTGGGAAAGCTTGTCAGATCCACGTGCCAGATTGAGCTCGTGGCCTCATGCGAAACTCCAGCGTTTCGCGCTTCCAATGTTAAGCTCATGCCTCAAATCGATGAACTTCTGAATACAGAAAACCTTAAGAGAAGTCAGATTGCTTGTGTGGTGTGCGGTCGCGGACCGGGTTCCTTTACCGGAGTGCGTATTTGTATGGCAACTGCAAAAGGCTTGGCGCTGGGTCTCGGTGTTCCTCTGTTTGGTGTTTCTACGGCAGATGAGCAAGCTTGGCACCAGTGGAAAGAAGGCGTGCGGGGTTCGCTGGTGGTGTTGGGCGACGCCATGCGCAAGGAAGTGTATCCTGTTCGCTATACCGTAAGCGATCAGGGTATCGAGCGCCTTAATGCCGATTTTGTTATGAAGGCGCATGATTTAGATCAATGGTTGGGTGATGATTCAACCCAATACATTACCGGTGATGGCCTCAACAAGTATGAACGGTTGTGTGTAGATCATGGTCAGCTTGTTGAAACCAAGCGGTATCCAACTGGCACAGGACTTCTGCTTGCAGCTCAGGCTGACTGGCAAACCGGTCAGTTTGATCCTGATACGTGCACTGAGGGAGATCCGTGCATCCTTTTACCTGTGTATACGCGTCTATCCGATGCGGAAGAGGCAGAGCGTGCGCGGTTCGCTAAGGATGATTCGACCGCACCACTTGAAGCGAAGGATTTGGCAACAGGCGTGCAAGGAGGATCGACTATTCGCTATCAGCCTTTAGAGGCGCTGTGGGCACCTATGGTTGCTCGTTTGGAGTCGGAAGTTATGGGCAGTGATGCATGGAATGCTGCTCAAATTCTTGATGAGCTTCCGCGTGCTGACAGAAGCTGGTGGGCTGCGTATAAAATGAACGATTCTTCAAAGCGTGCAGTTGAACCTGAAGATGCTCAGCTTATTGGTTATGTCGGCGGATGGATTGTTGATGGGCAAGTGCAGGTGCTGAAAGTTGCTACCGACCCTTCGTATCGGCGTCAGGGAATTGCACGAGAGTTGCTCGCTCATCTTGCCTTTGATGCACGCGATTTGGGTGCGCGCGAAATGACTCTTGAGGTTCGTGCGTCGAATACGGGCGCATGTGCTTTTTATGAAACGCTTGGTCTTGCACGGGTAGGAGTGCGTCCTCGGTATTACTCCGATAAGGAGGATGCCGTGATTTATACCGGTCCGCTCCCGTTGTCCAACCACGATGTTGCGGGTATGGATTTGCATCTCAATGATGCTGGCGATAGTGCGTGCACTTCTGGTCCAAGCGAGTTTCAGGGTTGTCGCGCTATTCGGGGGAAGCTGATATTGGCAATCGAAACCTCCTGCGATGAGACGGCTGCCGCCCTTATTGACGAGGCAGGAACAATCATTGCTGATGTGGTTGCATCTCAGATAGATTTTCATGCGCGTTTCGGTGGTGTTGTTCCCGAGATTGCCAGTCGCAAGCACATTGAAGCGATTGGTGGGGTGGTGCAGGAATGCTTAGAGCAAGCACGACTGCGCAGTGGACGTTCTGACTTGTCGTGGAATGACCTTGCTGCCGTGTCGGTGACCTATGCACCTGGTTTGGTAGGTGCGTTAGTCGTTGGTCTTGCTTTTGCTAAAGGCCTTGCCTGGGCCTGTGATGTGCCCTTGATCGGCGTGAATCATTTAGAGGGACACATCTACGCAAACAAACTTGCGTGTTCTGATATTGAACCTCCTATGGTGGTCTCCCTTGTTTCGGGTGGGCACACCATGCTCGTTCATGTCAAAGACTGGGGCGACTATGAAATCTTAGGAACAACACTTGATGATGCGGTAGGAGAAGCCTTCGACAAGGTAGCCAAAGCAATGGGGCTTGGTTACCCGGGCGGACCACTTATTTCGGCGCTTGCCGAACAGGGGGATCCGAAAGCTATTCATTTTCCTCGTGCGCTTATGCATTCGGGTGATTTGCAATTCTCTTTGTCGGGTTTAAAGACCTCAGTTATGACGTATCTGCAAAAGGAAAAGCAGGCAGGACGTGAATTCAATCAGGCAGACGTAGCTGCAAGTTTTCAGGCTGCTGTGATTGATGTGCAGGTCTCTAAAGCGCGCTCTGCGCTTGAACAGACGGGTGCTCGGGAATTTTGTCTGGGGGGTGGTGTTGCGGCTAATCCTCAACTGCGCCATGCCTACGAGGTGATGTGCGAAGATAAGGGAGTGCGTCTCACGTTGCCGCCACTTTCAGCGTGCACGGATAACGCTGCGATGATTGCGCTGGTGGCGCTTGATCGCTACAAGGCACACAAATTCTTCGGCCTTGACTGTGATGTTGCGGCCCATGCATCGCTTAATGAATCGTACTAAAAGCTGAGGTGCTGATCAGATGAGCGGCATACCTGTTGTTAGTTGCAGGTTGTAGTAAGTGCTGTGTCGTCTGACAGAAGCACTTCGTTTCCTTATGCATTTTTATACGCAATGTGAACCGCAGCTACGCCGAAGGTGACATTGGTGTATTCAACACGAGAAAACCCTGCATCTTTTAGCATGGCGCTAAAGCCTTCTTGGTTAGGAAATGCCTTAATTGATTTTGCAAGATATACAAATCCTGATGCATCGCCGGTTACCAGCTTGCCCCACGCAGGAATTCCCCAGCGCAGGTAGAGACGATATCCCAAGCGCATGAGAGGGTTCGGTGGAGTAGAAAATTCCAAGACACATAATGCACCGCCCGGCTTCAGCACCCGATACATTTCTGAGAGGGCCCGTTCGCGCTCGGGCATGTTGCGAATTCCATAGGACATGGTGATGATGTCAAATGATGCATCGTCGTACGGAATATCTTGCCCATCAACAACTGCCAATTCAACAGGCACCTCGCAGGCTTCGCCCTTATCGAGTCGCGTCTGTGCAACTTCAAGCATGGCGGGCGTGTAGTCGGAGAGCACGATCGATGCCGGAGGCTTTTGGGCGCATGCCGTAAAGGTTACATCTCCTGTGCCTCCTGCAATATCAAGCAGACACGTTCGTGGTGTAATGGGGGATTTATCTATCAGGGTGTGCAGCCAGCTGCGATATCGGCCAAAACTAGAAAGCGCATTGAAGCGCTCGTATTTCCACGCTATATCAGTAAAGATTTTTTTGACGCGTTGCGAAGATAATTCAGCCGGAGCGTCTTCGCCTGTGGCGGTATCTACAGAATGGTTTGTGTCCATGCAATAAACTTTCTATAATCGTTTTCTCACGTATAGGTGCTGAATGATGCGTGCGGCCGGCTTACCCTTTTGTCGCATGCGAAAATCCATGCACTATGAATTGAGAGCAAATGAAACACTTCAATGCTATCATGACTAAGAATTAATGGGTCAGGAGGATTAGCATGCTACTGTGCGCAAAATACATTATTCCCGTGTCGTCAGATCCGGTAGAAAACAGTGCGATTTTAGTCCGAGATGGCGTCATCGCAGATATTGGTGCTACTGAGATGATGCGCTTGCGTTATCCCGAAGAGGAAGTCAAAGATTTTGGTACAGCAGCACTTATTCCTGGATTGATTGATCTTCATGCGCGAACCGAAGACGGGGTTCTTCGCGGCGCTATAGATGATGTGCCTTTTGTGAAATGGCGCAAGATCATCAACGATTTGCGATCAAGTATTACGCCTGAAGAAACGTATGATTCGGCATATTTTGGATGCTTGGCAGAATTGGCTGCTGGTGTAACAACGATCGCTGATACCACCTCTACGGGAGGAAGCCTGTTTGCAGCTCAAGAGTGCGGCTTGCGTGGCGTGATCTATCACGAGGTGGGTGCTATGGATAAGCGCCTGGTCAATTATGCCATGAAAATGATGGATAGCGATCTTGAAAAGTGGTCTCAGGTCATTGATTCTGATCGCATTTCACTTGGGGTGGCGCCTGAGTCTGTCTATGACTGTCATCCTGAATTGTATAGAAGCGTTGTAAAGTATGTGAACGAGCATGATGATCTCCCGGTTTCTATGATGCTTGCAGGAAGTCAGGAAGAATACAAGTTTATTCGCTATGGTGCTTTATCGGGTCTGGATAAAATGACCGAGCGTGAGCGCCGCGGCTTCGTAGAAATTCCACCTTGGTTGCCCACAGCGGTTACTCCAGTGAACTACATACTGAACTGGGGATTGTTCGACATCAAGAACATGACCATCGTATATGGCGTGCGTGTAACGGAAGACGACATTAATTATCTTCACGATTACGACGTAGCTGTTGCGGTATGCCCCAGCCTTAACGCTCAATTGGGTATGGGTGTTGCACCGGTAAATGAATTTTTGCGCTCCGGCTTGCGTGTTGGTTTGGCTACGGGAGCACCAAGTGCGGCAAATTTCTTGGATCTGTTCACTGAGATGCGCCTTGAGCTTTTGGTGCAGCGTGCACTCAGTAGGGAATTCTTGGATGCAAAAACACTTCTTGAACTGACGACATTGCGATCGGCAAAAGTCCTTCGTATGGAGGACAAGATTGGCTCATTGGAGGTTGGTAAGCTTGCTGATGTCGTCGCTATTGATCTTTCGGGGTCGTATCAAACGCCTTCGATTGATCCTCTCTTAGCGGTAGTAGGAGCGGCAAGTAACGCCGATGTTGTTATGACGATGGTTGGTGGCAACATCCTGTACGAAGACGGGCGACTTGTGAATGCTCAAGAGGGAACGACAAAGCGTATTGCGAATGTATTATCGACGCGTAGTCGCTTACGTTCCTAGTCAACCTCCTCTGGTCGAAACGTGACGTTGTAAGGCAGGGCGCTGCGTTAAGGTGTCCACAGGATAAGAAAGAGTTTTGGTACATGGCCAAAAAGAAGCAAAAGGTAAGTGCAAAGCAGCGTCAAGAACGTGAAGAACGTGCTCTTGAACGGCAGCGGAAAGCTCAAGAAAAAGAAGCTCGTAAGTTGATGATGCGGCGCATATTTATCATTGTGGTATGTGCCATTTTGATTCTTGCCTTATCTCTACCCACGATGGCATTGATGTTTTTAGGAGAAGGTTCCTAAGGCGCTTTTGTTGCGATGTCTCAGCTCACACTGTCTGGCTGTTTACAGAGAGAAAGAAGTATGGCTTGTTCGGTATTGGTGGCTTAGAGCTATTCATAATATTATTGTTCAGCTTTTTGATATTTGGTCCAGATAAGTTGCCTGAAATTGCTAAGACACTGGGCACTGCTCTGCGCAAGTTTAAGCAGGCTCAGGCCGAAATGGAATCAGTTATTAAGGGTGAAGTGCTTGATGTAGACGACTCTCAAAACAAGAAGTCGACTCAAGCTACGGGCAATAGAAAGGCTGCTCCGGTTACTACTCAGGAAAGCTTTGCGCAGCGTAAGGCTCGCTATGACAAACAGCGTGCTGAACAAAAAGAGCGTGAAGCTATTGAAGCGAACAGAGCTGCCATGAAACAAGAGGCTGCAAAGAAGGCTCAGCGACAGCGCCATGCAACGGGTTCTGGCTCATCGGATGCTGGTGGCGCCCAAGGTGCTTCTAAGCCAGCTCCAACCGCTCAAAAACCTGCGCCTACAAGCGCCTCTAAAGGTTCTGTGTCGAAGAATTGCGCTGGAGCGTCTGTATCAAGTGCTAATTCCCGTGTTTCGGGTACACCTAGTGCTTCTAGTGCGGCTGTATCAACGCAGCTGACTCCTGAAGAGCTGTTCGGTACGAAACCCATTTCACGTACTCAAGTGCAGTCTTCCTCACCTTCCGTATCTGCTTTTCATGCAGAAGAAGATGCGGCTGTAGAAAGGGGTGAGTAAATATGCCTATCGGACCGGCTCGCATGTCGTTGATGGAGCATTTAGGTGAGCTCCGTATGCGTCTGGTGCGCATTGTCGTCTGTTTGATTGTTGCTACCTGCGTTTTTTACTTAGGAACCAACACGATTGTTCAGTTTATGCTTGCTCCGGTGGCTGAATACATGCCCACCACTGATTCAGGCGAGGTTGCTATCAATGTCTTCGGTGCCTTTGATGCATTTTCCGTTCGCCTGACGGTTGCTCTGTGGACCGCGTTAGTGGCTACGGCTCCTATCACGCTGTGGCAAATTTTGGCGTTCTTTTTGCCGGCATTGAAGCCACGTGAGCGCAGATGGTTTATTCCTACCTTTGTCTCTGCGCTGACCCTCTTTATTTTGGGCACGGTGTTTTGTTATTGCGTCATTTTGGATCCGGCGTTTCAATGGCTTACTGATCAGGCAAGTGGTTTTGCTACCATTCTGCCCGAGGCAAGTCAGTGGGTCGATATCATCATTAAATTCGAGCTAGGCTTTGGCATAGGCTTTGAGATGCCATTGGTGGTCTTTTATTTGGTTATGTTTGGTGTGGTTCCGTATGCCAAACTTCGTTCAAGCTGGCGTGGTGTGTACGTTGGGTTACTCGTGTTTTCTGCGGCGGTTACACCAGATGCCTCCCCGGTTACGATGGGCTTGATGTTTGCTGCGATGGTTGTCCTGTATGAGGTCAGTTTGCTTGCGGCGCGTGTGGGTTTGAGCAGGCGAATTAAGCATCAGGAAGAGAAGCGCAAGATTGAAGAGCGTGAAGCCAAAGAAGCAAAAGAAGAATTGAGATACGTGAAAAAGAAGTTCAATGAGCATCTCTGGGGCTCAGAGAATGAGAAGGAGTAGACGTCGTGCATGAGCTAGGAATCATGACAGGCGTCATGGAATCAGTAGAGCAGGCGGCTCGTGGGGCAGGTGCTGAACGGGTCTTGAGGATTGATCTTTCGGTTGGGGTTATGACTGAGGCCGTAGAAGATGCACTTCGTTTTGCGTTCGAAGCGCTGTCGGAAAACACCCTGTGCGAAGGCGCTGTGTTTGAGATCCATATGATTGAGCCACTCAGTGTGTGTCTTGAGTGCGGCAAAGAGTATACCCACGATCGGTTTCATATGATGTGCCCGGAATGCGGCAGTGTATTTACGGAACTTATAGCGGGTAAGGAACTGCAGATTGACTCTATTGAGGTAGATATCCCTGATGAAGACAGAGAACAGGAGGCCTCCCATGCAGATTGATATGAAACAGCCTATTTTAGATAAAAACGATAAACTCGCTCAGTCTAATCGCGAGCTCTTTGCAGAGAAGAAAGTCTTTGTTCTTGACCTGCTGGCATCGCCTGGCTCGGGAAAGACCTCCACGATTTTAGCGACAATTGAAGCGCTGCGTGATGAGTTCAATATTGCGGTTATTGAGGGCGACATTGCGTCATCGGTTGATTCTGAAAAGATCAAAGAGCAGGGTATTGCTGCTGTTCAGATTAATACTGGGGGTGCCTGCCACCTGGAAAGTGACATGATTCGTCGTGCGGTGGATGTGCTTGATCTTGATAATCTTGACTTGATCATTGTTGAAAACGTGGGCAACCTTGTCTGTCCGACTGATTTTGATCTGGGCGAGAACATGAAGGCAATGATTCTGAGCGTGCCTGAAGGCGATGATAAGCCGCTCAAATACCCTGGCGTGTTCCAGGCAGCAAAGGCCATCGTGCTTAACAAGATTGATACGCTTGCCGTATTTAGCTTTGATAAGGATTTGTTCTACGATCATATTAAGAACCTAAATCCCACGGCTCCCATTTTTCCTATTTCGGCAACCAATGGCGAAGGCGTCGAAGAGTGGGCTGAGTGGTTGGCTGAACAAATTCGTGCGTTGTGATGCGTATCCGAGTCACGTCTTGCGTAATTCCTGCACACTAACAGAAATATCTTGAGCGTTTATGCTGGCAAACCCTATCATTACTTGACTGGGTGGCGCTTCGCGTGTTATCCGTGGTGATGTTACTGATCTTTATCTGCCTTCACCATATCATCAGCTGAAGCAAGCACCAGATCACCTTCTTTGATCCATCCTATTTTGCGCAAAATCATGCCAAATAACCACGATAAAATTGCAGGTAAAACAAAGCAAACCAGCACTAAGCCAAGCCAGTCAAACGCCGTAATAGCCGACATCGTACCCGCGGCTACATCATTTACCCATCCGGTATAAACCCCAATAGGACCTACCAAACCACATGTTCCCATACCCGATGAAATTGCAGGTCCATTCATTTGAAGATGAAAAATACAAGTTGCAATGGGGCCGGTGATCATGGAAGCCAACGTTGGCGGGATCCAAATACGAGGATTGCGCACAATGTTGCCCATTTGCAGCATTGAGGTTCCTAAACCTTGAGAGACAAGGCCACCCCAGCGATTTTCCTTAAAGCTCATGATGGCAAATCCTATCATCTGTGCGCAGCAACCCGCCACCGCCGCACCACCTGCCAAACCGGTGAGAGACAATGCCGCACAGATTGCAGCAGAAGAAATAGGAAGCGTTAGCGCAATACCTACCAACGCCGACACCAAAATGCCCATAAAAAATGGCTGTAATTCAGTTGCCCACATAATGAGCGATCCAACTGCTGTTGCCCCCGCTCCGATACTAGGCGCACAAGCAATGGAAAGTAAACAACCCGAAAGAATAGTTACGGAAGGCGTAACTAAAATGTCCACCTTGGTTTCATTGGCAACCACTTTGCCGCACTCCGATGCCACAATAGCCACCACCAAAACTGCCAAAGGTCCTCCAGCGCCACCTAATGAATTAGCGGCATATCCTACCGCTACCAAGGAAAACAGCACCAACGAAGGTGCTTTCAAGGCAAAGCCAATAGCTACTGCCATAGCGGGACCTGAAGCGCTTTGTGCAAAACTGCCTACCTGGACTAAAAGATCAATGCCACACTGTTGACCAATCGTAGAAAGAATAGTTCCCATAAGCAACGACGCAAATAGACCTTGAGCCATAGCACCCAAAGCATCAATCAAATACCGCTGTACAGAAATCTCAATGTTTTTTCGCTTGCAAAATGCCGTAATAGCATTCATTTTAGAGGCCTTTCTCGGCATGCAATGAAGTGGTTAGGCTCTACCGAATCATCGATTGAGCCAATAGCCTAGCTCACGGAATAATATTTCTGTTGGCGATTAATCTCAACGAATGTCAACTCATAACCACCAGCTCCATAGTATTCGGAGCGGGTATTTTACTACAATGAAGTGATGCGTGGCAAGAAACTTGGAAGACACTGCTGACTCGCTAGAACTCACCCAGCGAAAGCTGCTTGAGCGCTGTGTTGCTTTACTGAGTTGGACTGAGCGTCTGCATGAGTATGTACATGTTACTTCAGAGATGGGTTGCTATCCTGCGTTGATTGAGCTTGCGTGGGGAATTTTGCTTTGAGGCAAGGGTTTGCTTGCTGAAACAAGAGCCGATGTTTTACTGCGTGCGCCCATGCCGAGCTCCTACTGCTGTCCTGTAGTGGTTCTGTAGTGCTTACTGCAGCAAGTGTGCTGACTCATCAACAAAGAGGTAACAAATTGTAAGAATTTTTCTTAAATGAGTAGGGTTTTCATCCTAAACATGCGGTGTAAGCAGAAATATGTTACAAACCACCAGGTAGATTGCCTGTTTGAAAAATAAGAATCCTTTTTTTGTTATCTACCAATAAATCTAAGTGTATCGTACTGAAATTTTCTTCATACACGGTTGCATTCGCATGGTAAGTTGCTACAATGTATAGGCGTTGGCACTCAAAGGTGTTGAGTGCTAGCCACCAGAGGGTCTTGTCTGCTAAGCAAGCGCTGGGTGATTCGGACATGCTTGCCTACACCTATTCAGGGTTCGTCCGAGATGGATTTTGGTAACACACGTGCAGGGCGCAGGCTAGGGTTTTCTTAGGATGTGCGGCCCGCACGATAGGATCTATGAAAGGAAGTTCGTTATGAATCTTAAGCCGATCGGTGATCGCATCGTCGTCAAACAGGACGAGGCTCAGGAGACTACTGCTGGCGGTCTTTATATCGCTGCAGACTCCAAGGAAAAGCCTCAAACCGGTGTTGTTCTTGCAGTAGGTCAGGGCAAGGTCAACAACGACGGCAATAACCTCCCTATGCCAGTAAAAGAAGGCGATCGTGTTCTTTATGGCAAGTACGGCGGAACTGAAGTGGATGTTGAGGGTGAAAAGGTCATGATCCTTCGCGCTGATGACATTTACGCAGTATTCACCGATTAATTTCGTAGCGTATATCTAGTTACACTTCTTTTCTCGAAAGGAACTTATTTATGGCAAAGGAAATTAAGTTTGAGGCTGATGCTCGCAGTGGCATGGCTGAAGGCGTCAAGAAACTTGCAGACGCTGTAAAGGTAACGCTTGGCCCTAAGGGTCGTTATGTTGCGCTTGAGCGTTCTTACGGTGCACCTCTGGTAACCAACGACGGTGTTACGGTTGCTCGTGAGGTTGAACTTGAGGATCCTGTGGAGAACATGGGCGCTCAGCTGGTTCGTGAAGCTGCTGTTAAGACCAACGACGTGGCTGGCGACGGCACCACCACCGCAACGCTTTTGGCTGATGTGATCGTCGGTGAGGGTCTGCGTAACGTAACCGCTGGTGCAGATGCACTGGGAATTCGTCGCGGTATCGTAAAGGCAACCGATGCAGTTGTTGAGGCAATCAAGGCTGACGCAACTGAGATCACTACCAAAGAGCAGATTGCCAACGTAGGCACCATTTCTGCTGGTGATGAAGTTATCGGCGAAAAGATTGCTGAAGCAATGGATGAGGTTGGCAAAGATGGAGCAATCTCCGTTGAGGAAAGCCAGACCTTTGGTATTGATATTGATATCGTTCAAGGTATGCAGTATGACCGCGGCTATGTTTCTCCTTACATGGCAACCGATTCCGAGCGTATGGAAGCAGTTTTGAACGATCCCTACATTCTGCTTACCGACCTCAAAGTAACCTCCATTCAGGATTTGGTTCCTTTGCTGGAGCAGATCATGAAGGCAAGCCGTCCGCTGCTTATCGTTGCAGAAGATGTTGAGGGCGAAGCATTGGGAACCCTGCTTTTGAACAAGCTGCGTGGTACCCTGAACGTTGTTGCTATTAAGGCTCCTGGCTTCGGCGATCGTCGTTCTCGCATTCTCGAAGATATTGCAGTTGTTACCGGTGGTAAGGTTGTTTCTAAAGACTTCGGTATGACCTTGGCTGATGTGACACTGGATGCGCTGGGTACTGCTAAGACCGTAAAGGTCACCAAGGATACTACCGTTATTGTTGATGGTGCTGGCGACAAGGGCGCTGTTGAAGCTCGTATTGCTTCCATGCGTGCTGAATATGATCGTCTTGACAGCGACTTTGATCGTGAAAAACTTCAGGAGCGTTTGTCTAAGCTCTCTGGTGGCGTAGCTGTTCTGAAGGTTGGTGCTGCTACTGAATCTGAGCTCAAGGAAACCAAGTCCCGTATCGAAGACGCTTTGCAGGCAACGCGTGCTGCTGTTGAAGAAGGTATTGTTGCTGGTGGCGGTGTTGCGCTGATTAACGCAATTCCTGCGCTGGATGCTCTTGAGGCTTCCGGTTCTGACGAGCAGGTTGGTATCGATATTGTACGCAAGGCTTTGGAAGCCCCTATGCGTGCAATCGCAACCAATGCTGGCTATGAAGGCTCCGTTGTAGTTGAAAAGGCAAAGGGTATGCCTAAGGGCGCGGGTGTAAACTTTGCGAACGGTGAAGAGGGCGACATGATTGCTATGGGCGTTAATGACCCAGTAAAAGTAACCCGTACTGCACTGCAGTCTGCTGCTTCAGTTGCTGGCCTGATCCTCATCACTGAGGCAACCATCAATGAGATTCCTCAGGAAGGTCCAGATCTGTCTGCGCTTGCAGGCGGTGCTGCAGCCGGCGGCGGAATGGGCATGATGTAAGCTAACTTCCAGAAGACATAATCGGTTCGCTTCATATAGTGACTATACGAAAGGCTCGGCCCAAGGCCGGGCCTTTTTGCTGCATACCTGCAGGTGGTTTGCTTGCCAATTGTGGCGAATATCTATTCCTGCAGGGTGATGTGGAATACATAGATTCCGACGAGGACTATAGGACAAAATGGAGCCTAGGCCCCAATGGGTGCTTGGAAATGGGTTTCGATGTGGGTTAATGACTATTTTTGATAGAACGTCACACTGGGCATTTTCTTTGCAGACAATCCTGAACCTATTGAGATCTCTGTACAGTTACGTATCAAGGTGTGCCTCATGTAATTAACGAATACGCCTAAGAGCAAGGGCTATTAAATTCATTTCGTTACGGGTACTATACGATTGTAGACAAAAGGGTTTTGAGGGCTAGGAATTAGTATGTTTTGTCCTTGGTGCGGTAACGAAGTGTCGGATGATGCAAAGTTTTGCGGATCGTGCGGTGTCTCCTTGCGGGACGAGACTCAAGAAACGCCATCTTTTGGCGAAGAGCTTGAAGAGGTGCAATCATCCAGTGAAGTGCCTGACAAACCGCTGCCAGTCAGTGAAGATCCTGATGCTTACAACGATCAGGTTTTGGAATCTCCTGATCCTAGCGAAGAACTTGATGTTGATGAGCACACTGCAGAATCTTCTGATAACGATGAGGAAGCTGAAGCCGGTGAGCAGGCTTCAGAGGCTTCTGATTCCAGTGAAGAACTTGATGTTGATGACGAGATTGCAGAATCCTCTGACGACCATGGAGAATCTGAAGCTGATGACCAGGGGATAGAATTTTCTGATGATGCTGATACCCAAGATATCGATGACCAGGATACAGAATCTTCTGGTGCTAACGATACTGATATTCAAGATGTGATAGAGCCTGAAGCGTCTGAGCCTTCTGATGATGCCGATCAAGATTCAGAAGCGGTTGAAACGACTGATTCGGAAGATGAGCAGAGTGTTGCATCCGATGATGCTGATGCCAATCAAGGCTCGGTATCGACCGACACTGATTTCGATGCTGATGTCGAAAAAGCGCTTGCGTCGTTGGATGTTGATACGTATCAGGATTCAGTGCCTCTTGACGTTTCGTCAGAAGATACCCAAGAGCTTCACACACAAAGCCAACAGGCTACTCAGGATATGTCTGCAAGTACGTTAGGCGCTTCTGGCAATACTCAGGAAATGCCTGAGGTTGCCAAGGCGTTTCAAGCCGCTGAAGGTGCATCGGAGCAAGAGCAAACAGAACAAGATAATCATGCTTCTAAACAAAAAAGCAGGACACCGGTTATTCTTGGTTCCATGGTAGCTGCTGTTGTTATCTTTGGCATTGCGCTATTTATTGGTCTGAACATGCTGGCTACACCGCTAGCAGGTTATGAAATCAACGAGGAAAACTTCCCCAGTGAAGCGGTGCGTGAGGCGCTGCTCGAGCAAGCAGACCTTGATGGGGATGGCTTTCTTTCTGAAGAAGAAATGGCAGGGGTTGCCTCGCTTGCTATCGATGGAGCAACCGATCTGCTTGGTCTCGAGGTCTTTCCTAACCTGACTGATTTGGTATTATCCGGCAAGCTGACTGAAGAAGTTGATGCGACGCCGCTTTCTGGTTTGTTGCGGCTTTCAATTATGAGCGACAGGGTCAAAACACTGAATGTGAAAGACATGCCGTCTCTCGTCACGCTTACCTTTGAGGGCAATGGGCTTATCGCGGTTGATGTGTCGGGAGCGAGTTCGTTGCAAACTGTTGAGATAGTGAGCGATTCGCTGCCAAGCCTCGATGCTTCTAACCTCAGTTCGCTTTCCAGTGTGATCGCGAAAGGTGATTCGCTTGAAACCGTGGATGTTTCTAATTGTGAGTCCCTTACATATCTGGAGCTTTCTGGCGATTCCTTGACTTCAGTTGACACGACAGGTAGTGATTCTTTGACTTCTATCGAGGTGCCTGATTCAGTGCAGATGACGAGTGATGAGAGCACGGAAGAACAAGAAGTTTGGCTGCCCGTAGCAATAGAGGGAGATGCGGATATCTCTATTGCACGTGATGAATCGGGAGTTATTACATCCATCACGATTGATGAGCCCTCATTTGCTGATGGTCCTGTGGAATTTGTCTACTCCTACGATGATGAGGGAAACCTGATCGGATATGAGGTTTCCGGCCTTGAGGACGGGGACTTTACGTACACTCGCTCATATGACAGTGAAGGTGTTTCAGCACAAGATGAGAAATATTCAGGCGATACGTTGGTAAGTACGATCTATTTCACCTACGATGACGACGGACAGCTTACAGAGATTTCGTCTTTGCCTGTCGATTCGAGCGATGATCCTCTCGATTTTGCTATTTCGTATGATAAAGCGGATAACGTGATTTCTGCAGGAAGTGCCACGTATACCTACAACAGCAGCAATCAGCTGATTGCGTTTACTATCGAAGATCCTTCCGATGAAGATGCTTCTGTAGCCGAGAGCGAAGAAAACACTGCTCAAGACACTCAAGACAGCAGGAGCACCTCTGCTGTTGATGAAGGCACTTCAACTCAGGGCAATGTGACCTATGATAAGGATGGCAACGTAGCTTCGGTTGAGGTCGTGGATGGCGAGAGCGAGTATTCTTCTACGTTTATCTACGACGACGAAAATTGCATCACGGGCGCATCGTTTACGGTGGATGGTGAGGAGTTCGAAAGCACCATTACCTATGATGATCAAGGAAATCCGACAAAGATCACGACAACTAACGTCTCATCCGGAAACGTTGAGTCTGAGATCACCATTTCTTATGAACAGTTCCTGATCTCCGAAGATGATTATGTGGAGACGGGCGTTACGCTTGAGCCGTCGCTTTTGGATGATTCGACGGGAGTAGAAGTGGTTATACAGCGTCCAGACATTGTTTCGTTTGCAGATGGTATTCCGTATTCACTCAAGGCTCCATTCTATGATTTTGAATGGATCGACTTCTAGGCTTACGCGTTCGTTGGGCTTCGGTTACAGCAGTAGATCATGCATACAACAAGGGAGTTTAAAAGCGTAAGAAAGGAAGCTTGCAGAGCGTGGAAACATTTCAGCATACGTTAGTTCAGCTGTTTGTTTTAGCAGTCATAGTTGCCTGTGGCTTTGTGGCTCGCAAAACGCGCCTCATGAATGACACGTTTGATTCGATGCTTTCCCAGCTTGTCATGTCTGTAACGCTTCCGGCGCTCATTTTGGATTCGGTTTTATCGAGTACCAGCCTTCCTAGTGGGGAAGATATTGCTTTGACGATTGGCTATGCTGCCTTGTACTTTCTTATGGCGGGCGTTGTGAGTTTTGTGATCACGCGTCTTGTGTATCGCAAGATGTCCTCTGTTACGCGTGGCGCTCACGAATTTATGATGATGTACAGTAACACGGGGTTTTTGGGGTATCCGGTTTTGGCCGCTGTACTTGATCCATCTGCGGTTTTGTATGCTGCCATCTTTAATATCGTCTTTAATATCACCGTGTTTTCCTATGGTGTCATGCTGATATCAGGCGGCTCGAAAGACGGTGAGCGTCACTCGCTAAAAGGTCAGCTCAAGGCTCTCAAATGTACACTTATTAAGCCGGTATTGATTGCCTCATACCTCGCGGCGGTGCTTGCTGTGGCGGGTATTACTGATTCAGGACCCATTGGTCAGGCCTGTAGTTTGTTGGGTGGTATGACTTCTCCTGCAACCATGCTGATTACAGGATCGGCAATTGCAAAGATGGCCTTGCGTGATGTGGTTTCTGACGGATGGAGCTATGTGACTGCTCTTATTCGCTTAGCTGTAATGCCTTTATTGGTATATTTCGTGTTTGGTTTGTTCGTGCATGATCAGTTCATCCTAGCTATTTTGGTTTTGCTTGCTGCTATGCCGGTGGCGGCAAATGGCACGATGTTGTGCCTGGCGTACTCGGGAGATTCACTGACCATGGCACGCTGCACCTTCTTGAGTACGGTGTTTGCGCTTGTCACCCTTCCTTTAATTGCGCTGTTGGTGGTGTAGGACATTGATTGAGTATACGACGTTGTCTGACACGCGTCTTGAGGTATACACCGGGCTTACGGAACTGCAGCTTCGCAATAAGCTCGAGCCTGAAAAGGGCGTGTTTATTGCAGAATCGGATAAGGTTATTCACCGTGCTCTTGATGCAGGATATGTACCGCTTTCGTTGGTGGTGCCGACACATCGTTTCGAGCGGGAGCGCACGCTTATCAATCGTATCGAGTCTTTGGATAGCACCATTCCAGTCTTTGTTTTGCCGGCAGACGAACTGAAGAACCTGGCCGGCTATGAGCTGACTCGTGGTGTATTGTGCGCTATGCGAAGAAAGCCTCTTTTGTCAGTGGAAGAGGTGGTGCGCGGTGCTCGCCGGATTGCTGTTTTGGAAGATATTACCAACCACACCAATGTAGGAGCGGCGTTTCGTAGTGCGGCGGCATTAGGGATGGATGCTGTGTTGGTGACGCCTGCGTGTTGTGATCCGCTGTATCGTCGCGCGGTGCGTGTTTCTATGGGGACGGTGTTCCAAGTACCGTGGACGCGCATTGGTGCAGGTATTTGCGTTGGCGTTGACAAGGCGGCTGGTGTGAGCAGTACAGCATCTAATGCTCCTTCGGATGGCATGCAACGCGGTGCCTTATCTACTACGTTGTCCGATGCGTGGCCTACAGAAGGCCTTGCGTTGCTCTCACGGTTGGGGTTCAAGACAGTGGCGCTTGCGTTGAGCGATGATGCTCTATGTTTAGACGATCCTATTCTTAAAGAGCAAGAAAAGCTTGCGCTCGTAGTAGGAACAGAAGGCGATGGGCTTTTTCGGGACACGATTGCATCATGTGATTATGTAGCACGAATTCCGATGGCGCAGGGCGTTGATTCGCTCAACGTAGCTGCGGCAAGTGCTGTTGCTTTTTGGGAGTTACGTGTTCGTAGTTAGTTTAGGTGCGCTTAATTGGTGCCATGAGCGCGGGCATTTTTGATCAAAGTTTTTTGAGCATTGTGTTTTATGAAACTTGCCGCTATAATTTGGGACTGCTCACAGCTCTTGATTTGACGAGCATTCAGTGAAACTGGGCCATCGTCCAATGGTAGGACTCTGGTTTTTGGTACCAGCTATGTAGGTTCGAATCCTGCTGGCCCAGCCAGTTTTTAACTTCTCAACTCTTGAATTCAGCGTATAGGGCAGGTTAGTTGATCCGTCAGGATTCAGGTCTACAGATAGCACGAAGCGTAAAACGGGGCAGTGTCTGTATAGTCGAGATTTCGGTGGGCTATCATGCGTAGATATTGCATAGGCTTTGATTGCGCTTGGACTGCTGCGTTGGCAGCATAACGTGGAGCCTGCGTTGGTGACGAGTCCCTTGCACAATTCGACAAAACTTTGATACAATTCTCATTTGCCGCTTGTCTGTTGATTTGCTTGAAGGAGCAACTTTGGCTAAAGAAGATGCTATTGAATTAGAAGGTACTGTTCTCGAAGCGTTGCCAAACGCAATGTTTAGGGTTGAGTTGGAGAATGGCCACAAGATATTGGCTCACATTTCTGGCAAGATGCGTATGCACTACATCAAAATTTTGCCGGGAGACAAGGTTCAAGTAGAGCTTTCTGTATACGATTTGGATCGTGGCCGCATTACGTATCGATACAAATAAAGCGGATTTGCCATGTTTTAGCGTACTAAAGTGTGGCGATTTTATGTGCAATAACATTGCGCATAGATTTTTGTTGTGTAGCAACAGTGAGCAAACTATCGCCTGCGGCTGGGCGTGTTGATAAAGAAAAGAACGCATTTACCGAAAGGAATAAAATTATGAAGGTACGTCCTTCGGTCAAGAAAATGTGCGACAAGTGCAAGATTATCCGACGTCATGGCAAGGTTTTTGTGATTTGCGAGAACCCTCGTCATAAGCAGCGTCAGGGTTAAGAGAGAAAGGGAAGTATTTTTATGGCACGTCTTGTTGGTGTCGACCTTCCTCGCGACAAGCGCATTGAAGTCGGCTTGACCTACATTTACGGCATTGGCCTTACCACCTCACAAAAGATTCTCGCAGAGACCGGCATTAATCCGGATACTCGCGTGAATGATCTTACCGAGGATGAATTGGCAAAGCTTCGCGACTATATTCAGGACAACCTCACTACAGAAGGTGACCTGCATCGCGAGGTTTCTCAGAATATTAAGCGCCTCATGGAGATCGGTTGCTATCGCGGCCTGCGCCATCGTCGTGGCCTGCCCGTCCGCGGTCAGCGTACTCACACGAATGCGCGTACTCGCAAAGGTCCTCGTAAGCAAATCGGCGGCAAGAAGAAGTAGGGGTGTAACTAGTGGCAGCTAAGAAAAACGTCCGCACCCGCATCAAGCGTTCTGAGCGTAAGAACATTGCTGTTGGTGCTGCTCATATTAAATCCACTTTTAATAACACAATCGTTTCCATTACTGATCCTCAGGGAAATGTAATTTCCTGGCAGTCTGCCGGTACCGTTGGGTTCAAGGGCTCTCGTAAGTCCACCCCATTTGCAGCTCAGATGGCTGCAGAAGCAGCGGCAAAGACTGCTATGGAGCACGGCCTCAAGAAGGTGTCTGTATACGTGAAGGGTCCTGGCTCTGGTCGTGAGACTGCGATCCGCTCTCTTCAGGCAGCAGGTCTTGAAGTCGCAAGCATCCAAGATTGCACTCCCGTTCCGCACAACGGTTGCCGTCAGCGCAAGCGTCGTCGCGTCTAATTGAAAGGATCGATTCACTATGGCAGTAAATAGAACTCCGGTTCTCAAGCGTTGTCGCCAGCTTGGTTTGGATCCTGCTGTGTTGGGTTATAGCAGCAAGAAGGAATCCAACCGTCAGCCAAAGCGTCGTCGCAAGGAATCTGAATATGGTATGCAACTGCGCGAGAAGCAGAAGGCAAAATTTGTGTATGGCGTTCTCGAGAAGCAGTTCCGCGGTTACTTCAAGCGCGCTAAGGCTATGCCAGGCGTTACCGGTGACAACCTGATGCAAATTCTTGAGTCTCGCTTGGATAACGTAGTATTTCGTTTGGGCTTTGCAAAAACCCGTAAAGAGGCTCGTCAGATTGTGACTCACGGTCACATCCATGTAAATGGCCGCCGCGTTGACATCCCATCATTCCGCGTGCGTCCGGGCGACCTTGTTTCTGTTGCTCCTAAGGCAAAGGAACTCCTCGTTATCAAGAGCGCTTTAATTTCCAACGAGGGCGTTCAGGTTCCTGCATGGCTTGAGGTCGACATTGAAAAGCTCCAGGGAAGCGTGTTGTCTCTTCCTGGGCGTGATCAGATTGATCTTGATATTAACGAACAACTTATCGTTGAGCTTTATTCGAAGTAATGAACGCCCTGCGGTTTATTAAGGAGGCTTATTCAATATGACAGAGTTCATGAGGCCGACAGTAACGATCGAAGAGGTCAGTGACACTATTGCCCGATTCATCGTGGAGCCGCTGGAGCGTGGCTACGGTTATACCCTCGGTAATTGCATGCGTCGTGTGTTGCTTTCGTCCTTGGATGGCGCAAAGGCAACCGCCATTCAAGTCGAAGGCGTTCAGCATGAGTTCACCACCGCCGAAGGGGTAATCGAGGACATTACCGATATCGTTTTAAACATTAAGGGCCTGGTATTCAGCGCTCTTAATTCCGACATCACCGAAGCTACGGCTCATGTGCACGCTGAAGGTCCTTGCACTGTGACGGGTGCTGATTTGGAAGTTCCTACGGAATTCACCCTGATCAACCCCGATCACGTTATTGCGACTGTTGCTGATGGCGGCACATTGGAAATGACCATTCGCATTGGTGTAGGTCGTGGTTACGTGCCTGCAGAGCGAAACAAGCGTACCGAGGATCCTATCGGAATCATTCATGTTGATTCGCTCTTTTCGCCTGTTCGTCGTTGTACCATGAGTGTTTCTGACACGCGCGTGGGTCAGCGTACGGACTATGATGAGCTGACGCTTGAAGTTGAGACTGATGGCTCCATTACTCCAACTGAAGCAATCTGCAGCGCTGCAAATATTATCAACCAGTACATGGGTGCGTTCCTCATGCTTGATGAGGTTGAGGAAGATGAAGATGGTGAAGTAGTATCCATCTTTGCTCCTGAGAATCAGGAAACGAATGCTGAGCTTGATAAGCAGATCGAAGACTTGGATCTTTCCGTTCGTTCTTACAACTGCTTGAAGCGTGCTGGTATTCATTCCGTTCGTCAGCTGGTTGAGTATTCTGAAAACGATTTGCTTAACATTAGGAACTTTGGTGCGAAGTCCATCGAGGAAGTGAAGGATAAGCTCATTTCTATGGACCTCAATTTGAAGCAATAATAGGAGATTAACAATGAGGCATAACAAGAAAGGGCGTAAGCTGGGTACAGACGCAAGCCATACCAAAGCTATGAAAAGGAGCTTGGTAGCTGCACTGTTCACGAATGACCGCATCAAGACGGTCGAGGCTCGCGCTAAGGAAATTCGTCCTGATGTTGATAGAATTATCACCTGGGCGAAGCGCGGTGATCTGCATTCCCGTCGTCTTGCTATTGCGGCTCTTGGCGACAAGGAATTGGTACGTGAGGTATTTGAGAAAGTTGCTCAGGGTCAGTTCGCTGATCGTCAGGGTGGCTATACCCGTATCATGAAGCTTGGTAATCGTAAGGGCGACAATGCTCCTATGGTAATCATGGAGCTGTGCACTGAGCCTGTACAACCCAAGAAGAAGGAAGAGAAGTCTGCTGAAAAGAAGACTGCTAAGGCCGTAGAGGCACCTAAGGCTGAAGAAAAGAAGGCAGAGGAAGAGGAAGCAGAAGAGGCAAAGGAAGAAGCTGTAGAAGAAGCAGCTGAAACCACTGAAGAGGCCACTGAAGCACCTGCTGAGGCTACTGAGGATGCAGCTGAAGAAGAAGCAGAAGAAAAGAAGGCTGAATAGCCTTACCGCTTGCAGTTTTCAGCATATCGTATATCCACAAAGGATCCTGGATGTATTCCGGGATCCTTTTTTGGTGTGCCGAGCGTGGCGTACTGTTTTGCAATTCAGCTAAATAGCTCCTTATTCATTTCGTTTGTTCTCTTTGGCGAAGGTTTGCTGTTGTACTTCGTACTATAGCGAACCGGGGAGTGTGGCATCAGGCGATTCGTCAGTACACTTTGACGTAGTATGTCCTGTTGCGAGGAGGGTCAAACTCGCAAAAGTAGATTCCTTGCCACGTTCCGAGCACCAATCTGCCCTGTTCAATTATGAACGTCTCAGAGGGACCAATAATGCTGGAAAGCAGGTGAGCCCGACTATTTCCTTCGGCGTGTTTATAGCCTTTCAAATCAGGAAAGAAGTGATTAAAGGCCATGGTTAGATCACGAACAACATCGGGGTCTGCATTTTCATTGACGGTGATTGCGCCGGTGGTATGCGGACAGTAGACAAGGGCAATTCCGTCTGTGATGTCGCTTTGTGTTACAGCACGTTTTACCTCTTGGGTGATGTCGTACAAGCCTTCCTGTGGGGTTTTGAGATTGAATTTGAATATCATACGCTTCCTAAAACGAGATCGGCTTTGATATCTAGGATAGACGTTCTTACGAAGCGGATGATCCAAAACAACGCTTTGAGTACAAAGATACTCGTACAATGTTGTATGGCGTGGTGTTGTGTGTAGCTTGAGGTGCGTTGTGTACAGCAAAGCTAGCGATGCAGGTACTTTCTTTGCACAAAAGTCACTACGATGTGCAGCAGGTGTATCAGGGTATGACACGTTGTGTGTGGATGCGTCGTTTATGAGTGAGTTCCTTGCTTCTGTGTGGGGACAGTATGTGGTATTGGGTAATTGGCTGCGGATTTTATGCGACCATTCGGCTACGGTGAAAACGAAGCTCATCAGTTAAAATATTTCGATTTCTTCGTAGTGGTTTTGTGCAGGTGGGGCGATGAGGGAGCTTTGCATCCTAAGATACGGGTGGTTTGTAGATAAAGGATGTGAAGAACATAATGCACTCACGTAATGGTCAAGGTGGTAATTGGAAAATGCGTTTCGCTCAGTGGTTTGAGGGACGCTATGGCATGGATGAACTCAGCCAAACGCTGATAATTGTGGGCTGTGTTCTCGTGGTAATCAACTTTATCTTTAGTATTTCTTTCGTTTCGTTTCTCTCATTGATTGCCTTTATCTGGGCGTTTTTCAGGGTATATTCAAAAAACTACGAAGCACGTACTCGAGAACTCGTGCGATATCAAGAGTTGATGCGGAACCCGAAAGAGGGGTGGCGCGTCACCAGTCGTCGCTGGCAAAATCGCAAGACTACGATGTACTTTAAGTGCAAGGGCTGTGGAACAATGCTCAACATTCCTCGCGGGAAAGGTAAGCTTCTAGTGACCTGCCCTAAGTGTGGCACCAAGGTCGAAAAGAAATCGTAATCGCATTCAACATATTTATCGTGATGTGAACAACTAGTAATTGGGAGCAAATCGTTTCAGTAATCCTATCCTAAAACTAGGCAAGTAAATGCCAAGGAGCATGTTCCAAATTCGAGAGGCTTCAAAAAAGTTTATCGGAGTAATGATTGGAAGCAATGGATTTTATGTCGATGATCGAATTTCTCGAGAGCTTGGAAAAATAAACAAAAGAAATGGGAATATTGCACTTCAAATTTCCATTGATGGAATGGAAAAAGTACATGATGGAACCAGGGGCGTTATTGGATCATTTAGTAAAGCAGTGGAATCAATCCGATTGTGCAAGAAAAACCAACTTCCAGTTCTCGTGTCGATGACTTTAAATGATTCAAATTGTAAAGATATCGATGAAGTGGCCGAGATGTGTTTGGCGCTTAAGGTGGACCAGCTAACTATAAGCGCAACAGTAGAGCAAGGTAGGGCAAAGGGAAATAACCTGCTTCGAAATATCGGAATTGAAGAAATATTTTCTTCAATTAAAAGAGCGAAGAAAAAATATCTACCTTTAGGTTTATATATAAGTTTAAATGAGGAGTTAGTCTCTCGTTATGAAAATGAGTTACCTCTAAATTATTGTGGCGCTGATATTGATTTAATAGCAGTACGTGAAAACGACGATGTTTCTCCTTGTGTAGCGTATTCCTTAGTTCTTGGAAACATGTTGAATAGCAGCTTGAAGGAGGTATTGAATTCTGAAAAAATAAGCTCACTTAAAAAATAGCACCTCCTTCAGATGACTTACGTGATAACTGCAAGTTGCTGGAATTAAACTGCAGAGGATGTAATGCGAGAGCCTTAGATCTTGGAGGGGGAGCGTGCAGCTGGACTAAAAAGAATTCAGTTTTTCCAAAAAGGTTAGATAGCTATGTGTAGCCTACAATTCAAAAATGTTTCTAAAATCTATTCAAATGGAATTCCTGCGATCGACGATATTACATTTTGCGTACCTGGGGGAGAAATAGTGGGACTGATTGGCCCGAATGGTGCAGGTAAGTCTACAGCAATAAAAATGGGTGCAAAGTTACTAGACGGATATTCAGGGGAAATAAGACTGAATGAAGTAGATATAGCCAAAATAAAAAATAGAGATTATGCGGTGAGCTACATTCCTGATATTCCTGTATATTTTGATTTTATGACTTTAGGTGAGCATTTGGACTTCTTGGATGACCTATATGCTCATCAGGGGGTCATGAATAAAAAAGACCTTATTGAAGCTCTATCGTTATCAGACTATTTATTGCAATATCCTGGATCTGTATCAAAGGGAACACTGCAAAAGCTAATGATATCTCTCGCTCTATTAAGGCCGTTCGATTTTTTGATTGCAGATGAACCATTTTCCGGTTTAGATCCAGAGCATATTTATGTCTTGAGGGATTTATTTATTAAAGCTAAGGAGCTAGGCAAAGGAATCTTGCTGTCAACACATCGTTTAGAGCTAGCAGAATCGTATTGTGATAGCTATGTTTTCTTGAAGAATGGAAAGGTTTTAGCTTCTGGAAAGAAGGATGAGCTATTAGATATTGCATGGTTAGATAAGGAAGCCTCAATAACAGATATCTATATGAAGATAAGCGGAGGAATTAAATAATGTGGAGTTTTGTCATCAAGAATCGTGTAAGACAGCTCCATACATTAGTTAAGCACTATTGGATTTTTATAGTAGCAATCTGCGTAGGCATTCTATTTTCAAGAGATATGGCATTCGAAGGATTGAGGGTGTTAAACAATTTTAATAGCGTGCCTCAGTTTATTATCTTGATTTCTTATTTCTATATAGTCCTAGTTAGAAAATATCCTCTCGTTATTATCAATCCTGCATATATCATTTTTTCAAGAGCAAATGCAGCATTTAAAAAATTGGTAATGATAAAAATAGCCTTAGTGACTAGTGAGTTGTTGCTTTTTGTATTTGTATTAAAGGCAATCTTTGCTAACCAGTTGTCATGGCTTTGCGTATTGGCATATTTTGTCGGATTTATTGTGTGTTGCTTACTTAGTTGGAGCAGGTATAACAATCAATATTCATCGTCTATCTATTGGATAGCTACAATTTTTTTAATGGCATGTTCATTTATGCCGGTCGTATTATTGACCATCGCGACATTAGAGATTGCGATTTTGTTAATTGAACGTCCTCATGCAAATTGGAACAAATTATTGTTTGACCTACGAGTGATTTATAGAGCACAGAGCGCTTTCCTGCGCATGGATTTTGCAGATATGCAAGCAATTGCGCAATCATATTCAATTAAGAATCGATATTGGTTGCCATATAGAGCGGTATTTGGAAAAGCTTTACTAGGAAAATCGATATGCGTTGATGTACTACGAGTGTCAAAAAATGCATACTTATTAATATTAGCTTGTTATGCAGTTGCACTCATTCTTAGGATAGATTGCTTAGCTTTTGATCATCTAGGGATAATCTCCTTGCTTTTAATAGTTTCTTCTGTAGCGTCATTGAGTAACGAACAAGCGGTTCACGCCCGGACAATGTCAGCGAAGATAGCACAAGGATTTTATATTCCATATGGGTTTGCAAGGATTGCCTTATGGAATGTTTTGTTTGCGTCTTTTATGCTGACAGTGATGAATTGCATTGCAGTATTAGTAGAAGGTATAGATTTTCTTCCTACTTTAGTAGTAACAACACTATGCTGTCTTGTGATGTTTCTGAATAGCTTTTGCTCATTAAAGTGGCCTAGAAGTGAGTTGATAATAAGAATTATCAACATATTAATTAATGCAATTCTCATTTCATTTTGGTGGATTTTGGCATAGAGGTCTAGGTGGTATGAGCGATGGACTGTGATTTAATGAGGAGCTCGATTTTATAGAGCGTTAATAGCAAATTTGAAATATATTTACATTATTCATCTGCTTTTAAATCTAATTTGCATATGCGGAACAAAGGTTGAAAAGAAGTCTTAGACGGTAAGGGTGGCGACCTGATGCTTGTTGTGGTGGCATGTTAAATGCTACTTAAAATGTACCATTTATCGAAATAATTACTACAGTTTGTGTCATTCTTGAAAAATTAACCCAATATATTGCGCTTCTTTGTGTATAGTGGCTATCGTTGTTTTTAATTGACGTATGCGAAGAAGCTAATCGCCTAAAAACATCCGACATCATTCAACGTATTGTTTGAGCATGAATGCCGCATTCATGTGAGGTTATGGCGCTCGAAAACCATGGTCTGAAGGTGGGCGTCCGCTTGTTGGTTTTTGCTCGACCGATGCTGCCGTAATGAATTGGGCGATAACGAATAGAGAAAAGGTGGGGAGAGTATGAAAATTATTAAGCGCGATGGATCAGAAGTGCCTTTTGATATCACCAAAATCGTGAACGCTATCCAAGCGGCAAGTGATGAATCTCCTGAAAACGAGCGTCTCACTCCGCGACAAATTAACTATGCCGCCCACAACGTTGCCGATCTGTGTGCAGAGGCGGGTCATACCGTTTCTGTTGAGGAAATTCAGGATTTGGTTGAAAACGAAATCATGGCATTGCACAAATTTGAAGTTGCGCGCCGCTACATCATTTATCGCTACGTTCAAAACTTGAAGCGTCATTCCAATACGACTGACGACAAAATCCTTACCTTGATTGAATGCAATAACGAGGAAGTCAAGCAGGAAAACTCAAACAAAAACCCTACTGTCAATTCGGTGCAGCGTGACTATATGGCAGGCGAAGTTTCCAAGGACTTGGCAATGCGTATTCTGTTGCCTGAAGATGTGACCAAGGCGCACGAGGAAGGTATTATCCACTTTCATGACTCTGATTACTTTGCGCAGCACATGCACAACTGTGACTTGGTCAACCTAGAAGACATGCTCCAAAACGGTACGGTTATCTCTGGAACGCTGATTGAAACACCGCACAGCTTCTCAACCGCGTGCAATATTGCAACGCAGATTATTGCTCAGGTGGCGTCAAGCCAGTATGGTGGCCAGTCCATTTCACTGACGCATCTTGCGCCGTTTGTTGATGTGTCGCGCAAAAAGATTCGCCGTGAAGTGATTCACGAGCTTAATATGGTGGGTGTTGAGCCATCGTCTGAACAGCTTTCCAGTATTGTTGAGGATCGTCTTCGCGATGAGGTTCGCCGCGGCGTTCAGACTATCCAGTATCAGGTGGTCACCCTGATGACCACGAATGGCCAGGCTCCTTTCGTCACGGTGTTTATGTACTTAAACGAAGCACGAAGCCAGCAGGAAAAGCATGACCTTGCCATCATCATTGAAGAGATCTTGCGTCAGCGCTATCAAGGTGTCAAAAACGAAGAGGGTGTATGGATCACACCGGCATTTCCTAAGCTGATTTATGTGCTTGAAGAAGATAACGTGAGGGAAGGTTCGCCCTACTTCTACCTTACTGAGCTTGCTGCAAAGTGCACGGCAAAGCGCATGGTACCTGACTATATTTCTGAAAAGAAAATGTTTGAGCTCAAGCTGTCCAAGGGTGAAAAGCCAGGTGAAGGCGATTGTTATACCTGCATGGGATGCCGCTCCTTCCTTACCCCGGATCGTTCTGGTAATGGTTTTGACAACGTGGCAAATGCAGGCAACTACGAACCTGGCAAGCCTAAATACTACGGCCGCTTTAACCAAGGGGTCGTTACCATCAACCTCGTTGATGTGGCATGCTCATCGTATGGCGATATGGATAAATTCTGGGAGATATTCGAAGAGCGTCTGGAGCTATGCAAGAAAGCACTGTTGTGTCGTCATAATCGTTTGAAGGGCACGTTGTCTGATGCGGCGCCTATTTTGTGGCAGTATGGCGCGTTGGCTCGTCTGGAAAAGGGTGAAACCATTGACAAGCTGCTCTATGGTGGGTATTCGACGATCAGCTTGGGATATGCGGGTCTGTATGAGTGCGTGAAATACATGACAGGCCGCAGCCACACTGATCCTGAGGCAACGCCGTTTGCGATGGCGGTTATGCAGAAGATGAACGATGTGTGCGCTGAGTGGAAAGCGGAGACCGATATTGATTTTTCTCTGTATGGTACGCCGCTTGAATCGACGACGTATAAATTCGCCAAGTCGTTGCAGCGTCGCTTCGGCATTATTAAAGATGTTACCGACAAGAACTACATCACGAACAGCTATCACGTTCATGTAAGCGAAGAGATTGATGCCTTCACCAAACTTGAGTTTGAAAGCCAGTTCCAACAGCTTTCTCCTGGCGGTGCTATTTCGTATGTAGAAGTGCCTGATATGCAGGACAACCTTAAAGCGGTGATTCGTATCATTCAGTACATCTATGATCACATCATGTATGCCGAGCTGAACACAAAGAGCGATTATTGCCAAGTTTGTGGGTTTGACGGCGAAATCCAGATTGTCGAAGACGATGGAAAATTGGTGTGGGAGTGTCCTCGGTGCAACAACCGTGATGAAGAAAAGCTCAATGTTGCACGCCGCACGTGTGGCTACATTGGAACGCAGTTCTGGAATCAGGGGCGCACGCAGGAGATCAAGGATAGGGTGCTGCACCTTTAGTGCCATACAGGTAGTATTGCCAAACCATGAATTACGCCGAAATAAAATACTGTGATATAGCAAACGGGGAGGGTGTTCGCACCACCCTGTTTGTGTCTGGGTGCACGCATGGGTGCAAGAACTGTTTTCAGCCCGAAACATGGAAGTTTTCTTTCGGGCAAGCGTTTACCGCAAAAACGGAAGAAGAGATTCTCAACAGTCTTGCACTCAACTACGTTGACGGTCTTACCTTGCTTGGCGGTGAACCTATGGAGCCTGAAAATCAGCGTGGTTTGGTGGGTTTCGTTGAGCGGGTGAAAGGGCGCTTTCCTCACAAGACTATCTGGTGCTACACGGGTGATGTGTATGAGGATCTTCTTGCGGGGGATCGTTATACTGAAGTGACGGATCGTCTTTTGGCGTGTATCGATATCTTGGTGGACGGTCCGTATGTTGAAGAGCTGCACGATATTACCTTGCGATTCAAAGGATCTTCCAACCAGCGCATTATTGACATGAATGCAACGCGTCGTAAAGGTACGGTGTGTGAGTGGTGTGATAATCCGTTATTTGCCACGCATTCTATGAACGTTTAATTGGCGCTTTCGTGTGAGTGTGAAGTCGCGCTGTTCCGAAGTGCCTATGGCTAGCATTGCCCTATCTTGTGATAAGGGTGTTCGTGCAGATGTGAAACCGATCCTTGTCGCGGTATGATAGTGCCGCGTAGTATGGGATACTTAGGCGCATGGCTTCGATATCACTCTACATACCGGGATCATCCCTTATTCATCGTTGTGATGCACGCGTAAAGTTACTCCTGCTTTTGGCGTGCTCGATTGCCGTGTTTTTAGTAAACACGTGGGCAGGCATGGGTGTTTTTGTTTGTTGCGTTTTGGGCTGTATTGCGGTAGCACGGTTGCCCCTGTCCTCAATTGTGAAGTATTCAATTCCGCTTGTGGTGCTTCTGCTCTTTATCTGGCTGTGTAATTCGCTGTCGTTTGGCTCTTCTGCGCTACAGCAACCAAAATCATGGGGCTCCTTTGTGTGGGAGGTATCCTTTGCGAACGCCTCGTTTGTGATGTCGTTTGAAAGCAATGTTACTGCGCTGTTCTATGCCGCTCGTATTTTGGTGATATTTTTTGCCGGATATGTGGTGGTGTTTACGTCTTTGCCCGAAGAGCTGACCGGGGCTCTGCGTTCATTTTTATCTCCCTTGCGCAGCATCCGTGTTCCTGTTGATGATCTAGCTTTGGTTCTCTCACTTGCTCTTCGTTTTATTCCTCTTATGGCAGTTGAGCTTGATGAGGTTAAACGTGCACAGTGTTCTCGTGGGGCACAATTTGATACAGGGTCTGCGTGGCAGCGTGTGGCTGCCTGGCGAATTGTGCTTATTCCTTTGTTTGTCGGCATGTTTCGTCGTGCTGCTGTGTTGGGTCAGGCGATGGAAGCGCGCTGCTACGGCGCAGGGGTGCCAACCCACCTACAGGATACTACCGTGCCAAAAGCGCAGCTGGTGTGTCTGGTTTTTGCGATTGTTCTGTGTGCTGGAATAGCGGTGTTTTTCTAGCGTGTGTCGTCTTGCTGATACTGTAGAGGCCGGACAATTTATACATAAAATTAACCATGTAGGCTGCGTAGAAATGCTCTGTCCGTTTATGATGAGTGTTATTATTGAGCCGTTTGGTTTACAGATCCCAAGGAGGAAATTCAATGGGTACCATTATCGATGTGTTCGGTCGTGAAATTCTTGACTCACGCGGCAATCCCACCGTTGAGGTCGAAGTAATTCTTGATGATGGCGCTATGGGTCGCGCTGCCGTTCCATCAGGAGCATCCACCGGCGCATTCGAAGCAGTTGAACTGCGCGATGGAGATTCTGAGCGCTATTTAGGAAAAGGTACGCTCAAAGCAGTTGCGCATGTTAACGAAGAAATTGCTGATGCGCTCATCGGCATGGAAGCTGACGATCAGCGTGCGATTGACGCTGAAATGATTTCGCTTGATGGCACTGACAACAAGGGTAACTTTGGTGCCAATGCAATTTTGGGCGCTTCTCTAGCGGTTGCAAAAGCAGCAGCAGAATCGGCTGAACTTCCTTTGTACAAATACGTAGGCGGAGTCAATGCCAATATGCTGCCTACTCCGATGATGAACATTCTCAATGGCGGCGAGCACGCTGACAATAATGTTGACTTCCAAGAGTTCATGATTATGCCGGTTGGCGCTGCATCGTCTGCTGAAGCGCTTCGTTGGTGTGCAGAGATTTATCATACGCTAAAAAAAGTTCTTCATGAAGCTGGCCTTGGTGGTGGCGTTGGTGATGAGGGCGGCTTTGCTCCTAACTTCACCACTAACGAAGAGCCCCTGAAGTACATTGTTGAGGCTTGCGAAAAGGCTGGTTACAAACCAGGCGAAGACATCATGTTTGCGATGGATCCCGCATCTACAGAATTCTACGATGTTGAGCGTGGTGTCTATGTCCTTGCAGGTGAGGATCGCGAATTAACCAGTGACGAAATGGTTGAGTATTGGGCTGCTTTGGTTGAGAAATATCCTATTATCTCTATCGAAGACGGCATGGCTGAAGAAGACTGGGATGGCTGGAAAGCATTAACCGATCGTATCGGTGATAAGGTTCAGCTAGTTGGTGATGACTTGTTTGTAACCAATCCTGAGCGCTTGGCAAAGGGCATTGAGCTTGGGTGCGCGAACGCTATCTTGGTTAAGGTTAACCAGATTGGATCGTTGACTGAAGCACTCGAGGCAGTTCAGATGGCTAAGCAGGCAGGGTATGCCTGTGTTATGTCTCATCGTTCAGGCGAAACCGAAGATGTCACTATTGCAGATTTGGCAGTAGCAACTAACGCAGGACAGATCAAGACGGGAGCTCCTTGTCGCTCTGATCGTGTGGCGAAATATAATCAGCTTCTTCGTATCGAAGAAGAGCTAGGCGATGCGGGTCAGTATGCAGGCATGAAGGCGTTTTACAACATCAATCGCGCCTAATGCTTACATAATTCCGACTGCGAATTGTTGCGTGCCAAAGCACCTAGAACAAATCGAGTCTCCGAGTTTTGCCGAGCATATCAACGTATACATGAGCAAACTTATTTCTCTCGTCTTATAAATAGGGAAAGAGGGAGCTTATTTGAGCTATTTTGTGATTATTTGCCTCGATTTAGCTAAAATATGAACCATGATATCGCTTGAACAACAGCTACCAGGAGATGTACTCGCGGGAATTGCCGAGCGCATGGTTGCGCGCCGTAAAGAACAGGGGTACACACAGGCAGAACTTGCCGCCAAAGCAGGGGTCAGCCTCGGCACGCTCAAGCGCTTCGAGCAAACGCATCGCATCTCGCTGCTTTCTCTTGTGTGTATTGCCTTTGCGCTGGGCTGCGAGGATGATTTCGATGCTATCTTCTCTCGCAAGAGCTACGCTTCGATCGACGAGGTAATCAACGAACGGAAAGCATATGAACGATCCTAGCAGCCTGTCTTTCCGCACCCAGCTATCCCAGGCACTCAACAGCATCGAGCGTGTGCGAGTGCTCATGCATGGCGAGCGGGTCGGGACGCTCGCCATGACGAAGGACGGGGCGCTTGCCTTCGAATATAGCGCCGCTTGGATTGCGCATGGATTCAGTATCAGCCCGCTGAGTCTTCCGTTGCGCGCAGGCGTGTTTGTTGCCCCGTCTCATCCTCTCGATGGAGTCTTCGGCGTGTTTGACGACAGCCTTCCTGACGGCTGGGGTCGCCTGCTCGTCGATCGAGCCCTTCGTCAGCAGGGTTTCGACCCGAATTCCCTTAACGCTCTTGCACGCCTGTCCATTGTCGGATCGGGTGGTATGGGCGCCTTGGAATACGAACCGGAAACGCCTCTTCCCACCTCTCGAGGAGGTATCGATCTCGACCAGATTGCTGAAGCTTGCGCACGTTTTCTCGAAAACGATTGCAGTGACGATCTGGATGCGCTTTTCACACTCGGAGGATCTTCGGGTGGCGCACGTCCCAAGATACTAACGACAGTTGACGGAGAGCCGTGGATCATAAAGTTTGCCTCATCAGGCGATCCCCACTCCATCGGCGAGGACGAGTACCGTATTGCGTGCGTGGCGAAGGCCTGCGGTATTCATATGCCCGAGGTGCGCCTCTTTCCTTCGAGCCGCTGCAGTGGGTATTTTGGGGCGAAGCGTTTTGATCGTATTGCTGACGGCTCCAACATCCGCAAAATTCATATGGCCTCCGCCGGGGCGCTTCTTGAAACCTCGCATCGCATACCGAACCTCGATTAC
>CAYWAO010000005.1:0-122950 GCA_964456695.1 uncultured Cryptobacterium sp. | reverse complement strand
ATCAAGCGCTATGGACACAGGACAGTGGTCAGAGCCAAAGATTTCAGGATAGATGCAAGCCATACGCACCTGATTGCGTAAGACTTCGCTTACAAGAAAGTAATCAATGCGCCACCCTGCATTGTTAGCACGCGCATTAAAACGATAGCTCCACCACGAGTACGCGCCTTCGGTATCGGGATGAAGCGCACGAAACGTATCAACGAACCCCGCATCAAGCAAGGCACTAAATTTTTCTCGCTCCTCATCGGAAAATCCAGGATTACCCCGATTACTCCGAGGGTTTTTGAGATCAATTTCTTGGTGTGCAACATTAAAGTCGCCACACATCACAACCGGTTTTGCACTGCCCGATTCGCCTGAAGGAAGTACACCTTTTTCAAGACCTTGGCATACCTCACGAAATTGATCATCCCAAGACATGCGATGATCTAAGCGCGCAAGTTCCGGTTGAGCATTAGGGGTATATACGTTTACAAACCAAAACGCATCAAACTCGCAGATAACAAGGCGCCCCTCGGTGTCCAGCTCTTCTACCCCTATGTTGTGCAATACACGCGCAGGTTCCTCTTTACAAAATACTGCTGTACCAGAATACCCCTTGCGGTGCGCATAACTCCAATACTGATAATAGGCAGGAAGATCCATGACAATCTGACCTTCTTGAAGCTTTGTTTCTTGTACCGCAAACACATCGGCATTGAGATCCTCGAAGGCATCCATAAAGCCTTTCTTCATTACCGCACGCAAACCATTAACATTCCAAGAAACTAATCTCATGATCCTGCCTTTCTTAAATCAGAAATCAGCCTTAATCATATCGCGAAACATCCTTTACGTGTTGTACGCTGCAAAGCATAAGGGGCTCTGGCGTGCACCAAAATTCAAATGACCGAACAATACACATAGATTTAGCTGTCTTAGGCTCCTTTTTTTCCTATAACCCACGGGTACGCCGTAATTAGCACACCCACTACAAGAACAGCGCCTGCCCATGAAAGCAGACGCCGTTTCCTTACTTAATATATTCGATCACGTACGACAACACTTAGGCAACACGAACAACACAACCCCGTTGTCTCCCTCGTTTTACGTGCAAATACGCCTTATTTTGCATCCTTTGCTGCCTGTTTTTCGGCCTTTCGTTCTGCGCGCTTGTATGCTTCCTCACGCAACGGACGAAGCTCCTTGGAGTCAATACGCACACCAACATAGTAGAAAAGCCAAGCGACAATCATGAGTGTCAGCGGAATAATCTGCATGGTTGGAATCACAAGCGACAAAATGATGGCGGCAATCATGCCGACAAGACCGATCGTAGAAAACTTGAGGCGCTTGCGATGGAGGCGCCTATATTCTTCCGTATCAGGAACAAAGCGCCGCACAGCGCGAGCGCGAGCACGTCCTGTTTTACGCTCAAAAGCTCGCTCTTCACGACTCTGTTTACGTTCTTCTTTTGCCTTTTCCTGTGCTTCTTTAGCTGCCTCTGGGCTGGTGTTTGAGTTTTTATCACTCGTTGTTGAATTTGTATTGCTCGTAAAGCGAGAAAAGAAGCCCTTCTTTTCTGATGCATCACTTTCCATACGCACCGAAGAAGCCGCTTTGGTAACCGGCTTAGCAGCAGCAGCGCTTTTACGCGTTTTTCCCTGCGGCTGATTTGTGCTGTAGCGTTCATTCATGGGGTTTCGTTGGCTCATCCCTTAATCTCCTTGTTAAGCTCGTTAACGTTACCGCAAAACTGGCACCTACTGGGCAACAAATGGTTTGCCTGTGATCTTTTCATATGCCTGAATGTATTTTTCGCTGGTTTTCTTGATGATGTCTTCCGGCAACCGGGGAGGATTACCCGTCCGATCCCATACATCATTCAACCAGTTGCGAACAAATTGCTTATCAAAGCTTGGCTGCTCTTCACCTACCTTGTAAGTATCAACCGCCCAAAAGCGTGAAGAGTCTGGAGTTAAAACTTCATCGCCTAATATGATCTTTCCATCAACCTTTCCAAATTCAAATTTGGTATCGGCAATAATAATGCCTCGCTCACGCGCATGCTCTGCCACACGACCATAGATCGCAAGTGTCAAATCACGAATAGCTGCTGCGTCTTCAGCACCAATCAGTTCTTCGCAGCGCTCAAAACTGATGTTTTCATCGTGATCACCAATCTCGGCCTTAGTTGAAGGGGTAAAAATTGCTTCGGGCAATTTCGAAGAATTCACCAGGCCTTCAGGAAGCTTGATGCCGCACACCGCTCCTGTTTTCTGATAGTCCTTAAGACCAGATCCCGTCAAGTACCCGCGAACAATGCATTCAACCGGAAACATCTCAGCCTTTTTGACCAGCATAAAACGTCCAGCCAGATAATCCGAATATGGCTTAAACTGTTCAGGAAGATCTTTGACATCCGCTGAAATAAGATGATTGTCAACTACATCAGAGAGCAACTCAAACCAAAAGCACGAAAGCTGCGTCAGCACCTGTCCCTTGTAGGGGATTTCGTCTTCCAAGATATAGTCAAACGCAGAAATGCGATCGGATGCCACAAGTAAGAGCTGGTCTCCCAAATCATACAAATCTCGGACCTTGCCTTGCGCATCAGGCTTGATATCAATTTCAGCCATGTCGATCCTTTCCTTAGAGAACTAAGAGAAATTATTCACAAGCCTATATTATGAAACATCTTATGCGCTGCTGCGCGAAAAAGCATAAGATTATATCTCAAACCTTACACGAAGCACTCAAGTAGTCTGCTTTGTATGTCTTTAGTCCTTCTTTTGGTTTCTCTTTTGACCGCGCTTGCGATGCTCCTCGTTATACAGCGGAATATAGATCGTAAAGCAGGCACCTTCGTTTGGTCGCCCTTCAACACGAACCCAACCATTGTGTTGATCAACGATTTCTTTCACAGCTGAAAGACCAATACCTAAACCGCCGGTCGCGCGCGCTCGTCCCGAATCAGCTCGCCAAAATCGTTGGAATACCATCTTTGCTTCTTCAGCGGTCAATCCTATACCGGTGTCCTTTACCACAATCTGGCCCATCAAATCGCCCTTTAGCGCTTTGACAGTGATCGTGCCTCCTTCAGGAGTGTAGCGCACCGCATTTGAAATCAGGTTTGCTGCCGCCTGACGAAGCAAATCGGCATCGCCGTACACATACACATGCGGATCATATTGAAATTCCAAGTTCAGCCCTGAGTCATGGATATAGGCCTGATGGTTGAGCACGACCGAAGAAAGCATTTCGGCCAAGTCGACCTTTTTCTTTTCGATAGCCTTTGCGCGACTCTCCAACCGGGAAAGCTTGAGTAACGCATCCACCAGACGAGACAAACGCTGAACTTCTGAGTTAAGGGTCTCTAGGCGTTCTGCATCAGGCTCAAACACTCCGTCAATCATGGCTTCTACCGTAGACTGAATAGCCATCAGAGGGGTTCGCAGCTCGTGTGCAACATCAGTTACTAAACGCCGTTCCAGTTTTTGATTGGCCTCGACCGAATCAGCCATCAAATCGAACATGTTGCCAAGACGCGATATCTCGTCGTTACCCTCCATTCCGGTACGAGCCGAATAATCGCCTTCTTTCAGCGCCTTTGCTGCATTAGTAATCTTCTTGATGGGAGCCACCAGCTTACGCGAGAAAAACGCACCCACAACCATGGCGATGACGACTGCAAACACGCCCGCAAACACCATGGCGCGATACGAGTTATCGCGAAAATTTTCATCGAATTTCGTCAGCAAGGTTTCTGCCCCGGGGACATGAACAAGCAACGTGCCAATTTCTTCGCCATCAACTCTAATGGCAGCAGAAGCGACGTTGCCGCCTCCTTCGTTGACCCCAACAGACCCGAGCGCTTCATCTTCGGAATCGTCGTAGATAATTTTACCATCGGCGTTGCGCACCTGAATATAGACGGAATCATACAGCGACGATGCAGCCGCTGCTGCATTGAGAGCTTCTCCATACCAGGTTCCATCCTGCTTGTAACCCTGCGCTATAGCAGAAGCGGTTGCCTCAGCAACACGCTCTACGTTTTCACGCGTGTAGGCTTGAAAATGCTGCTCCCACACCACTGAAAGCAAACAGGCTGAAGAAATAACCGTAATAAGCGAAATCGCGATCGAAACCAGCATGATGCGCTTGGTAAAGGAAACGGAGAGTCCTTTCTTTTCTTCTACTTCAGAAGATGCGATGTCCTCCCTATCAGGAATATCTTGCGATGGCTCTGGTTCGGGTGAAGTTTTGCGATGCAGCAACACGAGCTCTCCTTACTGCAAAGCGCCCCGCATGCGCAGGACGCCTTTGACATATCGGTAAGTATGAGTGTAGTAAAATAACCTGCTCAACACTAGTTTGGCTTAGTAGGATCTTCAAAACGATAACCCACTCCGTGAACGGTATGGAGCCACTTAGGATTGCGCGGGTTGTCACCAATCTTTGCGCGAAGGTTTTTCACGTGTGAGTCGATCGTTCGCTCATAGCCCTCAAAGTCATAGCCCAGTACCTTTTCGACCAACTCCATACGCGAATATACGCGACCAGGATAGCGGCACAAGGTGGTGAGAAGCTTAAATTCGCTTGCAGTCAGGTCAACCTCTTCACCGCTTACCAAAACCTTATGGCCTGAAATATCAATGGTAAGTTCACCAAATTCCATAACCTCACGCTGAGGTTCAGCGTCAGAGTGAACACGACGAAGCAGCGCACGCACGCGCGCAACTAATTCGCGTGGGCTGAACGGTTTGATCAAGTAGTCATCGGCGCCAAGCTCGAGACCAATAATACGATCTTCGACTTCGCCTTTTGCTGTCAGCATGATAATAGGCGTACTTGAACTATCACGAATCACACGACAAACTCGCTCACCCGGCACGCGCGGAAGCATGAGGTCAAGCACAACTAGGTCGAAATGATGCTTGGAAAATTCCTCGAGAGCTTCCTGTCCACCGCCTACCGCAGTGACCCAATAATTTTCACGCTCAAGGTAAGCAGCCACCGCGTCACGAATAGCCTTCTCGTCTTCCACAAGAAGAATGCGACGAGTGTTTTCATTAGAAGAAGTCATATCGTACCTCCCGTTAGGCACCTGTTTACGCACACATTATGCACGTTCATACTACGCGTTTTTGAATATCTTGTCCTGATTTCAACATAATCAGCGCAGATGATGTGTGGTGAATTTACTGTATCCTGTACATCACGCTTTTAAGAGCGTATCGTCTTTAATTATTGTAACAATTGCCAATTTAAAAGATCTAACCGACACTCAAATGTCAAAATATCCCTTCAAGATATAGCGAGGCATTTTGCAGTGTATTAAGCTTTGATCAGGAGTTATCGTGCCCACTAAGCGCAGAAAGAACATACCGGGTAAAACACCCCAACCATCACGAAATTCTCACAGGAACAAAGGTAAGAAAGCACGTTCACCCTTTAATTTTTCCAAAAAGCAGTTCACAACGAAGGGCGGATTTTCAACGTCTCGCTCGGGTTCTTTTTTCGGACACAAAGCAACCCGCAAAACTAAAACGAACCCCAATTACCAGCCCAATCCGCTCAACGTTGCACCGCACGTTCCTGAACCAACTATTAATCCCAAGATGCTGTTCACGCGCCGTAATCTTTTGATTGGCGCTGCTGCTATCGGAGGCATTGCCGCCGTTGGTGGAGGACTTTCGCTGGCAAGTGATCTGATTGATAGCAGCTCTTCAGATGCCATCTCATACATCAGCGTTCCTTCAGATTCGGTCGAAGACCAAAGCTCTTATACCCTGCTTGATTCCTTTGAAGATTACGTTCAGGTATCTGCAGAATATTCGCTTGACTATGGCACGCTTGTATGGGCGGACAATGACACCTATGCTGCTTGCCTTATTCCTACTGAAGAAGCAAGCCCTTTGAGCACTGTAGCACTGCTTTCTCTTTCAAGCGGCAACATGACAACCATCTTTGACAGTGCGCAAGGCGCTGATGATGGCTACGAGATTTTGGATGTTCGCTGCAGCGAAGAAGGCTTGGTGTGGACTGAATCTAATGCGTACGAATCTGCGTGGCGCGTCTACACAGCAACATTGAGCAACGGAAGCGCTAGCAACATTCAACAGGTTGAAGAAGGCGACAGCAATTGGCTGATGCCTTCGTTAGCGGCTATTGGAAGCTATGCGTTTTGGCAATTAGAACCCAGTAGCTCGGGCGATTATTCTGACAGCGAATCGACACTCAAAGCGGCAGCGTTTGGCTCCGAAGACGTAACGAAGGTCTATACCTCATCACAGTCCTTTGCTACCCGCGTCACCGCCGCAACGGATGGTGTGGTGATCGCGCCCCGCTCCACCGCAAGCAGCTCGTATTACACCCTCACTAAAATATCGGCTGAGAGCCTTGAAGTTACCGACCAGATGACGCTGCCGTCCTCGATGACGCCTGATGCAATTGGATATGGACGAAGCGGGTTTTCGTTCTGCTTCACCAGTATCTACAGCTACGGCGACGGTATTGCCAACTTGGGTACCTATACCCCTCGATCAGAAGTTAATCCCTACAACTACGATGACTTGCCCTGGTTTCGTTTCAGCAGATCACCCATCACGGCACCGTGCTGGTGCGGTGATTGGTTCATAGTAAAATCCACGACCGCATTGAGCGGCGTGCATTTCTCAAGCAAAAGCTATTTTGTGATTGATCTCGAAAGCGGGACAGACACCTTTGGAGAACATCTCGTTTCTTCGGGAACGTGTTCTTCCTTCATAGGGCTGACTAACATCATCGATAGTTCTGACACAGACAATGACTACACCCTTATCAAGGTGTATACGCCCATCAGTGATGCCATAGAAGATGCATTTTCTTCGTAAGCGCTGCACTTATTCCCTGTTCTTGTGATTGGGCGAATTTTGCAGGCTTCAGTAACTGGCATCCTGATGGCTATAGTAATGACTTGCTACCTGAGACGGTGCGTCTTACAGAACACGATTAAAATTCAAGATCCTTCAGACGGTCAAACACTACATCTTTGCGTGTCAGGAAATCCCACGGATCGAAGATCTCATCAAGAACTTCCTTTGAAAAGTTTGCATCAGGATCAGCTTCAAGCCGTTCGCGATAGGTCGGACCATCCACCGCATTTTGGATGTCTTCCCATACCTGCATTGCATTACGCTGAACGATAACGTACGAATCTTCACGGGTAAGACCCGTCTGAACTAATGCAAGCAGCACCTTCGAGGAAAAGATCAAGCCCTTAGTACGCCACAGGTTATGCTCCATCTTGTCAGGATAGGTTTGCAAACCATCAAGCATCCACTGCATCTTGCCAAACATATAGTCAAGAGCAATAAAGCTATCCGCCAGCGCAACACGTTCTGCACCCGAATGAGAAATATCACGCTCATACCACAGCGCAACATCATCAAAGGCCACCTGTGCGTTTGACTTAACCACACGCGCAAGACCGCATACACGCTCAGCAGTAATAGGATTGCGCTTGTGCGGCATAGCGGACGACCCCTTTTGTCCCTTTGCGAAGGGCTCTTCTGCCTCAATCACATCTGATTGCTGCAATAAACGCACCTGCATCGCAATAGACTCAAGCGTTGATGCTGTAACCGCAAGAGCGCTCATGACCTGTGCATGACGATCACGCGCCAAAACCTGCGTTGACAGCGGATCGGGAGTGAGCCCCAACTTTTCGCAGACATACTGCTCAACAAACGGATCTATGCTTGAGTACGTGCCCACCGCACCAGAAATAGCACCTGTTGCAGCTACACTGCGTGCTTGTTCCATGCGCTCCTGCGCACGCTTGAGCGCCCACGCCCACGAACCAAACTTCATACCGAAGGTCATCGGCTCAGCATGGATACCGTGCGTGCGTCCCACACACAATGTTTCCTGAAATTCGAACGCTCTGCGCTTACAGGTTTCACCCAGCTGTTTGATATCAGCCAAAATAATGTCAATAGCTTGAGTGATCTGATACGACAGAGCCGTATCGCCCAAGTCAGAGGAAGTCATGCCATAGTGAACCCAGCGACTTGGTGGCTCCATCCCTTCAGGGAGATCGGCATCAATGTGTTCTGCCATATTGGTCGTAAACGCAATCACGTCATGATTGGTTACTTTTTCTATCTCATCAATACGCTCAACGGTGAAATCAGCATGTTCGCGAATCCACGCTGCTTCTTCTTTGGTGATGCCCGCTGTCCCTAATTCAGCCTGAGCCTCACAAGCCAAAATTTCGATTTCTTTCCAAATTTCAAACTTGTTTTGGAGCTCCCAAATAGCGCCCATTTCGGGACGGGTATAACGACTAATCATCTGCTTTCCTTCCTGCGGCCGATGCGGTACAACACCCTACATACCGTAAACATCTGATACGGGGACGTTCGTATTCTATCAACTTATAGCTCGCTTCTGCGAGTAGGTCTTACAAGATAATCAACAAGGCTAAAGAGAGCGCACAAGATCACGCGCTTCATCTAAACGATCGATATCAGCAGCTATGATGACCTGATCTCCTGGATAGATGCGGGTTTCCTCCCCAACAACTTCAACCTCGTCGGCATGAGATACTGCAACGAGGCGCACCCCTTCACCAAACTCCAAATCGAGCGCTCGAATGCCTCGATAGTTATCGTGATCGCGCATGGTGGGAACTTTAATTTCACTCAACGCAATTTGATCACTAGTCAGCGTAACAGCAGCGCTCATTGATCCCGTCATCGCTTCTTCTTCGATCATGTGCGCAATCAAAGCAGTTGATGACACACTTTCAATGCCAAGGCGCCTGAAAATACGAAGGTTTTTGGGGCTATTAACGCGAGCAATACAGCGCGGCACATCAAACACACGTGAAGCAATTTCGCAGGCAGCCAAATTATCCTCGTCTTTTCCCGTCGCGGCTACAAACACATCAGCCGTCTGTGTGCCGGCATCCTCTTGTACCGTTGCCGAACATCCATCGCCCTGGATCACCAGACAAGGCCCATCGAGCTTTTCTGAAAGCTCGATGGCTACCGCTTCCTTTTCTTCGATGATGGCAACTTTGTTATCGTCGCGCAGCATCGTCAAGGCAAGATACGCCCCTAGCTTACCGCCTCCCATTACCACGATATACATACCAACGCCCTCACTTACTTCTTGTCGCCACCCATACACACGTTTAGTCTTGCGCGTATTTAGCGATGATGGGAATAGCGTTTTGGGCTACCACCGCAAGTACTACATCTCCATGATAAAGCACGCTTGAAGGCGTAGGAATGGAGCTGACCGATCCATTGGCGCGCTCGAACGCACAAATACGCAACGAATGGCGGCTTTCTAATTCTGATACCTTGATAGATGTTTTGTTTGATGGACTGAGATCGAGCGCGAACTCAAGAATTTCATAATCAGAAAATGTAGCGATATGATCACCAACACCCGATGTCGCCTTAGAAAACAACTCTTCGGCAACCAGAGCAGTGCCACACACATAGTCGATGCCCAACTGCATATACGTACGTTCATGCGAGCTGTCATACAGACGCGCCACCGCGTGAGGCACGTTGTAGAGACGACGCGCAATTTCAACCACCATAAGGTTGGCATTGTCGCTCTGTGTCACCGCAGCAAGAAAGTCGCAATCTTCGATCCCTGCCGCCACGAGGATTTCTTCGTCATATCCCACACCTGGAAACGTGGAGCCATTGAAGTCGCGCCCCAATGCCATAAACGCACGAGGATCACGATCAATAACACACACATTGTTGCCATGGTCTGAAAGCATTTGTGCAAGTCGCGAACCCACGCGCCCACATCCTACAATTATCGCGTTGCTCATATTCTTCCTTCTCTCGCCGCTTCAGTATAGCCCTCTTTCATATAAGACGGGCTCTGGTTGCGCACGTACTAGGAATTGAAAGCAATTAGTTGAACTAAACAAGCTGCTGTGTGGCAGCAGCACTCCACAAGATGCCCCACAACAGTACTACAGGCGCATAGCAAACGCACAGCACAAAGGAACATCCAGAAAGATGCTCTCTATATTGCAATATTGAAAGAATTAAAGCAGATTAGAGAAAGCGATAATATACCGTGCGCGTTCCCCATTCGCTTGGATCAGAGAATCCGAAGGCTTTATACACGCCTGGTGCCAAATCGAGATCGCGACCGTATTTACCAAAACCACCGGTATCAGTCACCGTTGCAATAACAACTTCACCTTCGTAGCAGATCTCTACGATACTACCCAACAGATAGGACTGACTTGCCGGAACCGCAACGGTAACGCTGGTGTCAGTAAGATCGACACCCGACGCAGTGACGTTCACGCCAAAATTGCCGTTGCCATCATCGTTAGACGCAACGTCATACGCAGAGGCAACGCCGGATGACCACGTGCCATCATCCACGTCAGGTGAAACCCGCGGAGCAGTAGGCAACGGATCAAGCGTACATACTTCAGAAGCTTTAGTGATAGCTTCTGGATTGGTGGTATCAATAGCTACCGGCACGATAACCGGATCAGGATCTTTTACAGAAATTGATCGCTGGGAACTGTCGGTCAGGCTGACCGTTTCGCTTACCCCTAAAGAATCCGAGCCGCTTTCGGATTCTGCATCATCACCCGAAGCGCGATCAGCAGCAGAAAGACGCTCGCCATCTGAATACGCCTGAGAATCGCCGATTCCCAAGGTTGAAGCGTCTTCTTGTCCTGCTATTGCTTGAGAAACGCCAAGGAGAAGAAGGATTGCAGCAATCACAACAGCGCCTAGAGCCGCAAACACAACCGGCATGAATCGAGGTCTGTTATGTGTTCGAGCGTGAAGCAAAAAACTCCAATGCCGTGGGCTCCGTCCGGTATGGCTTCATACAAGCTATAACAGACCTTGTCACTTGTGCTGCAGCTAGTGGGCTTTTGTCCGCACTGAGCCAAGGTAACACGTAGGATCCTTAGTATACGCGACGCGCCGTTACTCACACACCGCTAATAACACCAAACGCATCAATCTCCTTATTTCCATCATGTTTCGCCCACAACTCTACAACTAATCAATTCTGAGGAAAAAGAATGGGCGTGTAGCCACATGATGGGAATATGACTGAGCAGCCATAAGTCTCTGGATGGCATCCATCTCATATGCTCCACACGCCAAAGCAAGAGCAAACAACACTACCGCACAATGCAAAAAGACTTGACGCTTCTGCACAACCGAAAGAATCAAAAACACAACACCAAAACCAGTAATACCCATCGGAATCGTATCTAACCGTGCAAGCGCATACGGAGGAAAGATCTCAAGAGTCAAGGGTAAAAGCGCAATACACACTTCAAGGCTCAACACCAGTAAGCTAATACGAACAGGAAGCGATAAACGATCATACGCACAGATCAACACTGTCACACCTAGCGCAACAAAGAGCACAGGCCAACAATCTTCAAGATCCCAGTCGGGATAGCCCCCAATCCCGATGATCATACCTAAAATTACTACGAATAAAACAGCCGCCGCAATCATAATGATGAGCGCAAGCAGCAAACGATTCAGCATGTTTTTTGGCGTACGTACGGGCGTTTCTTGGTAGGCGATATACGGCGTTTGCGAAGAAAGATTGGTTTCTCCATCTTGAGGAGGCTTAGGCGGAATATGCCCCGAATTCGCATGAATGCCATACTGCTCTGATCTCTCGGCATCCTTTTTCTTACGTACCTTGACTACTTCTTGATACTTGTCGGAAGCAACCGAAATAGGGTTGACCTCTAAGGGGCGCTCGTCACTTTGAGATCGTTGCATGGTAAGCGCAAGAACAATATAGGCAATGGTGATCAGACCCACAGTACATACAAAAAGAACCACACACGTGACACGAACCACAATAGCATCAACTTGCCAATGATTCGCTAAGCCAGAACAAACTCCTGCGAAGACCTTATCTTCCCCGCGACAAAGAGAAGGCTTGTTTTTCGAAGAGGTATTCTGTTGTGAATTCAAATGATCCACCTCAACAATCCCTCTCTTTGTCGTTGCCCTCTTACCACATCCGATGCTTTCGAGTTAGCGTAAAAGCACCGGCTACAAAACTATTAGTACGCCGCTTTGATGACGAGGAGTGAATTCGTTAATAAATCGTTTATTGGTTGCACTCTGTCGCTTACCTAGAAGCACAGCAAACCGCATGCATGATGTTTACACCACCTACAGAACAACCGTCCTCGTTGTACAGCCATCTCGCCTGCTCATACACGATTGATGCGTTGTGTGTGTTTCGGCGTTTTGTCTGGTTGTCGGTTGTCGTACCTTAATGTCTAGGGCGCGCCCACGATAGCCATGCGTACGCATCGTCTTGGGATACATCCACAAGGCACTCTTTTGAGCCTCCTACGCCCTGTGCCGTCACCGCATTGATGGTGGCTACCTGCGAGATACGCTGCAAGGGATTCGTGCGCACATACGCCATTTGGATCTTTTGGCGCGGTACATACACGGTCTTTAAAGAAAAGCCCCCGTTGACCAGAATAAGGTAGCGATCATTCGCCCCAAATCCCGACAAGCGATACCACAGCAGCGCTTCAATCACTTCATAGACAGCGATCAGCACACACACGACCAACCACAACACCCCAACCATTCGAATAAACGAGACCATGCCATACGAATCAGCGCCAACAGATATCCCGTCCCCTGGTGCAAGCATATTCAGCACAAACCACAGCAGGAGCAACGTAACCGCAAGCCAAAACCCTAATCCTTGCAGCATCACACGTCTGACTATGGCACGACGCAGCGCTTTCTTGGGAAGCGTTGTCTCTTTGTCGGGCAGATCAGCATGTTCAGGCGTCAAACGCGCCACAAGATCATACGCACGATCTTTCTTGAGAAACGGATGCACCACCAAAGCATCCTGTAAAACGCGTTTTGTTGAGGTTGAATGCTGCTCTGCCTCTCCTTGCGCAACAACACGACCGTACGACACCGAACAGTATCCCAAGATTCTCTGAAAAAACGACTGGCTGATCTGAATCGTTTGAATGCGATCTATGTCTATGCCAGAAAAGGCATGGCTGATAACACCGTGCTCTACTTCAATTCGGTCATCTCTGCGACGAGCCTTAAAACCACCGTAATGCAAACAGGTCGCTATAAAAGACAGCACCCACAGCGCGATGATCATTCCGATAAACATGACAATCACCATGGCAAGCAGGGAAGGTGCCGCCGTGGAATATAGCGCACTTTGGATCATAATCGCAGCATCGTCATTGCTGACCACCTGAATATCTACCATGAAAGAAAAAAACGAAGCAACGCCTGCGAACACACCAATCAAAACAAAGAAAAACGAAGACTTACTGGTCAACGCAGAGAGAAGCAGCTCTTTATTACTCAGCCCAACTTCATACGAAACAGTGCCGGTATCAACTTCATACCCCCCAAAAATACCCCGCATGTCCATAGCTGCTTCGGCTGGCATATCAAGCACGTTGGAAGAGGTGGCGTAAGACCCTGCGGTCTGTCCAGACACAGATTGCGCAGTGCTCTGAACTGAAGCTGGCATTGGAGCACATGAAACCCCCGGCGCTTCAGTCTGGGCGTAACCTTGTGGCGAGAGGGGAGATTGAGCTGCATTAGGAGGCATCGGCGCACCCGTGGCGAAAGAAGGAATTGGTGCCCTCTGCCCAGGCATCCCCTGTTGTACTGCACCAAAACCTTGCGGTTGCACTGGCGCAGCATTTTGATACAGCACCCCACTTCCAAGGCGCTGCATTTCAGCATGAACCTGCTGGGCGCTCATGCCACTGTCCAAAAGCTGTTTTCGCATGAATACTTCGCGACGAATGCGCTCAGCTTCTTCGCGCTTGATGAACTTAATCGAAACGGCCGTGTTGTTCTGACCGCCTGCCGTATCAATTTCAACCGTGCAAAGCCCTGCAATCCTTTGAATGAGAGACGTTCTTTGATCCACCGACTGGATGCGCTGGTAGGGAATATGATTGCGCTTTTTACTTAAAACCCCTGAACAATAATTAAATTCGCCCGGTGCAAATTCATACCAAATACAGCGATACGAAATTGCTAAGATACCCATCACCAAAGCACACACCAAAAGCGATATAAACAAAACCACGAAAAAGGCAAGCACATACGCACCTGCGCTCGGCATAGCCTCCTCATACGAAAAAATGCTCAACAATGCAGAGCCTACAGAGGCACCCACAATCAAAAAGATATACAAAAACGAGCCAAGCGCATTCAACCAGATATAGCTATGATGCAAGCGGTAGCGCTTAATACCCCCGTCGCCTTCAAAAGAACGTGGCGAGACATGGCTGTGTGCTTCTTCCATCAGACATCTTCCTTTGCAATACGTGCTAACTCGGCAGCTTTGTCGCGAACTTCGTCAGCCTCGTCCTCTGAAAGACCTGGTATTTCTAGAGAGCCCGCCGCTGTTGAAACCGTAACCGATGCAAGACCAAACGCACGCAAAATAGGTCCTTGCTTGGTGTCGGTATTTTGGACGCGAATAAAGGGCACGATGTATCGCTTGCGCCACAAAATACCACGGGCAATATCAAGAAAATCGTGTGAGAGTCCATAGCGCCAGCGCGCGAAACGAACGGGAGTAACCACCGCGAGAAATACAGCAAGAGCAACTGGATAGGCAGCAAAACAAAGCGCAAAGTAAATCCCAATCCAGGTATACGCATTCTCCAAACCAGCCCAGAGCAATGCTCCTATGCCGAGCAGGCAAACAAAAACCACCGTAAGAGCAATGGCATCGCTCAGGCGCCATACTGATTTAATACGAGGATCAAGCTGATTGGGTGGCAATTCTTTCATGAAGACATCCCATCTCGTAAGTAGTACACCATCGTAAGGTTATGGAAAATATTGTACAACCCACGAAAGAGCTCGCAAAGATAACGGGAATAGCTGCTAGGAATCCGTTACGTTTTTGGCGCCGTTGGTCAAGACCATGCCGCGACGAGCGATACCACCAAGGAAGGTCGACCCCCTCTGTGCTTTAAACGTGCACTTACTCGAGCACACAGGTGCACACTTATTTGAACGCACGCACGTGCTTAAATTACCTGTTCGAAAATTGACTATTCGTATTAGAGATACCTAAAGTACGCAGCACACGATCCTTCAGAAGACACCATACAAGGACCGACCGGATTTTCCGGAGTACAGACTCGTCTAAAAAGCGGACATTCATTCGGCGCGAAAGCACCGCGCAACACATCACCACAACGGCATCCTTTTGGTTCCTGCGTTGGCTCAACATCTGGTTGAAAGCGCTCGAAGGCATCATACTGAATGAACTGCGGACGAATTTTATATCCAGACTGCGGGATAACTCCCAGCCCACGCCATGAGGTATCAACGGTTTCAAAGACCTCGTCGATCGCAGCCATCGCAACCGGATTACCCTGCGCCATAACACCGCGCTTATACGCAATTTCTATTTCAGCACGCCCTTCATGAAGCTGGCGCATGATCATGGCAACGCCCTGCAGCACATCAACCGGCTCAAACCCTGTGATCACACCGGGTACTCCGTATTTTTCTGCCAAGAATTCATAGGGCTTGATGCCTATAATCGTACTCACATGACCAGGCAAAATGAGCGCATCGATCTGCAGCGAAGGATCAGAAACGATGGCCTCCAATGCGTTTGGCATATTTTTGTGAGCAACAAACACACTGAAGTTTTTCAAGCCCAGTGCGTGAGCTCTCTTAATAGCCATGGCAACCAAAGGTGTTGTAGTTTCAAATCCAACCCCCACAAACACAACTTCGCTCTCGGGGTTTTCCTGAGCAATCTTGAGCGCATCGAGAGGTGAATACACAATATTGATATCGCGCCCCTCCGCCTGCTCTTTAAGCAAACTTGACGTTGAACCCGGCACACGCGTCATGTCGCCAAACGTCGTAATCTTTACGCCAGGGACACGAGCCAGAGCAATTACGATGTCGATGTCTTTATTAGACGTAACACATACAGGACACCCCGGTCCAGAAGCTAAACGCGTACCTTCGGGCATCATAGCGCGTAAACCGTTGCGCGCAATAGCGACCGTGTGTGTACCGCACACTTCCATAAGGGTCGCCTTTTCAGGTGCCCACTGCTGCATAGAATGAATAAGACCCTTCGCAAGCTCAGGGTCCTTAAAACTAGAGAGATCCATAAACGCCACCTTGTTTTGCCCTAGTTCTAAACAAAAACCTCTACGAGGCCTCCTCTAGATCGGCTAACTCAGGAAATTGCTTTATCAAATCGAGCGTTTCTTGCGCGAATTCTTCGCTTACCACTTCAATAGCAAATCCTGCATGAACAAGAACGAAACTTCCTACCTCAGCACTCGGCGTAAGATCGAGCGCAACTTCGCGCGTCACACCAAGAATATCGACCGTTGCAAGATTGTTTTCATTAATTGATTTTACTTGAGCTGGAATTGCCAAGCACATGTCATATCACCCCTTGCTCTTCGCTTGCAATCCTAGCACAGCCTGTCCATAAGAGATGCAAGCATCGTTAGGTGGTAGGTCTTTATTTAAAGCAACGGTAAATCCCTGCTGCTGAAGAAGCGGTATAACCTGTTCGATAAGGTAGCGATTCATAAACACGCCACCCGAAAGCGCCACGATCGAAATGTCGTATACAGCACGCACCAATTCGGCGGTGGTTACGATTGCTTGTACAAAGGCATCGTGAAATCTTCGTGCGATAACGCATCGATCGATACCTGCCTGCAAATCGTCAAGCAGCGCCTCAAATACCGAATAAGGATCGAGCAGAACAACCGAAGTATCTTGAGCAGTGCTGGCATCAGACGCAACGTTTTTGATGACGCTAATCGTGTAGCGATCCGTCGCTTCCTGATAGTCGCATCCACGATTCATGCCCTCATGAACGGCTGCTTCTAACAGAATTGCTGCTTCACCTTCATAGCGCGGTGTATCGCAGATACCCAACAGCGCCGAAGCGGCATCAAACAAACGTCCCACTGACGAAGTCATAGGCGTGTTAATACCACGGTCTATCATCTGATCGAGAAGCTCAATCTGTTCGCTACTTGTCTCAAAGATCTGTTTTGCCGCGGGATGATCAAGTAGATCAAATTCCCAAAGCGCCCCATAGGCAGTGCGCAAAGGATGCTTGATTGCGCCTGCTCCGCTCGGCAGGGGGATGTAGGCAAAATTCGCAAACCGCTCAAAGGCTTCAAGATTTGAGAGTAGCACTTCACCACCCCAAATAGCCTCATCAACCCCATAGCCGGTACCATCAAAAGCAACACCACAGACCGGACCACTCAGGTTATGCTCCCCCATGACTGACAAAATGTGAGCGTGGTGATGCTGCACATCGCCACGAGCATACTCTGGATGCTGTGCAACAAAATCATAGGTCCACTTAGTCGTGAGATATTCTGGATGCTTATCGCACATAATGCGCTGGGGCTGCAGCCTAAAAATTGTTTGGTAGTGGCGTTTTGTTTCAAGCCACGCATCAAACACCGGCGCACTTTCCATATCGCCAATATGCTGAGACACAAACGCCTGACCTTTGCGGGTAAAGGTCATTGTGTTTTTCTGCTCGGGACCCGTCGCGAATATTTCATCAGATTCCTCAGAACACGAAATCGATATGGGCACGGGCGCAAGTCCGCGTGCCCGGCGCACCACCTGAATGATGGGCTCGGTTCCTTGCGGATGAAGAATGCGCATGACCGAATCGTCATAGCGCGAGATAATATCGCGATCGTTGACCAAAAAGGCATCGGCAACGCCTCGCAACGACTCAAGAGCTGTTTTGTTGTCGGTCACGATAGGCTCATCGTGGATATTGCCCGATGTCATAACTAGCATCCCTGTTGCATCAAAATCATGCAACAGGAGATGTTGTACGGGAGTAGTAGGCAACATGACGCCCAACTCGGGCAGGTCATCAGCCAACCCAGGAGCAAAGATTGCTTCGGGGCGTTTTTTCAACAGGACAATCGGGCGCGCAGGGGACGTGAGCTGCTGTTCTTCAGCTTCACTGACAAGGCAGTATCGCTTCGCCTCATCGACATTAGCGACCATGACCGCAAATGCTTTACCTTCACGCTTCTTGCGAAGACGCAGCTTAGCTATCGCGTACTGGTTGTACGCATCGCACACCAGGTGATAGCCACCCAATCCCTTAACCGCAACAATGCCTCCCTCATGAAGCAAGTTGGCAGCACGAGCAAATACCTGATCGCTTTCTTCTTGCGTGTAAGCCCACGCAATGTCCTTATCGCTGAGCACGACCGATACATCGGACGCCAAACCATCTGCGTGTTCTGCGTCAACAAGGCTACTGTTCTCAAGCCAGCCCACATGCGGTCCGCACACAAAACAGGCATCGGGCTGGGCATGAAAGCGCCGATCGAGCGGATTTTCATATTCGCTCTGACATTCAGAACACATGGTAAATGCCGCCATTGATGTTGCGGGGCGATCATAGGGTAGGCTGCTCATGATCGTAAACCGCGGACCACAGTTAGTGCAGTTGATAAAGGGATAGCGATAGCGTCTATCGTGCGAGTCAAACAATTCGTCCACGCACTCGTCGCACGTCGCTAAATCAGGTGAGACCAAAGTGGTTTGAGAGACGTCATCGTCCTGTGAAAAACGAATGGAAAAATCTTCGAAGTGCTCAAGAGGAACATCTTGTATATCAACCTCTTCTACAACCGCAGCTGCGGGATGATTGTTTGCTAACGCCAGCACAAATGCATCCAAATCAGCAGGTTGTCCTTCTGCATGGACGAACACGCCTTCGGTGGCGTTGAGCACCCACCCGCACAACTTCTTTTCATGCGCCAAACGATAGACAAAGGGGCGGAATCCCACCCCTTGCACAATGCCCTTGACGTGTATGTCTCGTGCCTCGATCATCTGTTATACACTACTCTTTTCAGGGTCTTCATTAACGCCGAAATGGTCACTGCCGAATTATCAGGCAGGTGTACATACACACATCGGCGGCCTCGTTCTGACAGGATAGCAAAATCTCCCATTGCTTGAGCCTTAGCAAGCTCTCCCAAACTGTGAGCGCGCTCATCGTCAATGGAAATGTCCTTGGGCTCTTCGGCCGAAACAATAAGAAAGACTCCTTTGTTGGGGCCGCCTTTTTTTTTTAATGATACGGCGACCACCGAGATCTACACTCTTTCCCTACACGACGCAACTGAATAACGTGCTGCTACAGTATTGCGAATTTGCTCCATAGCTTCACGACGACCTTCGCCCGTAAAGGGCAAAAATGCGTTGAAGGAAAAATAGTCGCCCGGTTTAATGCTTGAGAGCAAGGCCCACAATGCCGCAGGCGCACTGTGATCTGATAGCTCAGACAACAGCGCTTCTGATACATAAAACTCGGTTCCCTCAACAGGAACGTCGTCCAGATAATGATCAATAAACGTTGGCTCAGAAAAACCCTGTTCCAGAATGTTTAGGACTTCTTCTTTTGCAACCGACACATCAGGCTGATCAAACGGGCAAACTTTCATAAGATATCCCACCATTGCAATGGAATATTCCCACATCACAAAATGGGCCGCCAGATCAACAACGTTTTGAACTTTGAATGACATGCATGGAATACGCTTATCAATAAATTCAAGCGAATGCGAGAAGTTTTGACGATCGTCCCACAAATCGGTTTTGGTGTGATACGTGATAACACAACGATCATGAGGATCTTCGCTCAAATTGAGTGAATCAACTTCAATATTGGGAAGAATGCCAAACCCGTTCTTGCCTAGGCTTTCAGCAACGAGCTGCTCGATCCACAGACCTAATACGCGACCACGCTTGGGCGAGAAGAACGAAAACTTATCGCGGCCCCGAGCATAGTTGTCATAAAGAAATGCCGCAAGATTGAGCGCAGGATTGTCAGGCGAATCGCTTGAGCAAATAAGTTCGGCTGATCGTGCGCTGGCAATCAGTGAGTTTATATTCATGCCCACCAATGCAGCAGGCACCAACCCAAATACCGACAAAGCTGAATAACGCCCACCGACCGTAGGTTCGCCTAAAAACACGCGCAGCCAACCTTCTTCACGAGCGCGCTTTTCCAAATCAGAACCAGGATCGGTAATGGCAATAAGATGGTTGACGATTTCTTCTTCGGTGAGGGTCTCAGCCAAAATATCACGCACTGCCCTCATAGCAAGCGTTGGTTCAATCGTGCCACCCGACTTTGATGACTGAATGATCAACGTATGCCGTGGATCGCACTGCGATAGCAGGGCGCGAACTCGAACAGGAGAAACGGAATCAAGCGTTTTAAACGTGACGACAGAACAATCAGGTTTGTTGTATTTGGTCATAGTCATAGGAGCCTGCGTTGAGCCACCCTGACCAATAAGAATGACAGTTTGAAGACCCTTTGCAATTTGGGCATCAGCAAATGTCCGAATCTCTTGCAAAGGATACGGCGGATCGCTTGCTAACGTGACCCACCCCATACATTCGCCCGAACAGGAAAGCGCTTCAGACGAGAAATTATAGAGCGATTTGTCCTTAGCGCGAATACGGCTTGCAACCTGGTCATCTATTAACTTCTGAACGGAAGGCCACGTTCCTTCCAGAGAGAAATTAATCATTGTTCCTTCTTTCCAAAACGTTCTGTCATTCTACCAAAAATCGATGAACGCCCTGAATCCTTGCACATTTTACAAAAATTTGCTCAACGACGTACCATACACGACCTTCTTGAAACATCGTCTCTCCCGCCTTCGTTTCGTACGCGTGCTACGTTTGATAGCTGGCACAATACAAAAAAGGCCAACTCAGAGAGCTGACCTTAGTATTTCGATGGTGGTCGGGGCGGGACTTGAACCCGCGACACGCGGATTTTCAGTCCGCTGCTCTACCAGCTGAGCTACCCAACCAGTTATTATTTAAGTCGACGCGAAAAGACATTGTAGCGATAGCCCTGCACATCGTCAAGCTATTTTTTACATAGTAACCCCAAGGTACTTGACCTTTCCAAACGCGCCATGAAAATCTGAGCCGCCCGTGCACTCCAGCCTGTAGCGCTGTGCTAGTTCAGCACAGTGATCCCAATCGGTTTCATCATGATCAGGATGAAAGCGCTCAACACCCCATAACCCTGCATCTACCAGCTCGGGTAGCGCATCATAACTATCGAGTTGACCTGGATGAGCTAACACAGCCACGCCACCATCTTCCGTGATCGCCCGCACCGCATCGCACATATGAACATACGTGATATCACGCCTGCAAATACCATCGCCCTTGAACAGACGCCTATACAGCGTTTGATATTCCTGACTTGTAAACGGCGCATCGGTCAACGCTGCCATCAAATGCTGTTTGTAAAAGCCCGTAGAGGCAGCGCGCAGCCGTTTGAGCAACTCAGTGTCAAGAGTATATCCTGCATGTTCTAGCTGCTCTTGCTGCCATTCAGTGTTTTCCGTACGCGCTTTGAGCAATGGATCACACACTGCGGCAATGGCAGGCGAGTTCTCTGTCAGGTTAAGCCCCAAGATATGAACCTTGCGCCCGGTTTTGGGATTCCATGCACTCACTTCAATGCCAGAAATATACCTTACCGCTACACGATCAGCAGCCGCACATGCTTCCTTAAACCCTGTCGTGGTGTCATGATTCGTGATGGCAAGGTGTGTCAGTCCTGCTTCTTGAGCCTGCTCCAACAGCTCAGCAGAGGTAAATGAGCCATCTGAAATCGTTGAATGACAATGAAGGTCTGCCCGCAGAGGGCGTTTTCCATCCCAGCCTAGGACTTCGGACAAGGTGATGTCGGGTTTTCTGCTCATAATGCATCCTTTAGCTCAGATTCGCTCCACTCCATGATGACAAAGAAACTTACTGAATATCTCGTCAGGCTAGGCAACGATAGAGCCCTTTTGCATATTAAACTCATGGTCGCACAGTCCTTCCATAAACTCCAGATCATGAAAGATGCCGAGCATGGTCGTGCCTTGTCCTTTGAGTTGCTCGATCAATTCGCGAACTTTCATCTTAGAAGCAGCATCCAACGATGCCGTTGGTTCATCGAGCAACAAGAGTCGCGGTTGCTTAATCATAGCCGCAGCAATATTAAGACGCAGTTTTTCACCACCAGAAAAGGTGCGCGGATATAAAGACCAGAGCGATTCACTAATATCAAAGTGATGCAGCATGCGCTCGGTTTCTTCTTTTGCTCGCTCAACGTCAGCAGAACCAAACGTCTCAAGAGCACTCTGCATCACAATATCGTAAGCCGTTTGGCGAGGGAGTGCGTTTAAAAATTGCGATACGTAACCCATTTCATAGGCTCTGATGTGAATCATTTCACGCTCGCCCACCGTACATAAATCCACCTTGCCAAAACTGGCAGAGCGATACCAAATAGAGCCCGATTCCGGCAAATTCGTTCGATAAAGGCAGCGCAATATAGTTGACTTGCCCGAACCAGAACGACCCGTAATACCTACGAATTCACCCTCTTGCACCGCAAAGCTGATGTGTTGACACCCTACAATACGGCGATGTGCCATGTGCATCATAAACGACTTTGAAAGATCTTCAATGTTGAGCAACGGCTCGCCCACCGCATTCGCGCTCACAGCAGAACCGGGCTGCGTAGCTGGATTGGCCTTCAGGTCCATCTGTACTTGCTCATCCGCACATACGGTTGAACCAGCACACGAAGACACAGGCGAATCAGCAGGCAAATAAGAAGTTGAAGAGAAATTTGAGTCCATGGAAGAGCGCGTATCGATATACGAAGAAAGCATGGCAACATCCTTTGCTTGAGTTTGGGTTCCAACGATCACAGCTTGTCACCCCTAGCGATCATAACCCTGAGGCTGATCGGGATAATGAGAGCGATACACTGAATTTCCGCCGACGAATGCACGCGTGATAACCGGCGTTGTCACGTTGCTCTCAGAACCGCAGCCAATTTCGCGCACCAGCAAAATATCAGCACGCTTACCTACTGCCAGCGATCCCACTTCATCATCAATACCAACTGCTTTTGCGGGATTAGCCGTAACGAGCGCAAACGCATTCGGCAGACTCACGCCACATTCACGATGCAATATGAACACCGCATCTATTAGCGCGGCCGGATAGTAGTCGCTACACAGCATATCGATGACGCCTTCTTGAACCCCTTCACGTGCAGAAAGGTTGCCGGAGTGGCTATGTCCCAACATGACATTTGGCGCCCCAGCAAGCGTATGCATACCACGACGGCAAGCATTACAGGCCGTTTCCACATCGATAGGAAACTCAGAAATCACCGTTCCTAACGATTCCATAAAATCAAGCTTTTCTTTTGAATCATCGTCATGAGAAGCAAGCGAAATTCCCTGATCATGAGCCATATCTGCAAGCTTTTTTAAAATGTCAGGACCAATCTTTTTTGAAGTTTGCTGCCTTTCGATAATGGATGCCACCTCTTCATCGGTAATGCCATCTTGATACCCCTTCATGGTGTCCGCAAAAATGAGCAGATTGCGATATTGCCCCTGCCCAGGCGTATGGTCCATAAAAGAAATCAGATCAATCTTGCCTTCCTCAAGATAGCGCATTATTTCTTCTACGCGGTTGATGGCATCAAGCTCAAGACGCAAATGCAGACGATGACGAATCAGATGATCATGTTCTTCTCCATCCCTGATATCTGAGATGCCATCAATCAGCTTGCTTACGTTGTCAAAACTGCGAATTGGCTTGTGATCAAAAATCGATTCCCCATAGGTTGAAAGCGAGTGATAAATAGTTGTCACTCCATGAGCCACCAATTCACGATCTACCTTATACAGCGAGGTAGGCAAATCCATCACTACGCTAGGTCGCGGAGAGGCAACTGATTCGATGTAATCCGAATGAATGTCAACCATGCCAGGAACCACATAGGCGCCACGTGCATCAACAATCGGCAATCCCGTTGCCACGTCAATCGCTAAACCTGGATTTTCAATACCATCACTCGGCTCTGCATCACGAGAGCGCGCATTGGCAAGTGTGGGCGAAATAGCAACAATTGTTCCCTGTTTGATAGCAATATCATAATTAGGCAAAATGTCCGTTTCGGTTACGACATTGCCGCCACGAATAATCAAAGAATTTGCTTCCATCAAAAATCTCCTTGTACGTTATGATGATCAACATAGGCTTCATAAACACAGCAAGCTGCCTGACAACCCCACCAAAAACGGCACGCCATCCGCCAAGCAGGCAAGTGCTCTGAAAGCCCGATTGAGCATCACTACAATGACGCAACATTACAAAAGCGAATACACCAGCTGTTGGGTATAGGCATGCTGCGGATCTTCTAATATCTGATCGGTTAAACCTGACTCAATAACCTGACCGTTGAGCATCACAAACGTGCGATCAGCAAGCATGCGAATAACCCCAAGGTCGTGACTTACTACCAACATGCTCACACCAAAGTCGCGCTTAATTTGCAAAATGAGATCCATCACACTTGCCTGGACAGAAAGGTCAAGACCTGTGGTTACTTCGTCAAGCAGCAAAATAGGTGGATTGTTCGAAAGCGCCTTGGCAATCTGAACACGCTGCTGCATGCCACCTGAAAAATTCTTGGGAGGCTCTCCAGCGCGATTGAGCGGAATATTTACCTTTTCAAGCAGCTGATTGCCACGCGCACGCATACACTCAACCGTACGATTTCCCGCTGCGATCATTTGTTCAGCGATATTGGACATCGAAGAAAAATCCATGCGCAATCCTAAGTAAGGGTTCTGGTAGACCATGCCTAAAACGGTATTGCGCACCATACGCTTGTGCTGCGATGAAAGTGCTAAGAGATTATGCTTGCCCCCGTCAAAAGGAAGCACGCGCACATCACCTTCGGTTGCTTCTTGGTCGAAATACAAGCATTGCATAAACGTTGATTTGCCACTTCCCGATTCACCTACAATGCCCACGATTTCACCTGGGTAGAGGTTCATGCTCACATCACGGACCGCATGCACCGTATGACAATAAGGACAAATATTGCGCTCAAGCTGTGCATCAGACGAAAGACAGTACTCGCACCCTTGTCCAAATCGCTTCGACACATGCGAAACAGACAAACAAGGATTTTGCTCCATGTTTGGAATGACCATTAGTTGCCACCTTTCTGATCGCTGTGTATGCCGTGCGTAGCATGCTTCGTCGATGACCACAAAGACGAAGCTGCAACTGCTGCAGTCTGTTCGGCACAACGCGCATGACAAAATGCGGTATCGTTGCACTGGTAGTACGTCTTGCCTGTTTCTTCATCGATCAGTTCATCCAGATACACATTGTTAGCCCCACACAGACGGCACTGTTTACCTTCAAAGTTTTCGACCGAGAACGGATAGTCTTCAAAATCAAGAGGCTTCACATTGGTATACGGAGGCACGGCATAAATCTTCTTTTCACGACCCGCACCCAACAAGGTGAGGTTTTTGCTCTGATGAAGCTTCATCGTGTCAAATCGTGGAATAGGCGAGGGAGCCATCACGTAGCGATCTTCCACCAAACAGGCATGATCAGCATTAGTCGTAGTGTGGCCATAGCGAATGATCTGATCAAAGAGTTCTAGCCACGCACCGGTGTAGTCGGCTTCCGCATGTAGCACCAACGTTTTTGCCTCGCTTGGCTCGAAATGACGCAATGGCTCTGGTGTGGGAACTTGAAGCACCAACACCTGTTCAGCATTCAGGGAGTCTTCAGGAATACGGTGGCGTGACTGGATGATGGTCGCTTTTTTGCTGTCCTCCACAACCTCAACATCAGTAGTTTCCACGATGAGTTTCTTAATATTGACAGCATTGACGCTATCGTCTGCACCTTGATCGATTACTTTGAGCACATCGTCTTTGCCGATAAGCGAAAGCGTTACCTGCAAACCACCTGTACCCCAACCACGACCAATCGGCATCTCACGCGATGCAAAAGGAATCTGATGTCCGGGAATAGCAATGCCCTTGAGTATTGCGCGACGAATTTCACGCTTTGAAGCCTCGTCGAAGAAGGCGAAATGGTAGAGCTGTCGCATGGTCGTCACTCCTTTTCTTCTTCAACGGTAGAACGAACACTGGACAGCGTTGATTGGAAGGTGACGTAGTGAGGCAATTTCAAGTGCGATACGAATCCTGTCGCTTCCACACCATCCACGTGATATAAGACAAACTCTTCGTCTTGCGTGGGATAAGATGCATCACCCTGATCAAGACAGAAATCGAGAACGCTCATGGCAATCGCTTTGGTTTCCAAATGTCCCATGACCAGCCCATAGCCCACATCAAAGGACAGATGCGCCACACCCCCTTCGGTAGAATCAACCGAAAAGATGCTTTCAACTTCAGTAACCGGAATGGAGCCCAAATAGTGAGCGTCTTCTTCAGTAGGGTTTTCAGAAAGAGGATTATCAACCAGCACCTCAACAAAACCAGCACGCAATTCTCCTACCGTTGGATGCGCAGATCCAAAGCCACGAATTGCCGCGTATCCAAGCGTCGTAACACCCTGCGTCATGCCACGTGCAAGCGTTTGCAGCCGAACAGAGCGCGGAGCAGGAAACGTCAGCGGCTCCATGGTGACATCAACCGGTTCGGTATCGTCATCTTCGTAGGCAGAAGTCAATCCTTCACTGCGCAAATACGACATGACCTTGGGCAAATTATCCAATGACACAAGAGCTTCCTCATCCGCCTGACCCAACATTGCCTGTAATTCCTCTTCAAAAGTTTGCTTGATGCGATTTCGATCATCTGAAGTTTCATCTTCCAGCTCAAAATGGATAAGACGATGAGAATAGTCACGCGTGGCACCAAGCAGCTGACCGCCCGGCACATCCTTAAACGCCGCTGAAATACGACGTTGCACCTGCATAGTTCCACAATCAATCACACGCGACACATAAGGCCGCTCGAGAGTCGAGCGAAACGCGCGCAGCAAAAACACCGCTTCTTCAGGGGATCCCTGCGCCTGTTTCAGAGCAACGGCAGCCAAACGCGGCGCATACAGCGATGCCTCTCCCATCACCTGTTCAATCAAGTCAGGAAAGGTTGCCACTATTTCATCAATGCTCGCGCTTTCTCCGAGCGCTATACGATTGTACTCAAGTAATTTCAGGCTTTCTTCGATGGCACGACCACCACCGCGCACTGCTACATATCCCATGCAGCACCCTCCTTTTCAACCGAAAGAATCTTGGTTGTACGAGGAATAGCAACGACGTGACCGTCCTTGTCTATCAAAATCAGATCAATCCCGCAGGGATATTCATCTCCACGCTCACATCGTGCTTCAATCCAGTCAGTGCGGTCAACATAAAATACATGCGTACCCTGAATACCAGGACCCGACACCTTGACGCGATACGTCTTGTCACCCGGGTTGACTGCTTGCCCCTCGGCACCCGGAATTCGCTCTCCAGCAAGAGAACCGCACAACAGAAGAATCGTTGCTCCTTTTTCTGGTGTAATAAGGCTCCCTTTATAGGCCTTGAGCAAGGCGTCACGGCATACAAAGGAATGTGCCACGTCAGGCAACAAAATAAAATCAGCCTGTTCTACGTCGGTGGGATGAGAATGAGTTTGCAAGGCCACCCATTGCTCTATGTCGGCTCCACGTGCTCCCGATACTGCAAACGTGACAGCCTGATCAACTAAAGTGCGCACCACCAATTCAAAGCACGCAGGCAAAGGACACTCTGCTTGTTCTCCCTCATCGCGCACCGGATGCACTTCACCAAGCAGCCCCGGCTGCGCAAACGAATTCATAGTGTTTCGAAAGGCCTGTTGGAGGGCTTGTATTTCTCTCGTGTTTGAGATCATAATCACACTTCCATAGTCGAAAAATCTACTTGTGTTCTCAATACTGCTTCGTTGCGAAAACGTTTTTGGGCGGCAAGCGCTTCACCTGATTGCACAAGCACCTCGTTCCAGCCCCTCGCAACACAACCTGGGGCATCATGCGAATAGGTAGCATCGACAACTGCCAGATCAAATGCCTTATCGTGATCTTCGCCCAGCACTAGGCCGTAGCCATACGTAGTGCCAATGCGCACCACACATGAGGTCATAAGCGCCTCACCCATATAAAATTGAGAGCGTTTTGCGCTCTCGCGCACCTTGAGCATGACCAATTCTTCCACCGGTTCTTTCACAAGGGAAATGTCATACACTTGTTCAGCTTCTCGCGCAAGACGATCGAGAACCGAGCGATCCCCTTCCACCAAGATGCGTGTACGTGCTTGTCTTTTCATCCTTTTCTCCTAGTTTTGAACAATGAAACGCTTGCGCAGTTTTGTCGCAATGATTTCGAGAACAATCGCAACCGCTAGACAGAAATAGACAATGACACCGACTTCATGAATGCTGAGATAGAAGCTGCCTGCCAAAAACAGCTGATAGCCCACGCCTCCAGCACCAGCAACTGCGCCAACCGCTACCGCATTAACGAAGTTGATCTCAAAGCGGATAAAGGTCCAAGAAAGCATCTCGTTAATTTTTTCCGGCACGACGGCCGAAAACACCACCTGCCACCACGATGCGCCCGATGCACGCAACGCTTCAATAACCCCGGGATCTACTTCCTCAAAGCTCTCCGAGTAGGCCTTGACCAAATAGGCAACGCTATGAAAGAGCAACCCTGTCACTGCAGCCTCGGGACCTAACCCCAGGGCTACCGTAAAAATGAGCACCCACAGAATCGTTGGCACCGCGCGAAAAAATGACATGAAGGCTTTGATTATGTTTGAAATCACCTTATTTGACAGATTCATCGCAGCAAACAACCCAAACAAGAAGGCAATCACCGCACCGATAAACGTGGTAAGAGCAGCAAGTGCAAGTGATTCAAACGTGCCGACAATGACATCTTGCAAAGTAAAGTGGTTTGTCAGCCACGGCTGCGTGAGCATCATGGCAAAATCTTGCAATGCATCAACAGCTGCTTCAGCAAGGGGAATCTTTCCGTAGTCCATAATGACAAACGTGAATACCGTAACCACCACAAGCACGCCAAGCGTGATGCCTAAAACGATGTTGGATTTATCGGCACGACGCGTCTTGATCCTGCCTGATCGCGTACGCGCAATACCCAACGTCTCGTCGTCGGGAAACGATGGCGTCTGCACATGCTGCACCGAAGCAACCGTACGTGTTGAAGCGCTCATATGATTTGCCTCCTGACGTAGTTCGATGTTGCCTCACAAACGATGACCACTACAACGATGCACAAAATAATGAGTGCTGCTATGTCATAGTCAAAGCTCTTGTAGTAGTAATTGAAAACAAAACCGATACCCGTACCGGTCAAAATGCCCACCAAGGTAGCATCGCGAATATTGGTTTCCACCATGTAGAGCAACCAACTCACAACCGATGTGATGGAAAGAGAGATCACCACCTGTGTCACGATCTGTAGATAACTGGCACCTGTTGCGCGCACCGCTTCAACCACGCCCATGCTAATTTCGTCAATAGTTTCTAAAAAGCACCTGGTCAAATAGCCGAAGCTTCCTAAAAACAACACCAAGAACCCCGTGAATTCACTTTGGTTAAACGAAAACAGCAAAATGAACGCCCACGCGACCGCAGGGATATTGCGAAACAAAGAGGCGATGCCGCGTACCACAATTGGCACAACACCACCAACGCCCACCGAGCGAGATCCGAATACGGCTAAGACATAGGCACACATACCGCCCATCACGCTTGAAGCAACCGCACTGAGCACCGTGGAGAACAATGAGCTGATAATTTGAGGCATTTTATCAAGCGACTCTGCACTGGGCACAAAATTACTTGCCATCCAGACCACCGCAGAAGGAAAATCTACTATTGCCGAAACAAAATCGAAATCAACAACTGCGCCTGAAAGTGCGTTAATGGCAACAAAGCCCACGACACACGCTACGATACATAAGCTGCGCGTATGAAAAAACTTTTTGCCTTCAGTCGAAATGGGATGGATCACCCTACTGGGATCATCAAGCTCATTCACAGCAGAACCATCAGCCACCTTGCGACTAAGCAGAGAAAAAAGACTCATAAGGCAGCTCCCGTATAGACATCTTTTGTCTGCTCTTCTTGCTTATTACTCAAAGAATGAGCTGTGGTAGAAGAAACGGCCTTACGTGCGTTCTCGGTAAGGTATTGTTCGGACATACTCTGATTTCTAGCCCAAGAAGTAGAAGTAGTATGCCCAACGATGCCAGATCGATCAGGAGCATGGTTGACCATTTCTCCCGCCTCAACACCGGTAGCATGCTCGCGCACATACGGCGTGCCATAGATGTAAGAAATAACTTTTGCATCCAGCTCATCCGGCGTACCGTCAAAGACCAACTCGCCTTTGCGCAGACCAATAATGCGATCAGAAAACTCCACCGCGTAGTCTACCTGATGCAGATTGACCAAACAGGCAATGCCTAGCTCATCGCACGCCCAACGAAGCTGTTCCATAACAACCCGGGAAGAGCGCGGATCTAAACTCGCAATAGGCTCGTCACATAGCATCAAAAGCGGATCTTGAACCAACGCACGCGCAATGCCAACTCGCTGCTTTTGTCCACCTGAAAGTTGATCAGCACGTTTGTACGCACATTCTGCGAGCCCCACCTTTGACAAGACATCAAAGGCTTCCATTTTTTCTTCTTCGCTATACAGACCAAGCGCGCCAGCAAGACTCGGCTTATACCCAAGACGCCCCTGCAGTACATTCTCGATCGCACTCGCGCGATGCACCAAGTTATAATGCTGAAAAATCATGCTTATGCGACGACGAACGTTGCGCAGCTGGCGCTTAGACATTGCTGTAACATCTTCGCCATTAAAGACAATCGTGCCTTCCGTAGGATCAATCAAACGATTGATGCAACGCAAAAAGGTTGATTTACCAGCTCCCGAACATCCAATAACGCTTACAAATTCACCACGTTCTACTATCACACTCACACCACTCAACGCTTTGGTTTTTCCGTTATAGCTTTTGGACAAATCATCAATAACTAACAGGTCTGAACCAGCCATAATTCCTCTCCATATTGTTACGTGTTCAAAAAAGTGGATCCGCCGGATGTCTGGCGGATCACACAGCACTTGTAACTACCTAGTCCAAATCACGAATGGGGTCATACCAGGAATCTTCTACTTCAACGAAGCAGGTTTGATCAGACGTTTTTTCTACCAAACCAGAAGCGTCTTCATCATCTGGGTTATAGAAGATTGCGCTATTGTTTGCAGTTTCTTCAGAGCACATGGCCTCGGTAATCGCCTCGCATTCCTCTTCAGTCAGCTCGTCAGTGTTGTAGCAGAAAGGACCATTCAGAACAGGAGTTGAGCCAATAATGGTAAACTGTTCGCCCCGCACTGAATCAAACGGAGCATCCGTATCGTCCTTTACTTGATAGACGGCACCAATCTCATTTGCCTCACCAGAAACTAAATCGAAATACATGTCTACATCAATATCGTCAAAAGCGGCTACATCTGCATTACCGGAAAGTAAATTAACCGCTGAACCCTGGTGGGAATCGCCAAACATAACTGAGCTGAAGAACGTGCCATCCTCAAGCAAATCGTCAGTAGAATCCAGATCGAAGCAAGAAACTATTTCGCTTGCAGGAACAGCAAAACCAGAAGTCGACGTTGCGGAAACGAATGAAAAGCTCTTGCCCTCAATGTTGTCGATAGAATAGGAATCCCCATCTGCATATTCATCAGCATTTTCGGCTTTTACACAGATGCGGCTGTAGTAGCAGGCTTCATCAAGCGTGCCATTCTCATCACTGGCAGTAAACGCGCACTGCACAGCATCATTCTTTTCATTCGCCTCTACGTATCCTTCAGCTCCAAAGTAACCAATCTGGGCTTCTCCAGAAACAATTGCCTCAATAGCAACGTTGTAATCGGTCGTAGTCATAATTTCTACGTCGCGTCCAGTAGCCTCCTCGATAATTTCAGCAAGCGCATCACGCGAAGCTTCCATATCACTCGAAGAATTGTCAGGCAAAAATACCACTGTCAAGGGTTCACCGCTGCTACTGCTATCAGACTCAGATGAGCAACCCGTTGCAAGCAGTACAGTTCCAAGCGCAAGCACCGCAATAAGCAGGAGCGCAAGGGTGCGTTTTACGGTAGATACACGTTCCATATTGTTTGCACTCTTCCTTTCTTTTTCTCTTGTCGAAAAGACAGGAGCAACTATAGCGAAGGAAAAATACGCGCGAAATGCCTTGGAGAGAGATCTAAAACAGGTTTAAGAAACGCAGATCAAACCTGAACTGCCCGTAACATTTGTAAAATGCAACAGAAGAAATGAGGCTGTGTTTAACGTGGATTAAAAGAATACTTGAAAACATACACACAAGAATTTGTACACCTTATGACGCACACTGCTCCTGCTGTGGGCTACGTCACGCCCATATAAGAAACGAAGCCATGCAATCAAGATGTCTCAGAACCACCGTGGCTCCACCGTACGGTTTTCTTGTACCAAGCACATCGTTGCTTAATACAAGGAGTCGACCGAACTGCGACGCATCGCGCGGTTCGGTCGACTTACTACTCACTATCCTGGCTGAGTATCCCTCTGCTCAGTTAGTACGCTTTGTCATGTGGGGAACAGTCACATGAAAACACATCCTTATTGTTCGACATCCCATGCAGAACGACCCTGTAAGGCTCGTTTGCCAATATCAGTGCGAAATTCCATGCCCTCAAACTTAATCAGATTGCATGCCTCATACGCACGATTGCGCGCTTCTTCAAAAGAATTACCCAATGCCACCACATTAAGCACGCGCCCTCCTGCTGTGATGAGCTCACCGTCGTTGTTCAAATCAGTTCCTGCATGAAATACAATCACGTCGTCAAGCTGTTCAGCTTCCGATACGCCAAGAATGACCTTTCCTTTTTCGTATGATCCTGGGTATCCACCACTTGCCAACACTACGCTCACAGCCCACTTGTTCGACCACGAAAGCGTAATATCATCAGGTCTTCCTTCGGCAACAGCCAGCATAATATCAACCAAATCACCTTCAAGGCGAGGAAGCACCACCTGTGTTTCAGGATCACCGAAACGTGCATTGAACTCGAGCACCTTAGGCCCTTGTTCGGTCAGCATAAAGCCACCATACAGGCAGCCGCGATAGTCATGGACGAAAGGTTCTTCTGCTGTCGCACGCGCCGCTGTTTCCATAACTGAAACCATCGCGTCCATTTCATCATCGCGAACGATAGGCACGGGGGAATATACGCCCATACCGCCCGTGTTAGGACCAAGATCACCATCATAGGCACGCTTGTGATCTTGCGCGGGCGTCATACAAAACGCCTTGCCTCCACTCACAAACGCCAAGAGAGAACATTCCGGACCTTTGAGCATCTCTTCGACAACCACTCGGTTGCCCGCTTCACCGAACGTGCCCTCAAAGCAGCTATCAACTGCATCGAGTGCAGTGCCCAAGGTTTCGGCAACAATAACACCCTTGCCTGCAGCCAGGCCATCAGCCTTCACCACAAGAGGAGCACCGAGTTCTTCACAATAGGCACGCGCCTGATCTGCGTCAGTAAAACTTTGATAGCGCGCGGTTGGAATACCGTGCGCTTCCATAAACTGCTTGGAATAGGTTTTGGAGCCTTCGAGCTGTGCACCCTGCGCATTAGGGCCAAACACCTTGACGCCACCATCACGCAATACATCGGCAACGCCTGCAACCAGAGGAGCCTCTGGACCAATAACCACCAGGCCGATTGCGTGATCACGCACAAACGAAAGAATTGCTTCGCCCTGATTGATATCAAGGTTTTTGATGTTGTGCGCAATTGAAGCAGTTCCTCCATTACCGGGAGCAACATATAGGTCGTGACATTTTGGAGACCGAGCAAGAGCCCACGCAATGGCGTGCTCGCGACCGCCTCCACCAAGAACAAGGATATTCACCTTTCTCCCTTTCCCTCAGTACCAAGGTAAAACACCTCCACAGCAGATTCTGTGGAGGTGTTGTTTGTATGCGTTGTCTTATCTCATTTTCATCAAGCCTTAACGGCTTTCCCAGCCGTTGAGAATCGTCTGATTACGCTCAGGCCCCACAGCAATCATCGAGACATGAGCACCGGTTACTTCTTCAAGGTACTCAACATAGCGCTGAGCATTAGCAGGAAGATCTTCGTATTTCTTACAGCCAGAAATATCAATGCCTTCCCAGCCGGGCAGCTCTTCATACATTGGTGTTACGTTTTTAGGATAGATCACCGAGTGCTGCATGGGGAAATAGTCATAGTGAACACCATCGGCCTTATATCCAACACACACTTTAATTGTGGGAACACATGACAATACATCAAGTTTTGTCAAAGCCATATCGGTCATTGAGTTGACCTCTACCGCATAGCGTGCCTGAATGGCATCGAACCATCCGCAGCGGCGCTTGCGTCCAGTAGTAACACCTATCTCACCACCCACTTTGCACAGACGATCGCCTATCTCATCGTGAAGTTCGGTGGGAAAGGGGCCAGAACCTACGCGCGTAATGTAGGCCTTTGCTACACCGAGCACCTTGTCAATAGCCTTAGGGCCAACGCCCGAACCGGTCGGTGCACCGCCTGCACAACACGAAGAGGACGTCACGAACGGATAGGTGCCGTGGTCAATATCGAGCATGGTACCCTGAGCACCTTCGAACAGAACATTTTTGCCTGCGCGCAATTCTGCATTGAGGAGCTGCGTGGTCTCTGCCATGTGTTTGCGCATAATTTCGGCATAGGGCAAATACTGCTCACAAATCTGATCAACCGTGTACGGCTCAAGACCATAAATCTTGGTAAGAACTTGATTCTTGATCGCCAGAGCAGCTTCGAGCTTTTCGCGAAAGATTTTTTCATCAAGCAAATCCTGCACGCGAATGCCCGAACGGGCAAACTTATCTTCGTAGGCTGGACCAATTCCACGATTTGTCGTACCAATCTTGTGCTTGCCCAGATGACGCTCCGATGCTCCGTCAAGATCAATGTGATACGGCATAATAATGTGCGCGTCACATGAAATACGCAATCGATCACAAGGAAAGCCCGACTCTTCGAGCATTTTCATTTCTTCGACAAGCACCCGTGGATCAATAACGCACCCGTTGCCAATGACCGGTGTGATGTGATCATACATCACACCCGAAGGGATAAGATGTAACGCGAGCTTCGTATCGCCATGGATTACTGTATGACCCGCATTATTTCCACCTTGGAATCGTACAACATAGTCATAATCACTTGAAATCAGATCAGTAATTTTGCCTTTTCCCTCGTCGCCCCACTGAGCCCCAAGGAGAACGGTGCTTGGCATAAAAGATCCTTTCGATAATGGTCACTGACGTTTCAGTGACTAACGCCTCAACATTGGAATGATACTACAGTTCAAGGAGTTTGCTATTTGAATCACTATTGCACACGAGAGAAGCAACATCTGGATGACAGGTAAATAGAATTACCTGACGTTTGCGTGCAAGTTCTATCAACGCTTTCACAGCCTGTTCACGCCTGGCGGGGTCAAAGTTGACCAAGATGTCATCACACATGATAGGCAGTCCGCGCCCCACGTTTTCTGCTGTCATAAGAAGCGCAATGCGCAAGCTCAGATACAGCTGCTGGCGCGTTCCCAAAGACAGTAGATGAGGCAGACGAGTGGTTTTAATAGCATCGACCACTTCAATATCACCTTCAGCGTTCATACAAACCGTCTGCCACGATCCATTGGTCATCTGGGAAAACAGGCGTGATGCGCAGCGATATACTTCAGGCTGGCTTTTCTTTTCCCACTGCGCAATAGCATCTTCAAGCGACTGCTGCGCAAGCAACAACACAGCAAGTTTTCGATAGCTGTCTGAAAGGCGTGTTTCTATCGATTCGCTGCGCATTTTGAGCTCATCAAAATTCGTGGTTTTGCGCGCAGCAGACAAGCGTTCGCTGATTTCACCAATTTGGCGCTCAGTCTCATTGAGCTCCTGCGCTGTCTCGGAACGCTCTTCGATTTTTCTATGTTTACAACGCCGTACCTCTTCTCCTGTGGCATCCTCTGGAAAACCCTGTTGAAGACAGAGACTTCTACGTTGTTCTTTTGCTTGTTCTAAGTCTTGTCTGAGCGCAGAAAAACGCAACGCGCGCGATTGGTGTGCTTGATCTGCCACCTCACACGCCCCACGATATTCGCGCACTTTGTCGAGTAGCCATCGTGCGCGTTTGGTCGAACCCTGCGCCGCACTCAGGCCGTGCTCGTCTAAATACGTTTTGATAGACACGTTATACTCACGCGCTTCCTGTTCACACACTTCAAGAGTTTTTCGATCTTGCTGCATGACCCATTCTTTTTTCGCCCGCTCTTCTTCCCACTGCTCTTCAGTACGCGAGGGACGAATGCTGGTAGCCACACCGACAAAGACAAGAATGCACCCCACCACAATAAGACCAACGCCCATCATAGAATACGAGGGGCTGGGTACAGACACCGTACTAGCTGACGATCCTGTGTCAGACCAAAGCAAGAGCCCCACACCGATAAACGCCAAAAGCAGCGCAATAACAAGCGCCGCCCCAAAACGTATCCAGCGCTGCTTGCGTGAATGCTCATACTGCTGTTGCAGATGCCCATCTTCTACGTGAAGCTCGAATTCAGCACGCGACGCAGTTGCTGCTGATCGCGCATTATCAACCGCATGCTCGAGCTTTGCACTTTGCACATCGAAAGTATCCAGACTATCGCGTAAGCAATATTCCTCTGCTTGCGTAAGCTTCGCGACAGACGCAATATCGTCTTCAGGTTTTGGAACATCGCTATCGGCCTCATCTAACAGGACACCATCTTTGAGTTCATTTTCGAGTGCAACAAGGGAGGCATCCAGCGTATCAAGCTGAGCTTCCATTTTGCTTAGCTGATCAATTTCAGCATTGAGCCGCTCTTGTGTTTGTTGCAGCGTTTCTCGTCTTGGATAGAGCGAATCCAACACGCTTTCCTGATCACATAATTCGTCGGCCTCTTGTCGAGCATTGTGCAACTGTTCACGTACAACAGTTTGCTCGCTACGTAAGGCTTTAATAGCCTGCTTGTTTTGTGCCGAACGCGAGGTCACCACTTTGATCTGCTCTTTTATCGCATCTAGGGCATGTGCCGGCGAAGCTGATGTACCCGACCCCGCCGTCAGTAAACGAGCAGTAATATCGCTGTGCCTATCAAGACGCAACAGCTCATCGCTGGTGAGCGAAAACATGGTTTCATACGTTTCTTTATCAATATTAGTCAGCAGAGGCGACGGGGCTTGCAGCTCATCAGTGTTTTTGATCCGGTTAAGCTCCACCACATCTCCCGTTTGTGTGTTTTTGAAAAAGAGGCTGCCTACCCGGTCGGAGTTTTCAGGGCGATAGGGATTGGTTTCTCCACGCGCTGAAGGCCATCCAAACAATACCCCTTTGACCAGCTCGTTGAGGGTAGTTTTTCCGGTTTCATTAGGGCCATACACCACATTTATACCTGGCCCAAAGGGACCGACAATCATATTGGCGTAGCGACCAAAACTGGTGAGCTTGATATGCTCAAGATAGAATCCTTGATTTGATGAAGCTCTCTTGTTTGTCATCAGACATCATCCTATCATCCTGCCCAAGCAAATCCAAAACTAGCGTTTCTGCTTCATCACACAAACCAAAAAACTGCCGCTCAAGAGCGCTGGGCAGCGAAAGATCTCGTTGATAAAACTGTTTCTCTAAATCTATTAATACCTTATCTTTATGGACGCGATACGCATCAAGCGTATCGAGATATACAGCAGGGAAGAGCCCTTCTCCTTTCAGTACCTCGCGATCGACAAGGGAGCTGGTCTTGTTGACTAACGCATCCACAAAGAAGAATGGATATCCATCGTTGAGTATGCCGCGCATGTCCTCGAGCACCTGTTCGGTCAGATCAGCATGTAAACTGCTTTTTCCTGTCAGCGCTATGCGAAACATCATGCGCGGACAACGCGTTTGAGCATTGAGTGCAAACTCTTTATTGACAATGAGCTGCTGCACGTCGGCAATCGTGCTGCACTCTGAAATATCAAGATTGAACCTCTGCCATGCAATGCTTGCTGTCGGCAAAAATTCGAGCTGAGAAGAAGCCCCTTCGCGCAAGGTGACTTTAAAAATCCCATGCTCTCCTTCTTCTTTTATATCGCGCCCTTGCGGAGCGCCTGAAAAAACCACCCGAGGGTTGTCTTTGGAAGGAAGTACACGTGGCTGATGAATGTGTCCGCACGCCCAGTAATCGACATCGCGCCCAAACAGCGTTTTTGGCGCAACAGGCGATCGGGTGGGATCCACATCAAGTCCGGTATGAATAACACCAACCATAAAAGGAGCACTCAGCCCTAACGCCTGCTCGGCATCCTGACGAGAAATCCCATTAGAAATATCTTCATCGACCGGCCATGACTGCGTATAGTAGCTGCGCCCACCTATCAAAGCACACGGTTTGCCGTCGCGCTCAAAACAGCAAAACTCGGGCTTGTCAATGCCAATCACCCGTGTGTTTTCGGGCAACAGCGCAAAAGACGAATCCCAAGAAATATAGGGGTCATGATTGCCGGTGACTAAATACACCGGGATATGTGCTTGGTTGAGTTGTTCAAGACCCGATACAAACAAAGAAAAATCTGCATAGGACGGATGCGCGTTGTCAAACACGTCCCCCGCGAACACCACAAAATCCACGCGCTCTTGCAACGCATAATCAATGAGCTTGCGAAACGCTCTAGGAATCGCGTGCAACAAGCTATCTTCCCACTCAGGCGCAACAGCTCTGAGGCCCTTGAAAGGCGCGCCCAGATGAAGATCCGCTGCATGTATGAATGTCACCGTTTCCATGGATTGAGTGTAGCGTCAATGAACCCCGTCAATAGTTAGAATCATCAAAGTGATTGGTAAACTTCGTAAATTCAGGAATAAACGTCAAGGGAATATCACGCGTTGGGCCGTTACGGTGCTTCGCCACAATCAGTTCGGCCACACCCCAATCCGGGCGACGATCAGACTCTGCTTCTGTCTCTGACGTGCTCCTGTCTAAAAACATAACGATGTCAGCATCTTGTTCGATAGAACCCGATTCGCGCAAGTCTGACAACATTGGTCGTTTATCGGTACGCGATTCAACGCCACGTGAAAGCTGAGAGAGCGCCAAAACGGGCACGTTAAGCTCTTTCGCCAGCACTTTAAGCCCTCGAGAGATTTCTGCAACTTCAACAGCGCGGTTATTGGGATGAGGAACAACGGGCTGCATGAGCTGGAGATAGTCGACGATAATGATGCCTTGTTTTCTGTTGCGCATCATTCGACGTGCTTTGGTGCGCAGCTCAACAATGGAAAGCGAAGGCGAATCGTCGACGTAAAATTCGTATTGGGAAAGCTCGCTTGACACGCGAACCAATTCACTCCAGTCACTGTCCTGGAGCATGCCGCCACGCATGCGGGACAAATTCATACCCGCCTCTGCCGCCAGAATACGCTGGGTAATTTGAACCGAAGACATTTCCAAACTAAACAGCGCAACGGCAGATCCCAGTTTTGCAGCATTCGTTGCAAGATTCATCGCAAACGAGGTTTTGCCCACCGCAGGACGGGCCGCCAAAATGATGAGATCTCCCCCACGCAAGCCACAAAAGAGCTTATCAACATCGGTAAATCCTGTAGGCACGCCTTGCATCGTGTCGGCACGATTTGCCATTTCAGCAATTTCATCATTTGCTTCGATAATAAGCGTTTGAATGTCTTTAAATGTTGAGCTGACCGTCTGCTCGGTTACATCAAACAAGGCGGCTTCTGCTTGAGACACTAATTCTTTAGGATCGGCAGGGGAATCGTAAGCGAGCGATGTTATCTCGGCAGATGCCCGCAAAAGCTCACGGCGCATCGCATCACGCGCAACAATATCGCTATGATGCTGCCAGCTGGTAAAGGCAAAGGTGTTATCTGCCAGCTCAAGCAGATACGACTGACCACCTACCGCTTCAAGTTGCCCCTGTGCTTTTAGGGTATCGGATACCGAAATAACATCAATCGGTATCGAACGAGCATTCATGTCACGCATCGTCTCAAAAATGATGCGATGTGCAGGGCGGAAAAAGCTCTCAGGCTTGAGCTTGAGCGAAACTTCTTCAAACACGCCATTTGACAACAAGCAAGCAGCTAATACCGTCTGCTCTGCTTCGATGTTCTGCGGAAAGGATGCCTTGGGATCGGAAGTATTTTGTCCTGGATCAGCCATATCCTACACCTGCTTTTCTGCGCTCATCCATGCCTACATGAATACACGTACGTTATGTTCATGTAGGCAGTCTACAAGAGAACAAAATGCCTGCGCATGATGCACGCAGGCATTAGCCAAAATTATTGTGTTACTACATACTACAACACCGTAGCAAAAACGTTTTATTCAGCGCTTTCTTCAGCTGCCTGTTCAGCTTCGTTCTCTTCGCTTGGCTGCTCTTCGTTCTCCTCTTCTGCAAGCATTGCAGCATCACCAACAAGAAGAGATACCTGAGCCTTAATATCGCGATACAGAGAGATAGCAACCGTATGCTCGCCAGCAGTTTTGATAGCACTGCTCATTTCAACACGGCGACGGTCGATCTCAATGTCGGCCTGTTCTTTGATTGCCTCAACGATCATCTGGGACGTGACAGAACCAAAGAGCACGCCTTCTTCGCCTACGCGGGCTTCTACCTTAACCGTAAGAGCGTCAAGAGCCTCTTTGGTCTTATTTGCGCTCTCAACACGATTTTCTTCACGGGCAGCAATATTATGTTTACGCTGCTCAAGCTGCTTGAGGTTACCCTTGGTAGCAGGTATCGCTAACCCCTGAGGGAAAAGATAGTTGTTAGCAAACCCAGGGGCAACATCACACACATCGCCTTCGCCGCCCTTGCCTTTTACTTCAGAGAGAAGGATTACTTTCATCTTATCCTCCTTTAGCGATTGCGACGATCGCCGCGACCGCTTACTGCAGGAACAGCATATGGCATCAATGCCATTTCACGCGCACGCTTTACTGCATTTGCGATGTCACGCTGATGCTGTGTGCAAGCACCCGTAACACGGCGGGGCTTAATTTTTCCACGGTCAGTTACATATTTACGCAGCATCTGGGTGTCTTTGTAATCGACATATTCTGCATGGTCTTTGCAGAACTGACAATACTTGCGACGAGGCTGCTTTGTATAGTCAGACATGTAAAACCTCTTTCGAATGATTAGAACGGAATGTCAGAATCGTAAACCGAGGCATCTACCACAGGAGCAGCCACAGGTGCCGACTGCCCAGGAACCATATTGCTTGGAGTTACGGGCTCATCACTGCGAGGAGCGGCGTCATTGCGAGCTGACATAAACTCAATTTCATCAACAATGACTTCGATCTTGCTCCGTTTTTGCCCATCGCGCTCCCACTGGCTCCAGCGAAGCTTTCCTTCAATGGCAACTTTACTTCCCTTAGAAAGGAATCGTGAAATAGACTGAGCACGAGCACCAAACATCGTGCAGTCAATGAAATTAGGATAGTCTTCCCACTCGCCCGTCTGCTGATTGCGACGACGATCATTGACGGCAACACCAAAACCCAGTACTGGTAAACCACCTGATGTAGAACGAAGATCAGGATCACGTGTAAGATTTCCCGTGATAGTAACTCTATTGATGCTCATTTTGAACCTCTCTTTAGCTACAAACGCTTCCGTTCGCCTTTGATTTCATACGCTAGTAGTACCTTTAATCGCGGTCAGGACGAGCAACAATCATGTGACGCACAACTGCATCAGTAATGCGAAGTACACGATCGAGCTCAGCAATATGATCAGGCTCTGCATGGAAATCGATAAGGGTATAATCACCGTCAGTTAAACCATTAATCTCGTAAGCAAGCTTGCGCTTTCCCCAGTTGTCAACATTATCAACCGTGTCATTCCTGTCGGAAAGAACGGTTTCAATACGTTTCATAACTGCAATACGGGTTTCTTCGTCGATTGACGGTGCTACGATATACAAGAGTTCATAAGCCTTCATTGCTTCACCTCCTCTGGACTTACGGCTTCGGGATTTGAAGGCATACCCGAAGCAGGAACAGCCGATCCATGGTAACAAATAGCTTCATTTTTCGCAACGTTTCGGATATGGACTCATGTTTTTCACACATTACCTAATATCCTGCTATCCTTCACCTCTTAATCTTTCAGATACCAAAAGCCTATAAGCTCATGCTCATATAAAAGAAAAAAGAATCTAATATTCATTACACGTACGATTAGCGCCCCACTTAACTAAAAAGCCTTCTTGCTGTGCTCGATCCAACAAGAAGGCTTGATAGTCTTATCTCAATTGATCTCTCAAGGCTGGCACAAAGCCTGCCCATTTGTTGAAGCTCTTGTGTCCGCCCTGCTCAATACCAAGATGCGCTTTAGCACACTACACAGCACGGCATTTCAGTAAAAGACTACTTTTCAGAATCTTCGGTATCTTCGTCTTGACCATCAAAAAGAATCTGGCTTGCCGGATCAAGACTACCTTCCATATCAAGTTCAAGTTTCAGATTTTCCATAAAATTAGGTGCAGGACCTATATAGACAATGTCACGATCAATGCCGGAATCATCGTAGAAATATCCGAATGCATAGGCACACTCTTCGCCTGGAAGGCCGCCTTCCGCGATGATCGCATCGCGCATTCCGTTTTCGGTCTCGATATATCCGTCATAGCAAAATGCATATGCTGTCGCGCCGCGAGCTCCTTCGACCTCTCGACGTGCCGCAAGAAAGCATTCCTCCACATCATTGCCCGGATGAGTTTCGATAAACAAATTCTCCTTTACTGCTAAGCCGGTAAAGGGAATAATGTCTTCTCCGTTTTCCATTTTGGCAGCAGCTTCATCGAGAACTGCACGAATAATAGTTTTTAGAACATCATCGATATCCTCTTCAGGGGCATTCTCCTCAGGATCGATTATGCGCTCGGCCATCGTGGCCATCCTTTCATCGTCTCTATCACTGTGTTTTGCAGTGTAGCACGTCCCTTTGCAAAAATAGAAAAAGCGCGTGCAAAGTGTCTAATTGGTAGGCTGTGCGCGTGGCACTACGCTACAGATTGCAAAACTGAACGTCTTGTCGTGCACAAAAACAAACCTGATACACATTGCATCCATGAAAAGGGATCGCATATGCGATCCCTCAAACCCCGTTTGTTTTTACTCTTCTGTTGTCTCTGTCGTCGTGGAACCGATTGACTTAATCTCTGTTGGATCCACGTCATTCGTAGCAGTTGAATACTCTACCGCATAGGGATCAGTACCATTACGGAAGAGCATGCGATATTGCATATACTGCAGTGCATAATAGCTATCCTCATAATCGCTGCTCTGCTCATGCCAATACCACTCACGATCAGCACCTTGATAACCCATCAAATTGATTGCGGGCATTTCTTGACGAATCGCAATCTGTGCTTTCTGATAGTCGGACAAAGGTGCACCTATCAAATCGAGAGCCTGAGCCGCTAAGAAACACGCGGAGGTGTCGTCGATGGTGCTTGTTTGATCAGTTTCTGCCACATCATAGTTTGCCCAGATCATATATTCGGTTTGCCATAACCGCTGCGTATATTCGATCGTGCCTTCGTCATCTGACATGAGAGCCTCATTATAATCACTGCTAAAGCTGGGCTGATGGTCACCAAAGAAGATAACCACCACAGGACGGTCAAGTTCCTGAAGCGCTTCCAAGAATTCAGCAAGTGCTCGATCAGATTCATCAATGAGTGAGAGATACTCATTTGTTTCAGCCATGCTATCCTCATTGGCTACGTTATAATCAACATACTCTTCTTTCATGGAGTCGGGCAACGCATCAGTAAGATATCCCGAATGGTTCTGCATAGTAACGTCAAACACAAATTGAGGATCGTCGCTCGATTCAAGAATATCCAAAATCTTGTCGTACGTAGCACTGTCACTCACCATATCGCGATAGGTCTCAGCGCCCTCAAAATCCTCAATAGTAAGAAAATCATCGAACCCAAGTGCCTCATACACGTTGTCACGATTCCAGTTGGTGCCAGCATTCGGGTGAATAGCCGTAGCGGTATAGCCTGCATCGGTCAGAGTGCTCACAATACTCTGGGCCCCAGATAGATTGTAGAGCTGGTAGGGGTATACACCGGAACCCATGTAGCCAAGCGATGCACCCGTAAGAAATTCAAACTCAGAATTACAGGTACCACCACCATAGGCAGAAACATACAGCTTACCTTTAACAAGCGCGTCATTGATATTTTGGAAGTTCTCAGGACCGGTGTAGTTAGAATCGAGTTCATCGTAAATCGACAGGTCAGAAAACGTCTCGTTCATAATCGCAATAACGCAGGGCTGTTCTTCTTCAAATTGGCTCGACGCAGCCTGGTAGCGCTCACTTGAAGCTTCTATTTCCTCATATTCTTCTACATATTCAGCAAGCAACTCATCTGCATACTCATCCGAATAGCCATCAGGTTCTTCTTGCTCAATGTTCTGGTAGTTCACAATAAAGGAAGGCAAAAAACCTTGCTTGTAATACGCACGCAATGGCTGCCAGGCATCCACGCTCACATTCAAATCTTCAAGATAGTCGATCTTGAAAACTCCACAATACAGTGCAGCAGCAGCAACAACAGCAATAAGGAGGTTGATACCAACAGAAAGAACACGGCGCAGGTGACGACGAGGTTCAGCCTTGCCGATTCGCCGCGCCGGCGTAGAGGCGAACGGAGCGAGCGCACATCCAATAGCAGCGAACATAATGCCATAGATCGCATACGCAGACAGCAGATACACATAGTTCGCACTCACCGCAGCTGCCGTCCCAATTGCCAAGAGGTCACTTGGCATAATGGGCATATTTTTAAATGTGATTACGAAATATTCAGAAAGGCCCAACAGCAAAAACGCAACAATGGCAATAACCAGACCATACGCCCGACGCTGAAATAAGAAATATAAAACAAGCATCACCAATGCTATCAGTGCCAGCTCAATGATTACACAATACGGTTTCATCGAAACAATCACATGATTCGAAGGTATCTCAAGTGCTAAGAAAGCAAAGAGCACACAGAGAATAAACGCCACAACAGGACGTGCCCATCGTGTGTTATGCGAGAGTTTTCCGTCAATACGAGCGATGAAGCAATGCATACGTAGTTGCAAAAGAGCACAGGCAACAAGAACGATTGCGAGAATCACAAAGGACACAACATCGAACGCGACAAGACCTGCAGCTGCATATACAGCCAAAAAGATAAGCGCTAGGAGAAACACCAATGAACGCACAAGCGATCTTCGTGTAAAGGGTAATGAACGCACAAACGAAGCAATTAAAGCTATCTTGCCCGTTGAGTTCGCATCAGTGTCAGCTTGTTTCCCGGAACTTGTGTGAGTGATATTTGAAGTACTTTCACTCGCTACAATGCGCTTAAGTCTAAAAACAAAGACAACAAGCGCAATGCAAGTAATGGCTATTTGAACCATGATATTGCTTTCTATCCTTGTTACCAAGAGCGGATAACACATATGCGTGCACCGCAAGTGTGCATAGTAAATCTGCATCTGCGATTCGTATAGATACAAGATGCAAAAAGTCAGTTTTCATGGTACTACGGCAATTCTGTTTTAATTTCGCTTTCACAAATACTATTAAATTGCAGAATGCATTACATAAAATTAAGGTTTACTGCGCAAGATGATGTCTGATATATACATCTGAATCATGCATCTCGTAAAAGCACAAAATAATCTAATTGTAGGTACGAAGGATTGAAAATCTGGCGGAAGGAGAGGGATTTGAACCCTCGTTACCGGGAGTACCGGTAAAACGGTTTTCGAGACCGCCGCATTCAGCCGCTCTGCCATCCTTCCACTATTGCTTTGTTTGAGCCGCATGTGCCCATCTTCAAGAAAACGCTCCTGAAAGAGCGTCTCATCCATGCGTCTACCTGCGACGCCTATATCAATCATGTATGCAAATCCACCGGATAGCCTGTCTGTTTTGAACTGTTACTTCTTACGGTAAAAGCAAACGAGCCCTTTGTGGCTTGCCGCATACACGAGGTATTTCTGGCGGAGAGATGGGGATTCGAACCCCAGGTACGCTTTTGGCGCACACACGATTTCCAATCGTGCTCCTTCAGCCAGACTCGGACATCTCTCCATAACACACTTTTTCAAGACAAGTTCGCATTATACACTACTTCAGTACTCAGTAATAAGAGAATAATATCCATCTTGAGACAAGATTTTTAGAGGAACATCAAAAAGTTGAGACATACATTCATTGCTCAGCGCTTCTTCTTTAGATTTATCTGCAAATATAGTGCCCTCACGAATCATGAGCACCCGCTGAATTTCAGGAATAATATCTTCAGGATAGTGCGTAACCAAAATGATCGCTTTGCCAACCAGCGTCAGATCTCGCATTGCTTTGCGAACATAATACATACCTTCAGGATCAAGCCCCGTGGTTGGTTCATCCAGCACAAGCACCTCAGGATCGTGAACTAAAGCACGCGCAATCAACACGCGTCGTGCCTGTCCGGACGAAAGCGTCTTAACATTACGATCCGCTAAATCACCAATTCCTAAAAACGACAAAACTTTTTTGACTTTTTCTATTCCCTCATCATTCATAGTGTATTGCCGAGGAACACCCAAAGATCCCAAAAGTCCGCCATACACCACTTCAAGAACAGGCAGATGCACCATGATTTGACTTTGCATGCTGGTAGACACCACGCCTAAGCATTGCTTTATTTCTTGCAAGGTTACTAACGATCGGCCCTTGAATAACACCGGTGGATCTTCACGGTACAGAGGGAATACTTCGCGCGTAATAAGATTGATAAACGTTGATTTACCCGCTCCATTAGGGCCGATAAGAGCCATGCTTTCGCCTTGAGCTAAAGAAAAATCATCAATCTTGAGAATTTCTTTACCCTCACGACGAACAACAGCATTGTGAAAGGTAATCAGCGGATATGGTGCTTGGATATTCATACCAATTGTCCCTTTGCATTAAAAGCCTATCCTCTTTTTCTTGCATCCCCTATTGTGCAAGAAAACAAAGCGGAAGTCTTGCGACTCCCGCCCATTTTACGTAAGAAACCTCTCTTGAAATTTTATATGGTTGAACCCTTTTAAAGTATTCCGTGCTATTCAGATGTTTCTGTGTCGCTTGAGTCGCCCGATTCGTCATCACTCGACTCTTCGGTTGTTGCTTCTTCGCTCGATGTGTCACTTGACTCATCGGTTTCTTCTTCACTTGATGTATCTGTCGACTCTTCATCGGACTCATCTTCGTATTGAGTCATATCAAGATTGTACGGAACATTAGAAGGCATGTCATTGATCGTAATATCAGCCTGTTCCTCATAGGACTCAAACCACTCGCTGTATGCCTCACTCTGATTTTGACTCTCTACGATTTCCGCTATGTATTCCACGAACTCATCAGGATACTCATCAAGTGATTCTGAAGTACCGTCGCAGGAAAATTCATCGGTACACTTAATAATATGGATGCCATAGTCACTCGTAATCAAGTCAGAAACTTCACCTTCTGAGAGCTCGTCCAATGCCGAAGTATAAGCATCGACAAAGGTGTTGATTGCATCCCAACCTACATCACCACCATCTTCAGCTGAAGCAGTGTCGGTTGAATATTGCTCGGCAGCTTCCTCAAAGGTGATGGTGCCTGCGTTGATTTCGTCAAGCACTTCTTGAGCGGTTTCTTCGTCATCGGAAGAGAACAAAATATGAGAGGAGCGCTTTGCACCATCAAACATGGTGTAGTAGGTGTTAAGCATCTCAAGCACTTCATCATCATCAGCCGTAGCCGCATCGCCCGCGACACTTTCCATCAGTGCCTCATCGCGCAAACCATCTTCTATTGATTCGCGATACTGCTCTTCAGTAATGCCGGCAGAACTCAGTGCTTCTTCCCAATCCTCGTCACTTGAATAGTATGATTTAACACTTTCGATTTGTTCATCTACATCAGATTCATCGATCGTGATATCGCGCTCTTCACACGCCTGCTTGCGCAGCTCGATTTCAGTGTAGTATTCAATAACCTGACTGCGAACAGTGGAGGGCTCAAGTGAATTTTCGATCATCCAATCTGCCCAGTCTTGATCGCTGGTCAAATCAGAGTTCGTACGAAAATCCTGAATGTACTTCGTGATGGTATCCTCTTCGATTTCGGTACCATTCACTGTTGCAGCAACGCCTCCGGTGTATCCATAGTTTGTCCCACCGCACCCAACAAGAGCAAAACAACATGCTGCGGAGACACCAACGATAGATACCTTGCGAAGAAGACCTACGTGTTTCATACAGTTCCTATCTTTCTTTCATTTACAAAGAGCTACTTAGTTCGGACAATGCCCTAATTGTGTCACATTGCTTTATGGTCGAATTTCTTTCGCACAATTTGACCATTTCAGACTACTGGTTTACCACAAGCTCTACATAATTGTGTCTTTCCGGACATGGCCTGATCTCTTGCGTGTGGTCCAAACATGACACGCTTCACCACACGATGTATAGCTTTTGTTCATAGAACTGCAACTATAGTTCACTGGCAGTATACGATTGTCCTAGAATGCCTGAGGAACTAGGCTTTTTTCGCTTCTTTTCTGCGCTCAACTGCCGAAAGAATACGCTTACGCAAGCGAATAGACTTTGGCGTAATTTCAACTAACTCGTCGTCTTCAATATACTCAAGCGCTTCCTCAAGCGTAAACGTCACCGGAGGAGTAAGCTGGATTGCCTTATCGGCTCCTGAAGAGCGTTGATTACCAAGTTGCTTTGCCTTAGCAACGTTTACTACCATATCGCCTTCTTTGGCAGATTCTCCCACAATCATGCCTTCGTAGCAGTCCTCGCCTGGGCCGATAAACAAGCGTCCCCGTTGCTGCAACGAATCAAGAGCATACGCAACTGACTTTTCCGTTGCCATCGCAATCATAGAACCGTTTTTACGCCCGTTAAATTCACCGCGATAGGGGCCATATTCACTAAAGTGATGAAACATAGTGATCTCACCACGCGATACATTGAGTAGTTTTGTGCGAAGGCCCATGGTTCCACGAGAAGGGATTTTGAATACCAGATGGGTTTGCTCACCCTTCTGGTGCATATCAATCATCTCGCCACCTGCTTGTCCAAACACTTCAATACATTTGCCCGCATATTCGCTAGAAGTATCAACGGTTGCTTCTTCGATAGGTTCATATGTATTACCCTGTTCATCCTTTTTGATGATGACACGCGGACGTCCTACCTGAAATTCATAGCCTTCGCGACGCATGGTCTCCATCAAAACCGACAAATGAAGTAACCCTCGTCCGGCTACTTCAACTCCTGATTTGTCTTCAGTTTCGGTAATGCGCATCGAAATATTAGATTCAGCTTCACGGAAGAGACGCTCTTTGAGCTGGCGCGCCTGAACGATTTCACCTTCACGACCAACTAAAGGTGAAGTTGACGCTTCAAAAACAACTGCCATGGTTGGTTCTTCAACCTCGATAGGATCAAGCACAACCGGATGATCACGATTCGTCACCATATCACCAATGTCTGCATCTTCTACACCAACAACTGCAATAATATCGCCCGCTTTTGCTTCCTTAACTTCCTTTTTGCCCAGCTCTTCAAAGATGAACACCTGTTTAATAATGGTGTTGTAGCGCATGCCATCGTGCTTTACGACCAACACCGGCTCGTTTTTGTGCATAGTGCCCGAAAACAAACGACCTACTCCAATACGTCCAACGAAACTCGAATGATCAACCGTACAAATTTGCAACGCAACAGGATCAGCAGGCTCACAATCCGGAGCAGGAATTTCTTTGAGAATCGTGTCCAACAAAGGAACCATGTTCATATTGACATCGTCAGCGTCATAGCGGGCATAGCCATTCATGGCGCTAGTGTAGATAATGGGAAAATCAAGCTGCTCGTCTGATGCTTCAAGTTCAACCATAAGGTCAAACACCTCATTGACCACTTCATCGGGACGGGCACCAGGTCGATCAATTTTATTCACAACCACAACAATACGCAGCCCCAACGACAAGGCCTTCGATAGTACAAAGCGTGTTTGAGGCATAGGACCTTCAAAGGCATCAACGATAAGCAGCGCACCGTCTGCCATATTAAGGACACGCTCCACTTCACCGCCAAAATCCGCATGACCGGGCGTGTCAATAACATTAATCTTTACATCTTTATAGGTAATAGAAATATTCTTTGAAAGAATGGTGATACCACGTTCACGCTCCTGATCATTTGAATCAAGCACGCGTTCAGCCACTTCTTGATTTTCACGAAATACGCCAGCGGTGTAGAGCAAACGATCAACCAGGGTCGTTTTTCCATGATCAACGTGAGCAATAATGGCAACATTACGGATATTTTCTTGCTTCATGAAAATCTCTCTTCCTTTGCAAAAATAAAAGGCCGAAATAAATTCGGCCTTGGATTAGTGGTGGAGCATAGGGGGATCGAACCCCTGACCTCAGGCTTGCAAAGCCCGCGCTCTCCCAGCTGAGCTAATGCCCCGTATATGCGATTTTATCTATAAGCGCTCCACCGGCTAACTCGGCTCACGGTGGAGCGCTTATATGCAAATAAATGGTGGGCCCAAGCAGACTTGAACTGCTGACCTCACGCTTATCAGGCGTGCGCTCTAACCAGCTGAGCTATGGGCCCGAAAAATCGCGCTAGGCCAATTTACTACCCTTACCAAATCAAGTCAAGAGTAAATACGAAACAATTTTTAAGTTTCTATGCTGATGCTAACGGATAAATATGCAATTCACTCTACCCCGTGCGGTAAGCATGCTATCCTAGAAGTATATCATGCTATTGAGGGAGGCAATTATGATTCCCGTGCGTGTTCAAACATTGGTTATATCACAAAATGAAAATCCTTCAGTTGTTATTCTCTGCTCGCAAGAAACTGACGCGGATAATATTAATCGCTGCATTCCTATTTGGATTGGCCCACCAGAAGCTGCCCTGATCGGAATGGCAATACGAGGCGTACAAGCTGAACGTCCATTACCTCATGATTTATTTATCAACGCAATTTCAAGCCTTGATGCATACGTTGATCACGTCATCATTACTGATGTTAAAGAAACAACGTTTTACGCGACATTAACACTGCGTCATCATGGACGCTTAGTCGAAATTGATGCCCGACCAAGCGATGCCATCGCACTTGCTATTAGACAGAATGCTCATATTTATGTGATGGATAAAGTTGCCCAGAAGGCATCGTTGCCCTTTAAACTGTCTTCTGCAACTGAGCAGGAAGATCTTGAAGAATTTCACAATTTTGTTTCCCGCTTAAATCCTGACGATTTTCTCTCAGATTAACAACCGACTGACAAAGCCGACTCTCATGCCATTTTTTAAAACGGATCTTGATGCGCATCAAAGCCCGTTTCTTTATCAAATCACCAAATCTTCTCTGCTCACATTAACGCAACGTTCCCTATACAAATATCCCAGGCAGATCTGTTCTTGATCTACCTGGGATACTCAGAGTTGTGTGTCGCTTATCTAATGTTCCCGTAATGAAGTTACTCATCAAGTAAATTCATCTGGTTTTCGTGCGTCTTTGCCGTATGAGATTTTCGCTCAAGCTTCTGTTCGTGATTGGTTGCGATTGCAACAGTAGAAACTTTATCTTTATCGGCAATATTCATAACGTGAACCCCTTGTGTTGAGCGTCCCAGTTGAGGAATTTCAGAAACCGCCGTACGAACAACAACACCTTCTTCAGTGATGATCATGATCTCATCTTCAGGATCAACCACTTTCATAGCGGCCAACATACCTTTTTTAGCAGTCATACTAATCGTGTAGACACCTTGCCCACCACGATGATGCTCTGGATAATCTATCACAGGAGTACGCTTACCATATCCAAGCTCGGTAATAACAAAGAGATCCATTCCTGGATGTGCTATTTCCATACCTAATACATGTGCATCAGCATTCACGGTCATACCACGAACGCCTTTCGTATCACGTCCCATAGCACGTACTTCTGATTCATCCCACAAAATTGCCTTACCTGCAGAAGAAACCATAACGACTTTTTCGCCCTCTGCCACACGTCGTACCGAAATGAGCTCATCGTCATCGTTGAGATTGATAGCGATCAACCCATCTCGACGCGTACGATCATAGAGCTTCATCGATGTCTTTTTAACCATGCCCGATGCAGTCACAAACATCAGGTACTCATTTTCAGGAAAATCTTTTGTCGCGATTACTGCTGCAATCGTTTCTCCTTTTTCAAGGGGCAACAAATTAACAATTGCGGTGCCGCGCGCATGGCGGGATGCCTCAGGAATCTCATATGCTTTCAGGCGATACACTTTTCCAAGCGACGAGAAGAACAACATATAAGCATGGGTCGAAGCAATAAAGAGATGCTCTACAAAGTCGCTCTCTTTCAGGTTGACACCTTGCGTGCCCTTACCGCCACGTTTTTGCTGACGATACGTTGCAACAGGAAGGCGCTTGACATAACCCTCTTTAGTCACCGTTACAGCAACTTCTTCTTCAGCTATAAGATCCTCAACGTCAATATCCTTGACTTCAGCAGTAATCTTGGTAAGACGCTTGGTTGCATACTTATCTTTAATCTCAAGTAATTCTTCTTTGATGATCTGCTTCACGAGAGTTTTATCAGACAAAACACGCTTGTAGTACTCAATTTTTTCGCGCAATTCAGCCAACTCTTGCTGAATTTTTTCACGCTCTAAGCCAGTTAAGCGACGAAGCTTCATTTCCAGAATTGCTTCGCTTTGTTTTTCAGACAACGAAAAGCGCTCCATTAACGTCGCTTTTGCTTCAGCATCAGTTTCTGATGAGCGAATGATCTGGATAACTTCGTCAATGTTATCTAAGGCAATAACAAAGCCTTCCAAGATATGGGCGCGCGCTTCTGCCTTCGTAAGATCGTAGCGCGTACGGCGTTCTACCACTTCTTCTTGATGAAGAATGTAGTAGTGCAGCATTTCTTTTAAAGATAGCGTACGTGGTACTCCATCAACTAGCGCAAGCATATTGCAACCAAATCCAATTTGAAGCTGCGTGTGCTTATAGAGCTTATTCAGTACAACCTGAGGGATCGCACTTTGCTTCAGCTCGATAATGATATCAATACCATGACGATCGGCCCCATCGTGTACATTGGAAATTTCAGAAAGCTTCTTATCCCTGATCAAATCAGCAATTTTTTTCAGAAGGTTTGTACGATTCACCTGGTAGGGAATCTCTGAAATGATGATACTTTTTCTACCGTTTTTGCCTTCTTCAACACGACATGTTGAACGAATAGTAATGCTTCCGCGCCCGGTTTCATACGCTTCGCGAATACCCCTTTTCCCCATAATGATGCCACCAGTTGGAAAATCAGGACCAGGCATCACTTCGAGCAAATCATCGACCGTGCAATCGGGGTTATCGAGCATAATACAGGTGGCATCAATAGCTTCCCCTAAATTATGAGGAGGAATATTAGTCGCCATGCCAACCGCAATACCGGAAGATCCATTAACAAGCAAGTTCGGGAAACGTGCCGGCAAAACAACAGGCTCTTCCAAACTTTCATCGTAGTTTGGTTGGAAATCAACCGTTTCTTTATCCAGGTCGCGCAACAACTCCATGGCAGGTTTATCCAAACGCGCCTCGGTATAACGCATAGCTGCAGCAGAATCACCGTCAATAGAGCCGAAGTTTCCATGACCATCAACCAGAGGCACACGCATGGAAAAGGGCTGCGCCAAACGAACCATCGTGTCATACACTGCGGTATCACCATGAGGATGGTACTTACCAATAACGTCACCAACAGTTCGTGCCGACTTGGCATGAGGACGTTTAGGAGTGATACCACTTTCATTCATCGCGTATAAAATACGACGATGAACTGGTTTAAGACCATCTCGAATATCGGGAAGAGCACGAGATACGATAACACTCATGGAATATTCAAGAAACGATGTGCGCATTTCCTTGCTGAGTTCAGCAGGAATGATCATCGATCCCGTCATATCCAATTCTTCATCTTTATGTTCAGCCACGAAATAGGTCCTTTCTAGAAGTCAAGGAAGCGAACATCATGAGCATGCTTCTGGATGAAATCTTTGCGCGGTTCCACCTGATCTCCCATAAGCTCACTTACGACACGTTCCGCTTCAGCTGCATCATCAATGCTGACTTGCAGCATGGTGCGGTTGCTGGGCTCCATGGTCGTCTCCCATAATTGCTCGGGATCCATTTCACCTAAACCTTTGTAACGCTGCAAAGAAATGCTGTCGCGATCAGGTATGTTAGCAAGACGTTCCTGTAGTGCCGCATCATTGAAAATGTATTCAAGTTTTTTGCCACCCTTTTTCTTAAGACCATAGAGCGGCGGCTGAGCAATGTAAATATACCCTCGCGTAATGAGCTCAGGCATATAACGATAGAAAAATGTCAGGAGCAGACAACGAATATGGGCACCGTCAACATCAGCGTCAGTCATGATAATGATGCGATGATAGCGAGCCTGATCTGCATCAAAATCTTCGCCGATATTTGTTCCAATTGCTGTGATAAGACTTGAAATAGTATCAGACGAAAGTGAGCGATGAAGACCAGCACGCTCAACGTTTAAGATCTTTCCGCGCAACGGCATAATTGCCTGATACTTACGATCGCGCGCTTGCTTTGCTGAACCTCCTGCGGAGTCACCCTCAACAATAAAAATCTCTGATTCAGCAGGATTTTTCGAAGAACAGTCCGCAAGTTTTCCCGGCAAACTAAACGAATCAAGAACACCCTTACGACGCGTCATATCACGCGCTTTTCGAGCAGCCTCACGTGCTTTCATAGCCTGCGAAGCTTTATTAATAATACGCTTGGCAGGCGTGGGGTTTTCTTCTAGATATTCCGCTAAGCCCTTCGTAACAGCAGCTTGCACTAATCCGCGAATTTCAGTATTGCCAAGCTTGCCCTTAGTCTGCCCTTCAAACTGGGGATCACGCAACTTAACAGAAACCACAGCCGCAAGACCTTCGCGAGTATCATCTCCAGACAGATTACTGTCTTTATCTTTGAGAAGCCCTTTGCTTCGTGCGTAGTCATTGATTGTACGGGTTACTCCCTGTTTAAATCCGTCAAGATGAGTACCGCCATCAACAGTATGGATGTTATTAGCAAATGCCAATACTGAATTGGTTGAATACGAAGCAGACCACTGCATCGCCACTTCAACGAGACCATTATCGTTTTCTGCTTCAAAATAAACGGGTTTATTCAGAGTTTCTTTTCCCTGGTTGAGAAACTTCACAAAATCCTGCAAGCCGCCCGTTGCTTGAAATACTTCTTTACGGAAATTACCATCACGATCCTCATCGCGTTCATCAATGAGAGTGATCTTGAGCCCTTTGTTTAGGAAGGCCATTTCACGAAAACGCGCTTGAAGGGTTGCGTAATCGAACTCGGTTGTCTCGCGGAAAATTTCCGGATCCGGCCAGAAGGTGACCGTTGTTCCGGTTTTTTTGCTTTTCCCAATCTCGTGAAGTTTTTCCTTGGTCTTACCGTGATCAAAAGAAATCTCATATTCTTTACCATCACGACGAACTTGAACCACCACGTTGGTTGAAAGGGCGTTAACAACCGATACACCAACACCATGGAGACCACCTGAGATTTTATATCCTTCACCACTGAATTTTCCGCCAGCATGAAGGATAGTCAGTACGACTTCTACGGTTGGGATTTTTTCTTTTGGATGCTTATCGATAGGAATGCCGCGACCATTGTCAACGACAGTAACTGAATTGTCTTTATGAATTACTATATCAATTGTGTCGCAATATCCTGCAAGCGCTTCGTCAACTGAATTGTCAACTACTTCATACACTAAGTGATGTAAACCACGTGGCCCGGTCGAACCAATATACATACCAGGACGTTTTCGTACGGCTTCGAGCCCTTCAAGAATCTGAATATCTTCACCACTGTAATGGTTGCTTTTCGCTACCACGTATACCTCTCTTTCGCAAAGATTTAAAAGCGCTAACCAAAACTGGCAGCGCTTTTAGAGGTGCTATTTCTAAGAATCAGTATATCAGATTAGGCAAGGTACTTTTAATATTTCGACCTTTAAACATATCTCTCGCGGCTTCTCGCAGGAGAAAATGAATGTTTTTGACTTGTTTTTTATATTAACTATTAAAACGTTTTTGAGCCTTCATCGCATGTATGAAGGAGTCTTTCATCTTGCCTTGAGGAAGTATACTCACCGTGTTATCTATTGCTTCGATTTCTTCAGGACTAAGCTCTCGTTCTTGGTTTTGGTCTTGCTGATTTTCAGTTCGCCCTCTAAAGGGATAGGAATCCTTATACGCCCCGCGTGAAATTCGAATTTCAAACACATCAATAATCAGATTAAAAAGTTCCCGATATTTCAGGCGAATCAATTCTCTTTGCGCATTCAATTCTGCAGAACACAAGGAATTGTCAACGTATACAACGAGATCAAAAACGTTGCGTTCTTCCTCATCTTTGTGACGTAATAAATACACTGAGTTAGTGTGGTCAAGAATAAACGGATCGACCACCTGTGCAAATTGATTATGTACTTGCTGAATACGTCTATTAATGAACACCCGTTGTCTTACTTCATCTGGCATCGAAGAGATCATCGACGAAAAGGTCTGCTCAATCGGATGGAGTGATTGACTTCTTTCGTTGTATATATGTGCTAAACGACGTGGATCTGCGACAGATCGATATTCGTTGTTAGTATCTATCGAATCAGTACTCATACTTAGTAAACCTTTTAAGTTAGTAGACATACAACGCTTGATAGCTTAGCTATCTTTACACTAAAGTGTCTCTTCGACACCTTCGTGCTGCGCTATCCTTACTTGTACAGGTTGTGTTCCGAGTGTAATTCTACAATACGTGCATCGCGTAAAAATGAAGGGTTAAACACTTCAGCATTTGTGGCAGTTATAAATGTTTGTACCCCACTCGAAACCAACGAAAAAAATGCAGCACGGCGATCACTATCTAATTCACTCATCACATCATCGAGAAGCAACACCGGATATTGACCCAACTGATCGAACATAAGTGCAACTTCTGCCATCTTGTAACTCAAAACAAGTGATCGTTGTTGTCCCTGAGAAGCGAAAAGAGATGCATTTTTGTGATTAATATAGAACTCAATGCGATCTAAGTGTGGTCCATACAACGACCTATGACTTTCGTGTTCTTGAATATGATGCGCTTCCATAGCCTCCATTAAACAAGCATAGGCTTCTTGTCGCTCGTATAGCGTAATGTCATTATATGTTTCTAAGTCATGCACTTTACGCTCCCACGAAGGAACATACGAGATTTGGATACGTTCTTTTCCTAAAGAAAGTTGCTCGTAATATGCCTGAATATGGGAAATCAGCGACGTAATAACATGAGAGCGCAAGCAATAAAGCTGAGAGCCAATCGTAGCTAAGACATCATTCACGCTTGAAAGATACTCATGCGACATATCCTGCTTAAGATAGCTATTTTTCTGCCGCAAGATTTTTTCGTAATCCAAACGGCATGCATTGTAATTCGACGAAAGCTGAGAACCTAAGAGATCAAGTTGGGTTCTTCTTGCATTTTGATTACCTTTCATAAGATCTAAATCATCTGGGCAAAAAAGAACGGATGGCATAATACCGCGCACATAGCGCGTAGCTTTCTTCTTTTTGTTTACGTAGTAGGTTTTTCCTTCATCTGAAAGACGAAGAGATACTTCTAGTTCTCGCCCATCCCCTTGAAAGGTGCTGGTAAAGCTCCCCGCTGCTTCGTTAGTGCGTATGAGATGACTAACTTTCGGATGGCGAAACGACGTACATGCCGTGGTGAGCTGTATCCCTTCAAGAATATTTGTTTTTCCTGCAGCATTAGAACCCACAATAAGAGTGAGGTTTCCAAGATTTTCAAGACTAAAGTCGGCATAGGAGCGGAAATTAACACACGCAATCTTTTTAATAAAAAGACTCATAGACTTCTGCTTTATCTACACACGAACCGGCATAATGAGATACAAGAAGTTTTCATCTCCGGTTGCACGCAAAATTCCTGGCTTCATTGGCCCGAAAAGATCAAGGTAGACCACATCGCTTCCAATTGAGCTCAATCCATCAAGTAAGAATGAATAATTAAACGCAATATCGACTGATTGACCTTCTACTTCACACAGGATTGTTTCCTGGGCTTTGCCCACATCTTGCGAATTAGCTAGTAAATCAACCCGTCCGCTTTCGCTATCAACATTGATTTGGACAGGAGATACTTTATTACTGAGCAATGAAACACGTCGCACCGCATCAATAAGGGAATTTGTAGGCAGTGCTGCCCGAGTGCTGTAATTATCAGAAAGAAGCTGTTTGTAGTTAGGGAACACCCCCTCAATACGACGATTAATAAAAGTCGTATCCTGGTAGGTGATAATAATCTGGTTTTCGCTAAGAGCAAGGGTAATAAGATCGTCTGATTTGGGAAGACCAGCTATTTCTTGTAAGAATGATCCGGCAATAACCGCCTTAAATTCTTCCGAACACACCTGATCAAGTTCTGTTTCACACACTGCTAAGCGATATGAGTCTGTCGCAACCATATGTAATTCGCGACCAACACACGAAATAAGAACACCTGTTAGTATTGCCCGTGATTCATCACGCGATACCACTTTCGCTGTACGTTTAATCATAGATAAAAACACCGGGAAGGGAAACTGCGCTTCTTTTTCAGGTACCACTTCTGGAAACGCAGGAAAATCAAGAGGGTTAAGTGCTTTCAATGAAAACGATGTTGAATCACAAAAGACCGATGCAGTTGTTTCATCCGCCTCAATTCGAATTGCCATATCTGGCAAGCTTTTTACGATATCAAGGAATAATTTAGCAGGGACAACGGTTTCTCCTGATTCTTCAACCAACGCAGAACAAACTACTCTAATAGAAAGTTCGAGATTAGAAGTTTGTAATGTAATACTACCGTTCTCAGCTTTGATATAGACACCTGCAAGAATTGATAACGTTGATCGCGTTGATGATCCTTTTGCACAAACTGATAAAGCATTAGAAAGCTCTGTTTGGTTGATGCTAAATTTCATTACTGCTCCTTATAGGTTGTATCCCTAGATATGATACTTGCTCTTTGTGTAATGACATACTAATTACTGAAAGAAAATTACTCTTCAACTCTTGATTAACTGAAAGCTTGATTCTTCTCCAAATGTATATGTTTCCTACACACCCTAAAATATGCTTTAGGAGATTTCCCCCTGTTTTTTCTTTATCTTCGCTACTTAAAATTTAAATAGTAGAAGTAATAAGGCATGAGGAAATGTTCATAACAGGTATTTCTGCTGATTACAGCTTGTTTTTTCGTATTTGTATTCTGTGGAATTCCAACACTGTTATCCATAGGGATAAGGTGAGGAAATCTTTTTCCACAGGCGTATTGAGAATTCCTTACTGCTATCCCAACGTTGTGTACATATTGACAACGCTAAATACTAGTACTGCTCGATGCGAATTTTTTCTCGGATCGCTTCAAGCTCTTCGCGAAGATTTCTGTCTTCTTGCATTTGATTGTTGATAAGGTCGCAGGAATGCATAACTGTCGTATGGTCTCGATTAAAGGCATTCCCAATGTTTTTTAATGTGCTTTCTGAAAGTTCTCGACATAAATAAATTGCCACTTGTCGTGGATGAACGATGCGACGTTCTTTCTTTTTACCTACGAGATCTTTGTGACTGACACCATAGAAATCTTCAACGGCAGATTGGATGATTTCTATGGTGATGCGCTTTTTACCACCACCAATAAAATGATTTCCCAGTAACTCTTTCATACGTTGCTCAGATAGATCGTGACTCTTATCCATCTTTAGCGCAAAGATCACATTAGTAATAGCACTTTTTAGTTCTCGAATATTTGAGCTGGAGTTTTCTATGATGTAGTTCAAAATGTTATCCGAAATAGTAAAGGTAAGACCTTCTTCGTTTTTGTACTGAGAGATAAAACTCTTAATGATGTTGCGTTTTGTTTCGTCGTCGGGGGGCTGGATATCAATGGTAGCTCCTGAATTAAAGCGCGATACATAGCGCTCATCGAGATCGATGTTCTTTGGCGCCCGGTCTGCTGAAAAGACGAATTGCTTTCCTTTTGGAATGAATGAATTGAATATCCTGAACAGTGCATTCAATGTTCCTGGTTTCCCCTGGAGACCTTGAATGTCATCAATTAAAAGGACGTCTGCCTGTTGGAAGAAATTTTCAAAGTTCTTAAAGCTTTGTTTATCAACACTTTTTTCTATAGCAGCATCTGAATACTTGTTTACCAATTCCATTGAGTCGATATAGCAGACATTGAAGTCGCTGTATTGCTCATTAATGTAGTTTTTAATCGCACAAAGAAGGTGGGTTTTCCCAACACCACTTCGGCCATAGATGAACAAAGGATTAAGAACTGATGATCCCGGTCTATCAGCAACTTCGACTGCCATGGAATATGCCATGTGATTTGAGTCTCCAATTACAAAGGTGTCAAACGTAAGTCTGCTTTCTCCCTTTGGTGATCTCAATACCATGTCGTGCACGTTGTGGTCGTCTTTCTGTTTATGTGAAGAGATATGAGGTGATGTTGATGTAGGTATGGGAGATCCATCGACCACAGGGTCGCGACGTTGATCCTGTTCAGACAGGTGAAGCGTAGTGTAATGCGTGTTTTCTGAGAAAGGAGGTCGTGCGGGTGAGTGCTGTTCAGTTGCATAGATCTTTTCGGGGTTTGTGTGTGTAAAGCTTACCCCTTCTTGAGAGGGTTCTTTAGTGGAAGCCTCTTCTTGTGTAATGTATGGTTCCTGTTCGGTATATGCAGAGGTGTTTGTGGTACTTGTTTGCGCATTGATATACACATCCTGCATGTTGTCTGAAGGTGTTGCTGTTGGATCTACTTCAATTTGCACAATGAAATCTATGCTATACAAATCTTGCAGTGCACGTTGGATATCTTTTACGTAGTGTTTTTCGATCCAATCTTTAATGAAGCTGTTGTCTGAGGTGAACATAATAAAGCCTGGACTTGCGGCTTGAATTTGGACACGCGAAAAGAATGCATCAATTTGTGATGCATTAACGTTTGGATACGACTTAAGTTGTCGTATTAAATCTGTCCAGAGTTTCTCAAGATCCATGTGTTTTATCTTACCTTCGGGCACACTGCAGCGTATGGCTTTAATTATGCACACGTGCGATTTTTAGTGCGAAAAAGATTATATATTCTGCGCTACCTGTTGACCAAAAAAAGTAAGTGCTCTTTTTTTGTTTGTTTTCTTCACTAATCCCTGTTGTTCCATTTTAGAAAAAGCAGTGTGAATACTTGCCACTGGTATACCTGTGATGTGATTCATCTCAGTAATTCCCAGCATGTTATCAGGTAGGAGTGCTTGTAAGATTCGCTGCTCGTTTTCAGTGAGTTCAGGGATTTCTTGCTGCAGTGATGGATCGTCATGAATGCTTTTAGGAGCAACAAGACTAATTGTTACGACGGATCCTCTATTAATGTTGTCTTCAATTTGGATATAGCCATGCGAACTATCAAGATAATCTTTCACAATAGGAAGTCCCGATCCGACTCCTCGGATGTAGCGCTTCATAGGTTCAATAGCTGAAGAAAATCCTGGTTCCTGTGCGAGATCTTTATTGGTGATACCAGGACCTTGGTCAGCGAAACGAATGGTATTTCCATGATCCATAATCGAAACAACTATTTCTTGAAATTTCGCATGAATGAAATTTTCTGACACTTCGCGGATTACAGTGTAGGGAATAACTCCCCCTTCTTCTTTTGCATGTTTGTAGGTGAGAGAAGCAATTCGCTCGATGTATTCATGGGTTGGTGCTCCTTGTATTTGAACTACACGAGGAGCTGATTTGAAATTGTCATAGATAGCAATCCGCGCGGGTGAATCTATGAAATCAAAATTAAAAGAAGTATCAGTATCTGCATGGGATACTTGAGATTCAGTGTTGTTCCATTGAATAGGATTGGTGGGCGGATATATCCCTGGATATCCCTGGGGTGTTTGGTTGCTATAGGGGTATGGATAGGTGTTGGCGTATTGATTGGTGCTGGGTTGGTTATAGGGGTGTGCTGGTTGTTCGTAAGGATGCATCCCTCCGTTTTGTGTGTAGGCATAGGGGGGTATCTGTGTCGTATCCTGCTCAATAAAAGGCATAGGTGTTTGAGAATTTAGAACTGGTTCTGAATTCTCGCGCTGTTCTTGAGAAGCGTTATGTCCTGTTTCGTTTTGTGTCAAGGTTGCCTTTTTCAATGGTTGCTTATCACGAAGAAAAAAAGAGCCCGGTCATTCATGCGGCTAGACGAACAAACCAGGCGTTTTTCTGTATTCTAGACAGCATAGGGTATTTTTTCAATTATTCATGGCGTTTTCATTCACTTTTTCACTGTTTTCAACATTCTTTCAAGAAAATGTGGAAAGTTATGAAAACCAGGAAAGAAAAATAAAACCATAGAAAAACAAATATGGAAAAGTTTTTAGATTTTTATGGCCTTTTGTAATGCTTGTAGTTCTTACTGATGAATTCTCGTTCTGTAAAAATGGAAGCCTTAAGGTTCAATAATTGGGTATTGCAGTTGATTTGTAAGTATGCTAACTCAAAGAAACAGCAGGTCATAGCTTTATTAATAAATATGATATGAAACTATTTCCAATAGTAATTCAGGCAAGGTGTTACTTCTACAGTTTTGAGTTGATCTTTTTTAAAGATTGTAAACAAGATCAAGAAAATGCTTATTGAGTTTTCCACATTATCCACATTGCCTTACAAAATGAAGGTGAAAAACCTGTGCATATGTGTGAAAAACAGTAGGAATAGATCGATGTAATACCGTGTTATATACCTAAATAAAGAAAAAAGAAGCGATTTAATACCATTTGTGTAATTTTTTGTTAACCGTGTTTCTTCTATGGTTAATTCCTAGAAAAGATACAATTCTTTTCTTGACTTACCTGATAAATATCGTACAATTTCGAGGTTATTGTAAATATGAAAGGAAAACGTAATGAAGCGCACCTATCAACCAAATACTCATAAGCGCGCAAAAACTCATGGCTTCCGTGCTCGTATGGCAACTAAAGGTGGTCGTGCTGTTCTTTCCGCTCGTCGCGCTAAGGGTCGTAAGCGTCTTTGTGTCTAGTTTTGTGTGAGAGCCGTGTTAGGAACCGTTAAATCTAGCACTGAGATCTTTTATTTGTTTTCGCACGGAAAACGATATGCAACTCCTGCTTTGACTTTAATCGTCTATAAAGGAAAAACCCAACACGGCCCTAGTGGCCGTGTTGCTTTTGTGGCGGGTAAAAAACAAGGCAATGCAGTTTGGCGGAATTTCGCAAAACGAAGGATGAGAGCTCTTTGCCGTGACTTAGGTGGTCCTTGGCCAGATCTTATTGTTCTTTTTGTTGCAAATCGTAAGACAACGCAAGTGCGATATAATAAGATGCTTTCAGCGTGTAGAAAGGTTATTGATAGTTGTAAAACGAGGGCTGATAGCGATGAAAAAAGTTTGGTCTTTCATCAAAGTTATTCCTCAGCAGATTCTTATTGTATTGATTAAAGTGTACCGAATAGGAATTTCTCCTCTTTTACCCGACAGTTGTCGTTTTATCCCCACATGTTCCGTATATGGGTTAACGGCGGTAAGGCGCTTCGGGTTTTTAAAGGGTTTGTATCTTATAATTCGAAGAATTTTAAGATGCAGGCCAGGGGGTGGATATGGATATGATCCTGTCCCGGATGAATTTCATTTTCGTGTAAAAAAAAGTTAGTAATGGCGAGTGAAAGGAATTTGGTGTAAATGTGGGAGGCATTTCAAGACGCCATATTCTCTTGCATTGAGTTTTTTTATGGCTTGATAGGCGACTGGGGTTTTGCAATCATTATTGTTACTTTGATTCTTCGTTTGATTCTCTTCCCTTTGATGCAAAAACAAATTAAGTCGTCGTATAAGATGCAGCAGTTTAGTCCCCGTCTTCGTGAAATTCAGGAACGTTATGCTGGCGATCAGCAGCGTCAGGCTGAAGAGATGCAAAAGGTATACGCTGAGATTGGGTTTAATCCCTTGACTGGTTGTTTACCTTTGCTAATCCAGATGCCTATCTTTATTGCTCTTTTTCAGGTATTGCGAGAAATGGAATCTCGTACTGAAGGAATGACATATTCTTTCTTTTCAATCCTTCCTACATTGATTGATTCTCCTAGTACGATGTTCTCTCAAGGATTCGCGGCATTTCTTCCCTATGGCATTTTACTTTTGCTCTTTGCCTTCTGTACCTTCCTTCCAACTATTCTCCAGCAGCGTGGTACGAACAACCCTCAGAAGAATCAAATGATGATTATGATGGGCGTTATGTCACTCTTTATGTTGTGGCTTGGATGGACTTCTCCAACAGGTGTTGTATTGTTCTGGGCAACGTCGTCTGTTTTTGGTGTATTGCAGCAGCTTATTTCCACGCGTGTTTTCAAGCTTCAGGATCAACTTGAAGCAGCTGCAGACGATACTCCTAAACCTGTTGAAGTTGACGTAGTACGTAAGACTAAGAAAAAGCGTCCTACTAAGAAAAGGAAGTAATCTTTCGTTACACTGCCGGATAAAAATCAAGTTTGTTGTCTCCTCCCCTTCCTTTGTGAAGGGGAGATTTGAATGTAAGGGGTTTTTATGACAGAAGAACAAGAATATATTCCAATTGATGACATGAGGGATGAAGAACTCTATGAAGAGCAGGAGTACTCTGAAGAAGAAATTGATCGCATTGCCGATACTGCTATTGAAGTAATTCAGGATATTCTTAAACACTTTAAAGTGGGACAAGTTTCTATTGATGAGTATGAGGGCGATGAAGGAGAACTGATTCTTGATATCACAGGTGATGACCTCGCGGTGCTTATTGGTCGCCATGGACGCACACTTGAATCGTTGCAATTTTTGGTTTCGTCCATTACATCACGTACTATTGGGTATCGTTATCCTATTGTGATCGATGTTGAGGGATATAAAGCTCGCCAACGTCAGAAACTTGAAGGTATTGCTCGTAGTGCTGCTGATAAAGCGGTTGATCAAAATCGAAGTGTCAAACTACGACCTATGACACCTTATGAGCGTCGTTTGATCCATATCGCGTTGCGAGATAATGATCGTGTTGAGACTGTATCAGAAGGCGAAGGTCGTGCTCGTCGTGTAGTTATAATTCCTCAGTAGCGCTTCTGTAAGGATTATTATGGCCTTAGGTAATAAAGAACTTTCTATCGAGCAGCAAAAGCTGCTCGATTTGCATTTAGAGCTTGTTATACAAGAAAATAAGCGTACGAATTTAACTCGTATCACTGATCCAAAGTCTGCTCGTGTACTTCATATTGAAGATTCTCTCGTTGGTTTAGAAGAACTGAATTCTGCTCCACAGGGCTTGTATCTTGATATGGGCACTGGTGCAGGATATCCGGGGATTCCTCTAGCGATTGTCACTCAACGTAAAACTGTTCTTGCTGATTCGGTCAGTAAGAAAATTTCTGCGCTTAATCGTATTATTCAACAGCTTGGTCTTACTGGCTATGTTGAAACATATCAAGGGCGCTTAGAAGAACTTGCTGTAAGTCGTCCCGGGTGCTTTTCTGCAATTACTGCTCGGGCACTTTCTAATCTTTCTTCCTTGCTTGAGTTAGCTGCTCCTCTTCTTGGAGTAGGAGGTTATCTTATTGCATATAAATCCTCTGATATTGAAGATGAGTTGAAACATGCTCAAGACGTGTCATATCTCTTTGGGTTACATTTTGTTTTAAGGCGTGATGTTGTTTTAAGTGATGGAAATACTCGTCGCTCAATTATTGTGTTTCAAAAAAAATCTGAACCAGAAATACAACTTCCTCGTCGGGTTGGTATGGCTCAAAAGAAGCCTTTTTAAGGGTTGCTTTATTAGACTGGTTTGATTCGTCGTATCCAAGTTTTTAGTCAATACAGAATGGCATTGATTATTTCAGCTGTTCTGTATCTTTTGTTTTGGTGTATTGCTGGTGTTATTGGTTCCAGTTTTTTGGTTTGTGAGTTTATAGTTCTGCTGTTTACTGCTTGATTTTTCTGTACGATCAATTTTCTTACTCCACGCCATATAACATATCTTGCTAATTAACGGGTACGTTCGTTTATCTTGCTTCTTTTGCTTTATATTGCTTATGCGGTATAAGCCAATTCCTTGGTAAGAGTCTTGTATGATACGTTTATATAGTTCTGTTTCACGTGAAACAATCTGTCTTTGTTTGTCTGTATTTAGTTGCAATTGTTTAAATTTTTTTATTTCTTTTACTGATCGGTAGGTTCGATCAAGGCCGAGATATATACTGAAAAGCATTCGAGTAGAATAACCTCTCATTGTTTCATGTGAAACAATGAAGAAGCAATTCTCCTGTATCCATGCTGTTCTGAACGTTGTTATAGTTCGAATGAAAAGTCTAAGTTCTTGTGTTTCACGTGAAACATTTACAGAAGTAAAAAGTAAACAACATTATTTATATACAGCGTTTCACGTGAAACATATCAGCTATAATCAGTTCCACATCGAGGAAAGGAATGTTCGTGGGATTATTCGGTAGTCGAAAAAAGAATAAAGAAACGACTGAGACACCCGTCGCCGAAGAAACAGCAAAAACAGTTGAGAAGCAAAAACCATCATTTGATGAAGTGAATGAACATGCTCAGGTAATAGAGCGTGAAGTTCATCAGGAAGAAGAGCCAGAGCAATCTTTTGAAAAACCATCTGGAACTGATGAAGTAGAGAACCAGGAAGTTGTAAAAGCAAAATATGTTCCGTTTTCTAAAAAACCACCAGTAACTCATAGCATTGGGCAAACAAAAATCCTTGCGATTATTAATCAGAAAGGTGGCGTGGGTAAATCAACCACTGCAGTTAACCTTTCTGCTGCATTGGGTGTAATGGGTAAAGAGGTATTACTCGTTGACTTAGACCCGCAGGGTAATTCTACGAGTGGATATGGAATTGATAAGCGAGAGCTTAATGGTTGCGTATATGACGCACTGGTCGGTGAAACTTCTGTTGAGGATGTAATTTTGGCGTGTGTATCTGAAGGTGTCGATATACTTCCTTCTACCGTGAATCTTGCTGGTGCTGAGGTGGAACTAGTAAATGAAATGGCTCGTGAGAATCGTCTTAAGAATGCCCTCGGAAGTCTAAGAGGAATCTACGACTTTATTCTTATTGATTGTCCGCCTTCACTTGGTTTGTTAACAGTGAATGCCCTTGTTGCAGCAGATAAACTTTTGGTACCTATTCAATGCGAGTTCTATGCGCTCGAAGGTGTGACAAAACTTCTTGATTCAATGAAACGTGTCAAGTCTATGCTAAATCCGAGCCTTGATATTTATGGCATTGTTTTAACAATGTATGATTCACGCACAAATTTATCTAATCAAGTAGTTAATGAGGTGCGTTCCTTCTTCGGAGATCAGGTGTTTGACACGCTTATTCCTCGTAGTGTAAAACTTTCAGAGGCTCCTAGTTATGGCCTGCCTGTAAATCAGTATGCTCCAGAAAATAAAGGAGCCGAAGCATATGACGATTTGGCTCGAGAGGTGATAGCCCGTGGCTAAACAAAAAAGCGGATTGGGACGCGGTTTAAATGCGCTTTTTGATGAAAGTTCGCTTCAAGTTAACCAGTCTTATCAGAAAAAAGAATTAGAGCAGGATGAAAAAGCGTCTAAAGAAGAAGCTCAGAACACCACACAGTCTGCGAATGACGAAGTCAAAGAGAAAAAGCAGCCAGAGCCTCGTAAAGCAACCCCTTTATATGAGACTAGTGCTTCTTCGGATATTTATTTTTCAGAAGAATCTCTTGAGAATGCAAAAGTAGTAGAACGAGAAGCTCGTCCTGCCATATCTGGTTCGCAAGGTAAAGATCGCGTACAAACACAGGCTAAAGAAGGGACTGTTCGTGTGGGTCATACACCCATAGAACACAACATCAAAGATCTTTCGACGAAAGAAGATTCTACTCGTTCAAAAATACTTCAGCGTATGCAACAAAAAGAATCGTCACATGATGGAGATGTAGCTTTTGCAAAGGTACAAGCTGCTCAGAGTACAATCAACAAAGAAAAAGATGCGAAGGGTACTACCGGGATTGTTCAGCTTACCAAGGTACAGCCGAATCCTGATCAGCCGCGTACAAACTTCAAACCTGAAGAAATAGAGGAATTAGCTGAGTCGATCAAAAAAGAAGGATTGCTTCAGCCGATTCTTGTAAGAAAAGTTGGGGATCATTATCAAATTATTGCTGGTGAGCGTCGTTGGCAGGCTTGCAGATTGCTCAAGATGAAAGAAATTCCAGTTCGCTTTTGGGCTGCAGATAACGACAAGGCATTGGAGCTTGCGTTAATCGAAAATATTCAGCGCACGGATCTAAACCCGATTGAAGAAGCATATGGATATAAGCGCTTGATGGAGCGTCGCGGAATGACTCAGTCTGAAGTCGCCCAGACGGTTTCGAAGGGACGTTCAACAATTGCTAACGCTCTTCGTCTCTTGGATCTTCCAGAGGAAGCTCAGCAACTTCTCTTTGAGGAAAAGATTACTGCTGGTCATGCACGTGCAATTTTGTCTATACCTGATGCAGAAGGAAGAAAGACCCTTACGAATAAACTCGTTAATGAGAAATTGAGTGTACGCGAAACTGAGTCGATTGCACGATTGTTAGCAGGGCGAGCTCAATCTAAGAAAGAAGAGAGCACAAAACGAATGCCAGTACCAGCAAGTTTCAAAAAAGCAGCTCGCGGTTTGACGCGCTTTTTCTCAACTCCGGTAAAAGTTAAGACTGTCCAGGGAAAGAATAAAATTGAAATTCAGTTCAAGGATGAAGAAGAATTAGAGCGTATTCTCAACTTGATTTCCGAACAAACGTCCGAAAAATAGCGACAGCAACAAATAACATGATACAAAGAGCCTCTTGCCACGGGGGCTTTTTTGTAAAACATAACCAGCAACAAAAGATTGATTCTTTGTAAAAGGTGAAAAGGTAAAGCACGTTCGAATACGTATCACTATTGTCTAGATGCAGTAAAGAAATTCATCGCATTTTGTCTTTGGTGAAAGGCTAAGCAATGAGAAAAAGTGAAGGGTATAACGTGTACTTGGCTAAAAGGTGCTAGCACAAGTCAGCAATACTATAATCAATATATGAGAATATATATAATACTGAATTAGATTGTCAGAGCTGTTAGGTAGCAATAATTACGCATGTTTGTGGGCTAGTTTGTTTTTGAGCTGACCACAAGCTCCATCAATATCGGATCCACGAGAATTACGAATGGTGCATTCTTTTCCAGCAGAGCGAAGAGTAGATACCCAATGTTTCATCACAGATTTCAAACTAGGAGAAAACCTATTTCCCTCAACATGATTGCACGGGATCAAATTGATATGGCATAGGATATCAGTGCAAAATGAGAGCAAAGCCTGTAAGTGCTCTTCAGAGTCATTGATGCTATCAATCATAAGGTATTCAAACGTCACTCTTCGATTGGTATTGGCAACGTATGTCATGAGGGCTTCTTTAAGTGCTGGAAGAGGCATACCAGCACAGCGAGGCATTAAATAATCACGAGTTGATTGAATGGCAGCATGCAATGAAATAGCGAGTGTAAATTGGTGTGGTACCCGTGATAATTTCTGAATTCCAGAGACGACTCCACATGTTGACAGGGTTATGTGTCGAGCTCCTATCGAAAGGCCATCTTTACTATTTATATATTCAAGCGCTTCGAGTACTGCATCATAATTCTGGAACGGCTCACCTTGTCCCATTGATACAACATTGGTAACACGGCAACTAAAGTCTTCTTGTACAGCAAGAATTTGGCGAACCATTTCGCCTGATGATAAGTTTCGTGAAAGACCTTCTTCCCCTGTTGCACAAAATGCACATTGCATGGCACAGCCGGCTTGGGTTGAAAAACAGACCGTCAGATGTTTGGGCTCTTGAGTCGATATTTTTTTATCAAGCGAAGGAATACCGACAGCTTCTATCTGGGTGTGATCAGCGCATTCAAAAACATATTTCCTCGTGTCGTCAGCAGATACTTGTTTATCAACTACGCGTAAAGGAAGGAGGGGGTAGCACTCAGACAGGGTTTGTCTAAGCGTTTTTGGTAGGTTAGTCATATCATCGTATGAAGATGCATTATTGCGATACAGCCAGGTAATAAGTTGCTTTGAGCGGAAGCGAGGCTGCTTGAGCTCTTCAAGAATGCGGTATATGTCAGAGATCTGGTATGAAAAAATTGAATTACTCATAATTTTAAGTATACGTAAAGTGGATACATCATCTCAATTAATACGTCAAACGAAGAATGGGTTTTACGGTATGTTCATTATAAAGGTAATGTGAGTTTGATATACTCACGAACGAAGTAATGAGACGGCTTAGGAATGTTCTTGCAGCGTATCATTGTTAAAGGTAGAAACGCTCATCGCTTAGGTGCTATACATAACCACGTATGAAAGAGAGCATTATGGATACTCAGCGTGATCCTCGTTCTATTAAGATTGCATTATTGGCGGGCGGTAACAGCAAAGAACGTGAAATTTCGCTTGCATCTGGCAAAAGTGTTTACAAAGCTCTTCAATCATCGGGATTCTATGTCCGTATGTTGGATCCTGCACGTAAGGAAGATTTGATAACGCTCATTGAAGAGTCTTTCGATGTGGCGTTTCTTGCTCTTCACGGCAAGGGTGGTGAAGATGGAGCGATTCAAGGTTTCTTAGAGACGATCCAGTTGCCATATACCGGATCAGGTATATGGTCGAGCGCAACTGCAGTCAACAAAATACTTTCGAAGAAGCTCTATGAAGAAGCGCAGATACCAACACCTTCCTTCATGGAAATCATGTCTCAAGATGTTTCCGCTGAGGAAGTTGAAAAAACAGTGGGGAGTCATTGTGTTATAAAGGCTGCCACGGAAGGTAGTGCGCTTGGCATATATATTTGTGAGGATCGAGATGCAATTGCTGATGCCATTACCAAGGTATTCGAGGTTGATTCGTTAGCATTCGCTGAAACGTTTGTGGCAGGGCAAGAATATACCGTTGGCGTGCTCGGTGAAGATGAGCCGTATGTATTGCCTGTAATTCAAATTATCCCTAAAAATGAGTTTTACGATTTTGAATCGAAATACGCTACGGGTGGATCACAGCACATCTGTCCGGCTCCTCTTTCCGAACAAGACACGGTTGAAGCGCAACGTCTTGCCCTTGCAGCACATGATGTTTTGCAATGCGAAGGAGTTTCGCGAACTGACCTTATCCAGGATGAGCATGGACAATTTTGGGTTCTTGAAACCAATACGTTGCCCGGCATGACATCAACGTCTCTTTTGCCTGATGCAGCGCAAGTGTATGGGCTTGATTTTAACGAGCTCTGTACGCGCATGGTGTTTGATGCACTATCAAAATGACGCGCTATCAAAAGACTCCGCACGAATGAACTCCAAAGACAATTAGTGCAACAACAGCGAATAAAAACATCCAGCTAATAATGGTACAACCAAGGTTGCCTTTGCGTGCTTGTTCAACGAGCGCTTCGGTTCCAGTCTGCTGTGTTTTAACCCATGCGGTTCCTTTTCCTTTTTTAGGAAGTGCGACCCTGTCATTAGGAATCCAATCACCGTCGTTTTCGACGATTGTGCTGAGTGCATCTGGCCCCAATGAAACATTCGGGCGGACACCCTTGCTTAAAAGTTTGCTGATTTTTTCCACAAATGTTGAAAAGGCTGATTCATAGGTTGGGTCGTACGAGATAATGACCACTTCTCCCCAGTACTGGCCAGGAGCAGGATCTTCAGAGAAAGCAACGAGGGCTAAAAGTGCGACCGTATGCCAACCTTTTGCATCGCAAATATCAATTTTATCTGCTGTGCGTGAATTTAAATATCCCATTTTTTGCCCGAAAGGATTCACAATCCAAGCTTTGTTAGATTGGGGGGTTATTTCGTGTTTTACAGAAAATGAAGCGCCAATAATATTGTCGGCACCGAGAAAGCCCGCAGCTGCCTCTTTATCAACGGTATCAAATCGGGCATACGTTGCGAAGTAACCTATATCGGTCATGTTTTCTCCTAGGAATAGGGATATAACGTTTGGTAACGAATTTTATAAATGATAGTCTTACTGCCATGGAAAAACAAAATGAACAACATATAAACTATCTTGATGAATACATTCTAGAAAATACTCCCCAACGGATTCGTCAGCGCTATCACAAAGTATGCGACTATGCCGCTTCTCATTCATTTGGCGTGTTAGACGAAGATGTTGTTGTGATAGACACGGAAACGACGGGTTTCTCCTTCAATCACGACGAGCTCATTCAAATTGCGGCTGCTCGTATGAAACAGGGAGAAATTATTGAGTGGTACATTACTTTCGTCAACCCAGGAAAATCTATTCCTGAAGATATTGCTCATTTAACGCATATTACCGACGACGATGTGGCTGATGCACCAGAACCAGACGAAGCGCTTGCTAATCTGGTGAAATTTGTGGGCTCTTCTGACGTGGTAGCACACAATGTTGGCTTTGACCGAACCTTTGTTACAAAACGAGAAGCGGGCGAACCGCTCAAGCAAAACAGATGGATTGATTCTCTTGACCTTGCACGCATTGCACTGCCTCGTTTGACCTCGCATCGTCTTCTCGATTTGGCACGAGCATTTGGTGTACCTGAATCTACGCATCGTGCTGATGATGATGTGGCAGCAACCTGTGTGGTATATCGCATCTTACTTGCTGCGATTACTTTGATGCCCGAAGATCTAGTTGCGTCAATTGCGCGTATGAGTGATGTTGAATTGTGGAATACCGCGTACGTATTCCAATGTTTGGCAAATCCGGTTGCTCGGGAAAAAGCAGATCAGCGTCCCTATAAGATGGTACGCGCACGCAAGGAATCATTGACAAAAGATCTTCATCCGTTGCGCCAGGATGCAAACAGTCCGCTTAGTGAAGTGAGTCTCAGTGAAGTAGAAGCATGCAGAAACGGTGACAATAACAAGGACGACAGAGAGGCTGCTTGTCAACGCAGTTATGAGGTGGCGGCGGCATGTGTTGAAGACAAGCTCGATGAAGGCATCTATAACCAGACTTCTAACGGTAGTGGCGATGAGGGTATCAAGATGCAAGGAGCATGCGGCTGTGCTCCTGCCGAATTTGCCCCACGAATCCTGACGTTTGCCGATAAGGAAACCATCATCGAGGCGTTTTCTCCCGGTGGGCTGCTTGACCGGCTGTATCAAAACTATGAGGTTCGCGAAGAACAAAAAGAAATGGCTCTTGCAGTACACACCGCGCTCTCTCAATCACGTAATGTAGCGGTTGAAGCGGGAACTGGTGTTGGCAAATCGATGGCATATCTTATTCCTTTGGCGCTTGCGGCAAAGGAAAACAAGATCACTGTTGGAGTTGCAACGAAGACAAACGCGTTGCTCGATCAGCTTGTCAATAAAGAATTGCCGCTTTTGGCTGATTCCTTAGATATCACGTATGCGCCTCTAAAAGGCTTTAGCCATTATCCCTGTTTGCGCAAGGTGGATTATTTGATAAAGCAAGGTGCGCGCGTTATACAGTTCAAAAAACAACCTATCTCTCAGGCTCCTTCTTTAGCGGGTCTTCTTTCATTTATAGAACAGACTGACTATGACGATATAGATGCGCTTAAAATTGACTACCGTGCCATTCCTCGTTGGAATATTACGACAACAAGTGCTGAGTGTCTCAGGCGCAAGTGCCCGTTTTTTGGCCGCTTATGTTTTGTCCATGGTGCTCGTGAACAAGCACAGCGATGTGATGTTGTGGTAACGAATCACAGCCTGCTATTTTGGGACGTGCGCTATGAAGGAGAGCTTTTGCCGCCAATTCGCTATTGGGTTGTGGACGAGGCGCATGGCGCTGAAGCTGAAGCACGTCGTGCGTTTTCTATGACGCTTTCCTCGGAAGAGCTGCATTCATTGAGCAATCGCGTCACGAGCGATTCGGCTTCGTCCAATGTTCTTACGCGCGTGCAAAGAAGCGCGCAAGCTCCAGAAGAAGGCCAGGCGCTCTACGATGCGCTTATTAGTAAGGCGCGGGTATGTGCAGAAGCGTTTCGTATCGCAGTTGAGGAGTTTTGTTTAAGCGTCAAAGATTTGTTGGTTTTTGATCAGAAATCACGTTCTCGTGGATACGAATGGTTCGATCTGTGGCTGAACACCGACATTCGTCAAGGTCAAACATATCAAGGAGTTCGTTCGTGCGCAAAAGCGTTGTATGGTACGCTTGAAAAAGTAATTAAAGCTACACGAGACATAGTGGCGTATGCCGAGCAGATGGATGATACGTCCAGCGCACAACGGGAACTTGCTGTTGTTGCGCTCCAGTTGCGAGAGGTTTATGACACACTCGATACAATGTTTTTCCGTGAGAATGATAACAGCGTGTATTCAGTGCGCTTACATAGGTCAAAGACGACGTTTGACGATGTCTTCACGGTACAGCCCCTTGATATGGGCACAGCTCTTAACGAATCACTGTATCCAAACACGCGAAGTATCATATATACCTCAGCTACGCTTGCCATCGACGGTCGCTTTACCGATTTCGAGCGAGCAGTAGGACTCAACGAATCGGAAGAATCGCAGGCCGATACCCTGCTCGTTGAATCAAGCTATGATTTTGATACCAACATGCAGATCTATGTGCCAACCGATATGCCCGAGCCACAAGATACGGCGTATTTAGCTGCCCTGCAAGATTTTCTGATCAAGATTCATCGGGTGCAAGAGGGTTCTCTTCTGACCTTATTTACCAATCGCAAAGAAATGGAACGCTGTTTTGATGTGGTTCAGCCTGCCTTAAAGGAAAATGATTTGCGCCTGGTATGTCAAAAATGGGGCGTGTCAGTCAAAGGTCTCAAAGACGATTTTCTTAAAGACGAGCATCTTAGCTTATTTGCGCTTAAAAGTTTTTGGGAAGGCTTTGATGCGCCTGGCTCGACGCTCAAAGGAGTGATCATACCCAAACTCCCCTTTGGATTGCCAACCGATCCCCTGTCTTGCGAACGCCAGCAACGAGATGACCACGCCTGGGCTCATTATTCATTGCCTGTGGCTGTGATTGACATCAAGCAGGCGGTTGGGCGTCTTATCAGGACTGCCTACGATAAGGGTATTGTGGTGTTGGCGGATAAACGATTGATTACAAAATACTATGGAAATAAGTTTTTGAATTCTCTTCCGAGTCGTTCTGTACTATTTCTTACGTGTGAAGAGATAGTGCGTGACGTGCACGACCGCATGCAGACAGAGTATGCGTGTGATCAGCGTGCCGACGATGCCGAATAAATGCTTCCAAACGACAGAACGCGACCGGTGCACGTATGCCTAAGAAGAAACATAAACATGGTCAACAAAGAGGTTTAGGGCAAAAAGAACGTCGATTTATGCACCTAAAGGAATTTTCGCTTGGCAAGCCCAACGAGTTGTCCTTCAACGTACTTGAGCAAAAAGTTGCCAATCTTGATGAAAAGCCAGCGGGCTGGCGATTTTGGAGACGGAGTAAAAACAAGCAGATTCCTGATTTGTCGAGCGATACGATGCCTCTTGCGAGCACAGAAGAAGCGGCATCCGCACCATCATCTCCAGCACAAACAACCTCAAGTGTTTCAGCTTCGGGTTCGGTTGATCTTACTAAGCCTCGTCAGCCCAGTCACCAGAAACGAGAGCAGAGTGCTCCCACGTCGTTTTTGGGAGCGTCCTCACAAGCAGAAATTGAAAAACGCCAGCATAGAAGAAAACAGTATCGTCGGGCAAGTATTGCTGTAGTGACACTGGTGTGTATTGTAGGCGTGGCGGTTGCAAGTTACTGGTACATCCAGGAGAGAGAACGACTGAGTACGAGCGTCGGAGTTTTACAAGAGGCGTGCGACATTATTGAGAAAAGCGATGAGGTAACGGTTGCTATCGATGAATTTTTCCAGACATCATTTGATGACAATACGATCGATACAGCAAACCAATTACTTGATGCTATTCCCTCAGCACGAGAAGACCTCGAAGAAGCGCGTTCGTATGCTCAGCGCGCTGAAGGAGAATTGGAAGGTTCGCAGCGTGACGTAGAAGCAGCACAACATGCACTTTCTACTATTGATGCACGTGAAACATTACTAGATCTTGCCGAAGAGCGCCTCAACGACGATATTGTTGCAAAGCAAGCCATTGATGCTGTTGCGCAGGCTCAGGAGGCTATTGAGCAAGGCAACACGTTGCTGTCCCAGTCTGCACAAATCATTTCTGATACCACTGAAGAAAATGTTGATCAGTCAACTGAGTATAGTACCTCTGCCCAAGAGCAGTTCGAGCAAGCAAGCGAGCTAATCACACAAGCCAAAGAGTACTACCCTTCAGCAGATTGGGATGCATTAGAAGAATATGTTTCGGAAAAGATTAAAGCAGCAGAAGAAGCTATTTTGTCTAACGAAGCAATCTTGATTCAGGACAAGGACACAGCAGAATCCCACAATGATGCGTACAACAATGCAGATGCTGCAGCAACGACTATTGCGCAGGACCTACCTGAAGATCTTACTGATATTGTGGTGGAGGCATATTCTGAATACCAGGAGTCGCTCATTAGTGACTATGAGGACGCTCGAACAGACGCCGCAACTCATGATGCACATCTGAGAGACTATTTAGGTACAGCGGGCTAGCTAGTTTGATTGCCACCAACGAACGAAATACAGATTAATCGCCCACTAATTATGAAGAATTCAAGAACTACTTGAAACGAGCATTCTACTTATGTGTGGGAAAACGGTGATTTCAATAAAAAAGCGTATAATTGTATGGTCTATATACTAGTGGGTATGAATGCCTGAGCACGCATAGAACACAAATATTAAAGGGGCTCTACATGGCTGAAATAATGGATGATGTTGTTCATCTTTCTGAAAAGATCGGTCCGCATCCCGCGGGGACAGAAGAAGAACAGCAGGCAGCGCTGTATCTTGCTGGCAAAATGCAGAAGGAATCGGGTTTCGTTTCGGTTCTCGAAGATTTTAGGTGTGTTACCAATTATCTTGTCTCTACAATGGTGTGCTTCGGGCTCGGCCTGATTTGTGTGGTCTTGTCGATTATCCTGCCTATTTTAGTTGTTCCGGCTTTTATTATTGTTGCTCTCGTAGCGGTTATGTATGTGCTCGAGATGATGCACAAACCCGTCATTTCTCGTTTTTTAAGGATGGGTGCAAGCCAAAATATTGTTTCCAAATATCAGCCAACACCGATTAGCGGAGTCACGAGGCGCAGGAAAATCATTCTTGTTGCTAATTACGATTCGGGTAGAGCGCTGAAAGACGAAGAGCTTTCCTTCGCGAACGTCTTGCCTCTTATTCATAATGTGGCAACGTGTGCGCTCGTGTTTGCCGCGCTTTTGCTGTTCTTGCGCATGACCATATTTGCCACTGATACAGGTGCAGCATCGTCCATCATAACGTTGATGTTGGCGGTGTGTGCGGTATTGTTTGCGATCACGCTTATACGAGGCATCTTGCATCTGTGTGCGCCCTATAGCCAGTCTGCCAATAATAATGCAGCAGGTGTTTCGGTTCTTCTTGATGTGGCACGTCGCGTTGGTAATGGTTTGGTGAGCAACGAGGAAATTCTTGCTCGCAAGGAGCAAGAGGAGCATCAAATTCATGGCGAATCTGCCGCGCGCGATGCTGGAGTTGTTCCTGAGGGAGCTTCCGTTGAATATGACAATGCGGTCGGGTCTAAAGAGTCTCTTGCTGCAGCAAAGGCTGCCATTGAGGCGCTGACAGGAGAGCCTGTTGCAGACAAGATTCCCGTTACTGATATTTCTTCTCGTTTAGTAAAAGGTGGCGGTCTCGATTCGGCAGACGACGAGATCGCGTCGAGTGTTCGCTTTGAAGTAGGCGGATCGTCTCCTTACCGAAAAGATGTAGAAGATCGTTTTCAGGCAATTTCGCTGGAGGGTGTTTCTCAAAGTGATACATCGTCTGCTGCAGCGCAGGGCGTAGTTGATGCTCAGGACGCAGACGCACAAGAGCCCCCGGCTTATTCTGAGAGCGAGGTATTTGATTCCACAGTAACCGTTCGTTCAGTTACTCCTGAGCGTAGCGGTGTGGCTACTGCGGCAGCAAGTGCTGTTGAGGCGGCGGGAGCTGCTGTCCAACAAGGTTTTGAAGTCCAGGGTGAAGCACGCGAAACCTTTGAGAAGCCAGCACCCTTTTTGCATGAAACACCAGTGGCATCGTCAAACAGTACAACAGACAAAACGCCATCGTGGGCAAAAGCTGCTCAGGCGAAAGCACGTGCCAACAAGCCTGAGGAAAGCCAGCCGAAAAACGTGTCGCGCTCTCGGTATGCTGACACGGTTGCAGCGCGCATGACCAATCCTGATTCAGATTATCATCGCGAAGAAGTACCAGGTCTGCATGAACATAGCGGAGTCTCGCAGCAAGAAGAACACGCTAGTGAAAACTCCGAGCTTGCCTCTCGTCTTGCAGAACTGCATTCACAAATTGAATCAACCGAGGCACCGCAGATCAGCGAGTCCACACAAGCGGTTATTGACAGCATGGATGCACGTCCCAGCGTCGCATCGAAGGTTGTGCAATCTGACGATTTCGAACCCGTTCGTACTGAAAGCGTCCAAGGCGAGGGTGTCAACGATGCGGGGAGCCCCCATGAGCATATTGCGGTTTCTGCGACTTCAACGGATCAGCCTAGTAGTGCAGGTCAAGCGGCTCGCTCTGCAATTGCGACTGATGTTTCTGGTGAGGTGGATCCTTCCTCAACTGTACAGATGCCGCATGTAGATATTGAACCTGAATTTTTGGTTACCCATGAAACAGAACAAGAAACATCTCAGACAACCGATGAGGAGCCTGAGCCTCAGCAACCTGCGAAAAGCAAAAAACGCAGCATTGCACGAGGCTTTCAAGCGCGTTCGGTGCGCAAGGCAGAGGGGGCAGCATCATTTGTATCTCGTTTGAAATCCTTTACTACTAATAAAAATGATCATGATGGTGAAAGCGATCTTGAAGCGTCGGAAGTATATGACTTCCAAGAAGAGCAAGACCAAGCACAGTCTGGGTGGGTTCAGAATCTGCGCGGGTCAAAGGTGGCTTCACAGGCCTATGCAGACGATGGATACGAGGATGTGCAGGATGATACTGATTTAGACGAAGAGACGATGAGCGCTGAGGCAGTTACCGAACCGGAAGATGCCCACGCTGCGTCTCAGGTGGTCAGCCGAGCTGCTGTTCCAGGTTCAACTGCTGCAATTTCTCCTATCGATGTTTCGCAGTTTATGGACAAAGAGGACATAGACGAGGATTCGTTTGAAGAAGAGGACAACGCTCTTGACCCTTCACTGTATTACGAAGACGATTTGTTTGACGAAAGTCTGCTTGAAGCTTCGAGTGCGCAGTTTGCCTCAGATCCAACGCGACGAGTATCTGCTGAAGAAGTGCAGGAGGCAATTGAAGAAGCGCGCAACAAGACTTCTGTTTTAGAATCGCATCAAGAACAACACCAGGAACAAGCCGTACCTCAGCCAGAGCAGGAAACAGAGCAGAGAGCCTCATCTATTGTTGGTATGGATGCAATGATTCCTCAGATTTCATCAGCGGCCGAGATTGGCAATCAGGTCAAGCGGCAAGTAATCGTACTGCCTGACGTTACGGTAGCTCATGACGGTAATGAGAGCAGCAAGCAGCGCGCGCCAATGGCTGCAACAAATCGGGATTCTCGTGCAGGATCCAAAGCGCTGCTTTCTAATATGTTGCCAAAAATCGAGGAGTCCTCACCACGGAGTGCACACCAAGATGAACCAGCGCACGATTCGTTTGGCTTAAACATTCCTTCTCCGCTTGATACGGGATCAACTCCGTCAACCGTTTCGGCAACCGGATCATTTTCAACTGCAGGGGCAACGGGAATTTTTGCTCCGGTGGGTGATGAGTTGGTTGCTGATGTTGATCCGCAGGATCTTTATGTCAACGATGCGGACGATTCGGTATACGACGATGGCTACACCAAAACAGGGGCATTTGCTGGGCGCGATTACGTAGAAATGCCGAAATCAAGAGCCGGAAGGTTGTTCGGTCGCTTCCGCAAGAAGAAGGATAAGGAGCGCGAAGATATTTCGGTCAACGAATGGGTTGATGTGGACGATTCCTATGATGCGCGCAGCGTAGGAAAGGCGCGCGGTGATTGGTCGAGCTTCCGCCAAGACGGCGGTTCCGATGCCTATACTTCAGAACCGCCGTCCGGTGATGACGGGTTTGTTGAAATTGATTATCACCAAACCGATTTCTATAATCGTCGAGATTGGAATGGCGGTGCGTTCTCGCTCGGAAGACTGAAAAAGAATAAAAAGAGTGATGACCCTTATGAAGAGGATGAACCTATAGAAGAAGATGCAGTATATCAAGAGGAACTGGATGTGGATGTAGATCCAACTTCGGCGCTGCGCGTAGAAAGTGAAACGGATGCTTCCGAACAAATTAATCGCGAACTGCGCAGGCTCCAAGACTTTCGTCATCCTGATATTGATACTGAAGTCTGGTTTGTTGCCTTGGGTGCGGAGCACTATTGCCATTCAGGCATGATGGCATTCTTAGAAGAACACGCCGATGAATTGAAAGGCGCATTCATTATTAACCTCGAAGCGCTGGGCGCTGGCACCCTGTCAGCCATTGAACAAGAAGGTGGATTTAAGGCATACAAGGCATCATCTCGCATGAAGCGTTTTGCTCGCCAAGCAGGCGAGAGAAGTGGCATCACCTATCAGACAGCGACCCTGCGTGGTCGTGAGACAGCAGCAACCTGTGCTATGGCACACGGCGTGCAGGCGTTTACGATTGCGGGTATGGGAGATAATGGCAACACGGCATTCTTCTCGTTGGAAGATGATGTGGTTGACAATATCGACGAAAGCAAGCTCAAAGAGGCTTCAGATTTTGTTTTGGCGCTCCTTAAAAGCGTCTAGCTGACTCAAGCTTTGCGATGTGTCCTGCTTTAAGCGAAGCGGTACAACGAAATATTGTGAACCTGTGAAATAAACAAGCGCCGCCACAATGACGGCGCTCGATGTTTTTTATGGAGCGGGCGACGGGAATCGAACCCGCGTGAGCAGCTTGGGAAGCTGCCGTAATAACCATTATACGACGCCCGCCTGCGCCACCAGATTATACTCTACTTGCCTACATGCAAAAACCCCCAACGACAAAATTACAAGAGCGCAAAAGAGGGTAGAATTTCCGGTCGTAAGAGCGCAAGATAAGGGTGCGTTCTTGCAAGACAGCGAATTATACCTGCGGGAAAATTCTGGCATGAATGTGTTCAAATAATCAAACAGATCGACACGAATATGAACAATTTTATTGTGTTTTCCCTCATGGATCATAATCACGTTACTATGGTGTGGCGCTAGGTGCTGACAACTGGAGGGGGTCATATGACGACACGTACGGGTTTTTCTGGCTTTTTGTTTGATATGGACGGTACGCTTCTCCATACGTTGCCTGACTTAGTTGTTGTGACCAATAAGGTGCTAGAGCGCCAGGGTTTTCCGTTGCGAAGTGAAAAGGAGATTCTAGGGTTTATAGGCGATGGCGTTCTTTCTCTGATTAAGCAAGCCGTTCCTGAAGGATCGAGCGAAGATATCAAAGATCGTGCGTTTGATGAGTTTCGTGTCCTTCATAGCGAATACGGAGTTAACCTTACGCGCCCCTTTGATGGAATGGAAGAGAGCCTGCGCACCCTCAAGCAGTACGGGAAGAAGCTCGGCATCATGTCAAATAAGTTTGAGCGGGGCGTAAAGGATGTGGAACGGCGCTATTTCCCTGGTCTGTTTGATGTTTCTCATGGTGAGACCAAGGTTGTTTTGCGCAAACCAGAACCTATTGGCTTGTTGATGTGTGCGCAAGAGATGGGGCTTGATCCAAGCCAGTGCGTCTATTTTGGTGATTCTCATGGTGATATGCTTGCAGCGCACAATGCCGGGATGTATGCGGTGGGTGTTACTTGGGGCTATCAGCCACTTGAAAAGCTCAAGCAAGGCAACCCCGATGAGCTGATTGATTCGCCTGCGGAATTGCTGAAGTTTATGTAGACACAGGCATTAAAAGACTACGGCGAGCTCATGCTCGCAGGGTGTCAAGAACCATCGTCTCAGAACGAACCTCGCGTACCTTTCTAGCTTTCATACCCATTGGGATTGCTGCTCTGCCAACGCCAGGCGTCTTCGCACATGCGATTGAGATCATACTCAGCGACCCAGTCAAGTTCATCTTGTGCTTTGTCGCAGGACGCATAGCAACTTGCAATATCTCCTGGGCGGCGTGGACAGATGGTGTAAGGCAGCGTTTTGCCACAGGCTTGTTCGAATGCGTGAATCACATCAAAGACGCTCGATCCTTTGCCCGTGCCCAAATTAAAGACAGCAACACCTGAGCGAGTAGGATCATCGGTACTGGATGGATCATCAGATGAAGTAGGTGCTGTTTCTTCAGGGGTGCTCGTTTCACCCGCCATATACGCAAGAGCTTTTACGTGGCCGCGCGCAAGATCAACTACATGAATATAGTCGCGCACGCCTGTGCCATCGGGAGTAGGATAGTTGTTGCCAAAGACTTGAATAGCTTTCAATTTTCCAATTGCTACTTGTGCGACGTACGGGACAAGATTGTTGGGAATACCTTTAGGGTCTTCTCCGATGCGGCCACTGGGATGTGCTCCAATGGGGTTGAAGTAGCGCAGCAAAACAATATTCCATTCATGGTCTGAGCGGTACAGGTCATTCAGAATACGTTCAACCATTGCTTTGGTTTCTCCATAAGGACTTTCGGCACCGCGCACTGGGCTATCTTCGGTAATAGGAACAACATCTGGTTCTCCATAGACGGTTGCCGATGACGAGAAGATGATGTTCTTTACTCCGAAGGTTCGCGCAACATCGACGAGCACCATCGATCCGGTGACGTTGTTCCAGTAATATTCCAAAGGCTTTTGAGTAGATTCTCCGACTGCTTTGAATCCAGCAAAGTGAATAATGGCATCGATTGAGTAGGTGGAAAACACATCGGTAAGGGCATCTCTATCAAGAATAGACGCCTGAACAAAGACAAGCTCGTCGGTTGCATGCGTTAGTTCTCTAATGCGATCTACAACAACGATACTTGAGTTGGACAAGTCGTCCAAAATAACAACGCGATACCCCTCCTTTAGGAGCTCGACACAGGTGTGGCTACCAATAAATCCCGATCCCCCCGTTACGAGGATCGTATGTGATCCGTGGGCACCTGCTAGACTTTTGTTCGGCATCTCGCACCTTCCAAGGATGGTATATGGTAGTACATAACGCTGCCCGGATGAGGCTTTGCGCGACTGCTAGAATACCACAACTGCTTTGTCTGAGTTGCACTGAGAGCTGTGAGAACACATACGAGTTTGCGTACTCGCTGGGTGTATACGAATGTGGGTTATGTGCAGACTCAATTGCGAGGACGGCACACATATCAAGGGTTACTGAGCAATTCGCGGAAGCGCTTTCAAGCAGGCCCAGGCCTTCTGCTTGCCTTCTTCGGTTGTCAGCAGTGCTTCAAAGGCATCAAAGCAGCAGCAGCCATGTCCAAGAAGATGGGCTTTGGTTTCAAGCGGTAGCGCGGTATTGTAGCCTGTTGAGGCAAGACGTACTGCAGCGTAGTCAGTTATAACAACGCTGAGCGGATCGAGCGCCTCTATCACACAAAACAGTTGACGCGCCCTTGATTGGAGGTCTTCTGGGTCTACAGCTTCATCGTGGCAGATAAGCTCGTGATTGTATCGCAAAAATGCACACTGACGCGATGCATATCCGAGTGCCTTTGCAGAAGATACCAAAGCACGTCGTGCTTGATCGGAGAGCTTCTGAGTGCTCAGTACGCAAAACAGCGCATCGGTGTTACCTTCTATGACGCCATCAAATTGTGCAAGTGTTTGGTTTCGAATCGTGTCATATATGGTTGGCGAAGAAGCGTTCATGAAGGATCCTGCCCTTGATATCTACAAAAAACAAAGTTTATTTCCCAAATAATACCATTTGAGAATTTTGTCACACCGTTTTACGATAGACATGGTATTACTTACAAATCGTGGCAATAATGATATTGCGGAGAGGTGTACAGACACCTAAGGAGGTTTTATGTGTACTAATGGAGTGAACATCGGTCAATTTGAGCAAATGATCAATCAGATAGATGATCATATTAAGCTTGAACGTCGTTGGGCACACACGCTTGCTCATCAGGCATCTGATGCAGGATTTTCTACAGTTGGTGAAAAGTTGCACGAAGTTCAAGCGCTTCTCGATGATGTCCGAGCCTCTCTCGACGATGCCAAGGAAGCTTTTGAGGATGACGCGCAGAACGCGAGCGGCGTTACTGTCAGCCTTGTATAACACCCCTGGTGAGAAGAATGAGGGGGACGATGAGTAACGACCTTATGCGGTTTTCGGTTGCTATGCCTGAGGACTTGCTGGTGAAATTCGATCGATTGGTGGCGCGTCGTGGTCTTGCTAAAAATCGAAGCGAAGTTGTGCGCGATTTAGTGCGTGACGCTCTGGTAGAAGACGAGTGCTCTATGCCGGGGCGTATTGTGATGGGCACGCTTACGATCGTGTATAGTCATCACGCAAATGATTTGCAGGAAAAGCTTCATCACATTCAACACAACTACCTAGAGACCATTGTGTCTTCATTGCATGTTCATATCGATGAAGACAACTGCCTTGAAGTGATCGTGCTCAAAGGCGAAACGGGTCTGGTGCAAGATATTGCCAATCTTATTATTGGCACCAAAGGCGTAAAAACCGGACGTTTACATATGACAACAACAGGTGCATTTATTTAAGCAGATACATACAACGAATACCGGCTGTATGACATGTCTGGTCGGCATGCTTTATAGGACTTATAGAGCATGCTCGTTGGTTAGTATCAGCAAGGAGAAACATGATGGATGAAACAGTTTTGCTTGGGCATGGCAGCGGCGGCACCATGATGAAGCGTATCATCGAAGAGGTGTTTTACGAAGCATATGGTGGTAGCGAACTGTTAGAAGGAAACGATGCGGCACGATTAGAGGGGCCTCCCGAGGGCCATAAGATCGCCTATTCAACCGATAGCTTTGTGGTTACGCCCCATTTTTTTCCGGGGGGAGACATTGGCAGGCTTGCAGTGTGTGGAACGGTAAACGACATTGCAACCAGCGGAGCTGTTCCGCGCTATCTTTCATGTGGTTTTATTTTGGAAGAGGGGTTTTCGGTTGCGGATCTTAAGCGCATTTGTTCGAGTATGGCGCAAGCCGCTCAAGAGGCAGGAGTGCGTTTGGTTACCGGTGACACGAAGGTGGTAAACCGGGGTCATGGTGATGGTGTTTACATCAACACGAGCGGTATTGGGTTTATTCCCCAAGGTATCAATTTGTCGGGTGCCTTTTGTAGGCCGGGCGACAAGATCCTTGTGTCGGGCACGCTGGGTGATCATGGCATAACGGTTATGGCGTGTCGAGAAGAGCTGTCGTTTAATGCAGATATCCAATCGGATGCTGCGCCGCTTAACCACCTTATTGCCGATACTCTTGCAGCGGCTCCCGATACGCGTTGCTTCCGCGATCCTACTCGCGGTGGCCTTGCATCGACGCTCAATGAGCTTGCAGATCAATCGGGGGTGGACTTCATTATTGAAGAAGACGCTGTTCCCGTGAAAGATGTGGTGCGAGGTGCGTGCGAGATGCTGGGCTATGACGTGTATCAGGTGGCAAACGAAGGTAAGATGGTTTGTGTGGTGCCTGAAGACCAGGTGCAAGCTGCGTTGCAGGCGATGCGTAACAACGCCTATGGCGCTGATGCGGCCATCATCGGTGAGGTTGTTGTAACACCAGACGATAGGCAGCCGCGTGTTTCGATTCGGACTGGATTTGGTTCGCTGCGCATCATGGATATGCTTGTAGGGGAACAGCTTCCACGTATTTGTTAGCGGCATGCCACCAGCGTGTGTCTGCTGTAAACCGTCTCCGTAAGGCCCATGGAGCCTTCGGTGGGCGGTTTTTTTCTGCATTGTTTCGGTTTTGTCTTATAAAAAGTGAGCTCCTTTTTTGCAATTCCCAGAAAAAATAGATGATCTGCTTGCATCTTGCTAAAGCTGTGGTATTTTCCGGTCAGGGATTTGCACTATACGAAGTAGGCCTATCTCTGTAGCCCGAACAATTGTTAACATAAGAGAAGAGGTGTTTCATGTCTCATCCTGTCATTTTGGCCGATGAGTGCATCGGCTGTGGTATCTGTATTGATGCTTGCCCTCAGGGAACCATTGAAGTAGTAGATGGTATCTGTGTTGTTACAAACGAAGAATCCTGTATTGCGTGCGGTGATTGTGTAGAAGAATGCCCCATGGGTGCTATCGAAGAAATTATCGAGGATTAGTGAAGTAACTGTTATCTAAGCACCTCTCTTCATTTCATGCAAAAGAAAAATAAACCTTTATCTGGTCAAATGCTATGTGCATGACTACAATAGTGCGAGCGCGTACGCGTACGCGGCTTTATACCTAACAATGAAAAGAGGTTACTACGATGGCAGTTGTTGCTTATTGCGTTAAGTGCAAGGCGAAAAAAGAAATGATCGACCCTCAGGAAGGCGTTACGAAAAACGGACGCATCATTACGAAGGGGATCTGCCCAGATTGTGGCACCAAGATGTCTTTGATCGGTGGCGTTGCCAAAAAATAGCGTATTCCATACGCTGTACAATTACACTGCTGCTTGTTTAAAAAAGCATGAGCTACAACCCCAAGTCTTAACTGTCTTATCTCGTACGAAACCAAGATTTATGTGAGCGTGGTGAGATCCAATTAAGGTCTTGGGGTTTCTTTTTGTCTTCATGCTAAGGCGTTGACTTGCGAAAATAATGATCTTAAAGAAATCTTAAAAAGAGAAGTGAAAAAACTTGACAACGATACACTTAGATTATATTATGGTCAATGTCACGAGATCCCTGAAAGCGGATCTCGTTTGTACGATGTTTTAGTTAGGTACAAGCAGGAGATTTGTTTCGCGCGGTAAGCACAGCAAATCAGATCTGAAAGGAAATAGGCAAAGATGGCAAAAATTATTGGTATTGACTTAGGTACCACCAATTCAGCGATGGCGGTTATGGAAGGCTCTGAGCCTGAGATCCTTGTTAATGCTGAGGGCGATCGCACCACTCCTTCGGTTGTAGGGTTTGGCAAAGACGGCGAGCGTACCGTAGGTAAGGCGGCAAAGAACAAGGCTGTTACAAATCCAGAAAATACGATCTCTTCAGTCAAGCGTTTTATTGGTCGTTCTCACAATGAAACCCTTGAGGAACAGAAGACAGTTTCTTACACGGTAAAGAGTGGCAATGGTGGCCGTGCTGTTGTTGATATTGACGGCAAGGATTACATGCCTGAAGAAATTTCTGCTATGGTTCTGCAGAAAATTAAATCTGATGCAGAAAAACGCGTAGGTGAAACAATCAATCAGGCAGTTATTACCGTTCCTGCATACTTCAATGACGCTCAGCGTCAAGCAACGAAAGACGCGGGCAAGATTGCTGGTCTTGAAGTTCTACGTATCATTAACGAGCCTACGGCAGCAGCTCTGGCATATGGTCTTGACCGCACGAATAAGGACGAGAAGGTTCTCGTATTTGACCTCGGTGGTGGCACCTTTGACGTTTCCGTACTCGAGCTTGGCGACGGCGTATTTGAGGTGTGCTCAACTGCAGGCGATAATCATCTTGGTGGTGATGACTGGGATCAGCGCGTTATCGACTGGTTAGCCGATAAGTTCCAAGCTGACAACAGCATTGACTTGCGCCAGGACAAGATGGCTCTTCAGCGTCTGAAGGATGCGGCCGAAAAAGCAAAGATGGAGCTTTCTTCCACCTCACAAACCAACATCAACTTGCCCTTTATTTCTGCTGGTTCCGCTGGTCCTCTGCATCTTGATTACACGCTGACACGTGCAGAGTTTGAACGTATCACCAAGGATCTGCTTGATCGCTGCAAGGCACCTGTTCAGCAGGCACTCAAGGATGCGGGCCTTTCAACAGGCGATGTAAACGAAGTTATCTTGGTTGGCGGCTCAACCCGTATGCCTGCCGTGCAGGAATTGGTTAAGAGCATGACCGGCAAAGAGCCCAACATGTCAGTAAATCCTGATGAAGTAGTAGCAATGGGTGCTGCGGTACAGGGCGGCGTTTTGGCCGGTGACGTTGAAGGCATTCTGCTCCTTGACGTAACACCGCTTTCCTTGGGCGTTGAGACCATGGGTGGCGTCATGACCAAGATGATTGAGCGCAATACTACCATTCCTACGCGCAAGACCGAGATTTACTCCACGGCAGCTGATAACCAGACCTCCGTTGAGATTCATGTTCTCCAGGGCGAGCGTGAGATGGCAGCTGGTAACAAGACCTTAGGTAAGTTCCAGTTGTCGGGCATTCCTGCAGCACGCCGTGGCGTTCCTCAAATTGAGGTTACGTTTGATATTGATGCAAACGGCATCGTAAACGTATCGGCTAAGGATCTTGGTACGGGCAAGCAGCAGCAGATCACGATTTCTGGTTCAACCGCTTTGACGGACGACGAAGTAGATCGCATGGTCAAGGATGCTGAGGCTCATGCAGAAGAAGATAAGCTGCGTCGTGAAGAAGTCGAGGTTCGCAACAATTGCGATTCGTTGATCAATGCAACCGAGACGACGATCTCCGAGCTTGGTGATAGGGTTCCTGCCGATACTAAGCAGCAGGCTGAATCAGCTATCGCTCAAGCTAAGAGCGCTCTTGAAGGAAGCGATATTGAAGCTATTAAGACCGCTATCGATGGCCTGCAGCAGGCAAGCTACAAGTTGGCTGAAGTAGCATACAGCCAGGGCGATGCAGCAGGTGCAGCCGATGCAAGTGCTGCGCAAACTCAGCAGCCGACTGATGATGGTACGATTGAAGCTGACTTTGAAGTAGTCGACGACGATGAAAAGAAGGATAAATAATCATGACCGAGCCTGAGAAAGACGAGGTACGTGAAGATCAGATGTGTGAGGAAGGCCAGCAGGTACCAGAACAGGGTGCTGCTGAACCTGAGGCAGACATGCAGACAGGCCAAACTGAATCCGGCGAAGGCCAGGCTGCAGGATCTGATACGCAAGAAACAGCTGCATCTTCGGATGCAGCTGGGGGCGATCCTGTTGCGCAAGCCAAGGAAGAAGTAGCCGCTTGGCAGGACAAGTATCTGCGACTTCATGCTGAATGGGATACGTATCGTCGCCGTATGAACGAACAGCGCGAAGAAGAAAAAGCGCGCGCTGCAGAACATTTAGTCGAAAGTTTGATTCCTGTTATCGATGACTTCGAGCGGAGTATCGATTATGCGGAAAAGAATGGCGAAGAAGGCCTCCTTGGTGGAGTGCAGGCCGTTCACGCCAAGTTGATTGAGGTATTGTCCAAGAACGGTGTTGAACTGATCGACCCACAGGGTGAGCCGTTCAATGCCCTCGAAGCTTTGGCGGTATCCACGGTAGACGATCCGTCAGTGTTCGACGAAACGGTCGCTGAGGTGTACCAGAAAGGGTATCGCATGGGCGCCAAGGTGATACGAAGTGCCATGGTAACCGTAACTGTTGGTGGGCCAAAGCGCGAACCAGAGGAATCTGATGAAGAGGAAGCTTCCGAATAGATGATTCGGAACATGTTCGATAGCAGATTTTCGGCGAATAAAGCATGTGCAGGGCGGACTACCAATGTGTCCGCCCTTGTTGTAAAGAAGAAAAGAGGTGGGACGAATGGCTCAGACTCCTGACTACTACAAGACGCTAGGCGTTCCACGTGATGCGGACGCAGACACGATCAAAAAAGCATACCGTAGGCTTGCGCGCAAGCATCACCCTGATGCGGGGGGCGATGAGAGTAAGTTCAAAGAAATAAACGAAGCCTACGAAGTGCTTTCTGACGATAAAAAACGAGCTTTGTACGACCAATACGGCACAGCTAACAAACAGCAGATTCCGTTTGGGGGAGCGGACTTTAGTGGTTCAAATCCTTTTGCAGGGGCAGCTGGTTTTGGTGGCTCAGGCTTTGGCAGTGCAGGATTTGGTAGCTGGGCTGATATTTTGGAGAGCATTCGCAATGGCGAAGGAGCTTTTGGTACCGAGTGGAATTTCAATACCACCACCCAGCAGCCCAAGCCACAAAAAGGTGCCGACAAAGAGGTTGGCATGAATGTCACTTTTGAAGAGGCATTTCATGGTTGTGAAAAGCGTATTCGTATTGGAAAGCCTGGCACGACCGAAAAAGAAACCATTGCGATCAAGATCCCTGCTGGCACAACTGAAGGAGGGCGCGTTCGCCTCAAGGGGCGAGGCGCACCTGGTATCCAAGGAGGGTCTGCGGGAGATCTTTTAGTAAAGATTCACATTAAGGATCATCCGCTGTATGCACGTGACAAGGCTGATGTGACGATGGAAGTGCCCGTAACGTTTGCTGAGGCTGCGTTGGGTGCTCAGATTGTTGTCCCGGCTCCTGATGGCACGAAAGTGCGCATCAAGGTTCCGGCGGGGTGCCAAAGCGGCACGGTCTTGACTGTGAAAGGCAAGGGCGCTCCGAAACTTGATAGTGCAGAAGGCTCGGGTGATTTGAAATTGACCATCGACGTTGCGGTTCCCCGCTCGTTGAACGAGAAACAAAGAGCAGCCCTGAATGAATTTCAAGCTGCAACGACAGAACAAGTGAGGGCGTGGTGATGGAAGATAAAAATAGACCACTTTATATGATAAGTGTTGCGGCGGAACTAGCCGGCGTCCATCCGCAGACCTTGCGTATCTATGAACAAAAAGGTCTGGTTTCACCTCAGAGGACAAGCGGTAATACCCGCATGTATTCGCAGGCAGACATTGAGCGATTACAACTGATTAATGAACTGACCGATGAGGGTATTAATCTTGCAGGTGTTATCCGGATTTTAGATCTGAAGGGACGTTTGGACGAGCGTGATGAAGAAATTGATGGTCTCCATCGGCGGGTGCGACGTCTAGCAGATCGTGTACATGAGCTAGAGACGCGTGAGAGCGTCAATTCGTTGGTAAAAGACAACAACTCAATTGTGCTTCGTCGCCTTTTGTAATGTTGTCGATGCAAGGTTTGAAAAATACTCGAACCTTTACGCAGAGAGTAAAAGCGAAGGGAGCTTATAGATGAGATTCGATAAGTTAGCGCTCACGGCCCAGGAGGCGCTGCAGTCCGCAATGGGCATTGCAGGCGAGCGTGAGGCAAGCGCAGTGGAGCCTATCCATCTGCTAGATGCCCTCCTGTCTGCTGGTGAGCATAATATGAATGCCATTATTTCTCGCGTTGGTGCTGATCCTGCGGTGCTGAAAGCTCGCGTAGCTGAAGAAGAAGACCGCATGCCTAAGGTGAGTGGAAACGGCTTTATGGGCATGGGTATTACGGCACCTTCGCAAGCATTTATTTCATTGATAGACAATGCGGTAAAAATCGCTGAAAAGTTGGGTGATTCGTACGCGACGAGTGAGCATCTGCTTATTGCGTTGTCTGAAGATAAGGGTGTTGCGGGTCGTATTCTTAATGATCAGGGCATTACCCGCAAGAACATTGAAGAGGCCTACGATGATCTGCGTGGCGATACGCGTGTGACCGATGCGCAGAGCAAAACAGAATTTGAGGTGCTCGAGCAATACGGCAACAACTTGACCCAGGCAGCGCGTGAGGGCAAGCTCGATCCGGTTATCGGGCGTTCCGAAGAAATTCGCCGTACTATTCAGGTGCTTTCGCGTCGTACCAAAAACAACCCGGTATTGATTGGTGAGCCGGGTACGGGCAAAACTGCGATTGTTGAAGGCTTGGCGCAGCGTATTGTCGCTGGAGACGTGCCTTCTAGCTTGAAGGATCGTGAGCTGATTGGTCTTGACCTTCCTGCCATGTTAGCGGGTGCGAAGTATCGTGGTGAATTCGAGGATCGTTTGAAGGCGGTTTTGCGTGAGGTCAAGGATTCTGATGGACAAGTCATTTTGTTCATCGATGAGCTACATACTATTGTAGGTGCTGGCTCGACTGGCGATAACTCGATGGATGCAGGCAATATGCTCAAACCAGCGCTTGCCCGCGGTGAGCTTCATGCTATTGGAGCTACCACGCTTGATGAATATCGCAAATACATAGAAAAGGATGCAGCACTTGAGCGTCGTTTCCAGCCGGTGTTGGTCAATGAGCCGAGTGTGGAAGATACCATTGCCATCTTGCGTGGCTTAAAGGAAAAATACGAAATTCATCATGGTGTTCGCATTACCGACTCCGCTTTGGTTACTGCAGCAGAGCTTTCAAATCGCTACATTTCAGATCGTTTCTTACCTGATAAGGCAATTGACCTGATGGACGAGGCGGCAAGCCGTTTGCGCATTGAGATAGATAGTATGCCCGAAGAAGTCGATATTGCTGAGCGTAAATTGACGCAGATGCAGATTGAAGAACAGGCCTTGATGAAGGAAACCGACGAGCCAAGCAAAGAGCGACTCGAGGCATTGCGCAAAGAGATTTCTGAAGCACAAGAAGCGCTCGACAAACAAAAGGCTGAATGGAAAAACGAAAAGGATGTCATTGTTGGCGTCCAGAACTTGAAGGCCGACCTTGAGGCAGCGCAGCTTGAAGAAGAGCGTGCAACGCGTGAAGGCGATTTGGCCCGTGCCTCTGAGTTACGCTATGGCACCATTCCGTCGTTGCAGGTTCGACTCAAAGATGCCGAGGAGCTTTTGGAAAGTCGTCAGCAAGATGATGCAATCCTCAAAGAGGAGGTTAGTGAAGAAGAAATCGCTGAGGTGGTGTCTGCTTGGACGGGTATTCCTGTTACCAAGATGATGCAAGGCGAAATGGCTAAGCTGATTGATTTGGAAGACAAACTGCATGAGCGTGTTGTTGGCCAAGATCAAGCAGTAGCAGCGGTTGCAGGGGCGATTCGTAGAAACCGTGCGGGTCTGTCTGACCCCAATCGACCCATTGGCAGCTTCTTGTTCTTAGGGCCGACTGGTGTTGGTAAAACCGAGCTTGCAAAAGCGTTGGCCGAATACCTCTTCGACAGCGAAAAGGCTATGGTTCGTATCGATATGTCAGAGTACATGGAGAAGCATTCTGTTTCGCGCTTGGTCGGAGCTCCTCCGGGATATGTTGGCTATGACGAGGGTGGTCAGTTAACCGAAGCACTTCGCCGCAGGCCCTATTGCGTTGTGCTGCTTGATGAAATTGAAAAGGCTCATCAGGATGTATTCAATATCTTGCTGCAAGTGCTTGATGATGGTCGTCTGACCGACAGCCAGGGTCGTGTTGTGAACTTCAAAAATGCCATCATCATTATGACTTCGAACGTGGGATCTCAGTCTATTCGTGAATATGCGAACCAAGAGCAAGATTCCATGGAGTCTGTGATGCAAGACATTATGAGCAAAGATGTCAATACGGCGGCAAAGCGTTTGGCTGAGATGACGAGCAAGATTAACGAGGCGTTGAGCACTACCTTCCGTCCGGAATTCTTGAATCGTATTGATGACGTCATTACGTTCAACCCGCTTTCAATTGCTGCGATGGAGCCCATTGTTGACTTGCAGCTTGATTCGGTAAGCAAACGCTTGTCTGATCGTCGTATTAATCTGGAGGTAACCGCAGCAGCACGTGAGAGCCTTGCAATTGATGGGTACGATCCGGTGTATGGAGCACGTCCGCTTCGTCGCTTGATTCAGCGTGAAGTGACCGATCGTGTGGCGACAGAAATCATTGAAGGCCATATCAGCGATGGTGCGTTGGTAACTATTGATCTAGACGAGAACGGGAAGTATTGCGCCAAGATCGAAAACCCCGGTCATCTGAATGAAGGACAGGAAGCCGGAGCACTTGGTGCAGGGTTGACAGATACTGACGACGCTGACGAAAACGATCTACTCAAGCAAGCAAATGATGTGTTGCGTGGCCTCGACTTTGGCAATGAATAAAGCGCGCACGTGCGTATACCAAGCGATAAGGATCACTCGCGTACATGCCGAAACCGATGTTCCGGTAAAAACTACAAGGGCTGTATGCGCCGGGTGTGAATTATTCGTCTAATGATGCAAGATGTAAGCAGCGGTGATAGAGGGATAGTTCCCTGTGGTTTCACCGCTGCTTTGTTGTATTAGAATAGCTCTCATGAATACCAGTAAGTACAATCGTGGTCGTGAGGGAAAGAGCGAGCGCTTTCTTGTGCCATTTCTTGGGTTTAGTGCTGTACTGGTCAGCATGCTTGCGTTTCTTGTGCTGCTCTACATCATTACGATTGTCGTTCGTTTTTTGTTTGTGTTTGGGTAGATGCGCTATGAGGCCGATGATAATGCTTTGCCAAAACATATCAGCAGCTAGTGTGCGGTGCGTGCAGTGTCTGTCCTTCATTGTCGGAGATGATCAGTAATGTGGCAGCGATTTAGCTGGTATGATGTGCGCGTTATAGGACACTACCTAGGCGTGCTGATCTCGTTTTTTGCTGCTGCGCTCAGTGTGCCGCTTATTGTCGCGCTTCTGTTCCAGGAGTGGGAGCCAGCAAGTCGCTATCTGTTTGCGGTGGGCGTGTCGCTTGTTGTTGGTTCTCTTCTCCGGTTCCTCCGCATTCAGCCCGGGCGCCTTACGCACCAACAGGCTCTCGCCGTGACAGGGCTGTCGTGGATTGTACTGGCATTTATTGCTGCAATTCCTCTTTCTTTTTCGGGTCATTACGGCTCATACCTTGATGCCTTGTTTGAGGCAACCTCTGGTCTCACGACGACCGGTGCTACGTTGGTGATAGATGTTGAACACATGTCCTATGCCGATAACATGTGGCGCTTTACGATGCATCTTATTGGTGGCTTGGGATTAATTGTTATTGCGCTTTCATTGGGACTGTTTGGCAAGGCAGCGTCGGGGCTCTATTCTTCCGAAGGGCGTACCGAACACGTGTTGCCCAACATTGTCAATACGGTTCGCCTGATCAGTCAAATTGCGCTCGTGATCATCAGTATTGCAGCGTTGGTGTTGTTTGCGCTGTGCCTTGTGAGTGGATTTGAACCAGTGCGTGCCTTTTTTAATGCGTTGTGGATGGCTGTTTCGGGCTTTACGACCGCAGGCTTTTCGCCTACAAGCCAATCAGTCATGTACTACCACTCGTTTGCCGTTGAGATTGTTTGTATGTTACTCATGTTGAGCGGTGCGGTGAATTTTGCTCTCTACGTGAAAATACGGCAAGGAGACACGACCTCATTTTTTAAAGACCATGAAATTCGTACCGGCTTGGTGTGGATGCTTATCACCACGTTTGTGTTGATGCTCTCGCTGTGCGCTTCGGGAGGATTTTCCGATATCATGGCGCTGTTGCGACGCGGGGTGTTTATGGTGGTGTCTGCAACGACGACAACAGGTTTTCAGGTTGTAACCAATAACCAGATGGTAACCGTGTTTTCTTCGGGTGCGTTTTTGGTTATTGCGATTTTGATGGCAGTAGGTGGATCGAGCGGAAGTACTGCTGGCGGTATGAAACTTTCTCGTCTCGGACTTATTGCAGGATCGGTTGTGTCCACTATCAAAGAAACACTCGCTCCTAATAATGCTCGTGTTTCGGTGAAGTATTATCACTTGGGCAAACGGGTTCTTACTACTGAAGTTGCCAAATCTGCACTCACGGTTTCGGCGTTGTTTGTGTTCACCTACTTGATCGGATCGCTCGTGGGTATTGCTCACGGCTACGATGCGCTCGATTCCATTTTTGAATCGATATCAATGGCATCAAATGGAGGCTTGAGTTCAGGTATCATTGCTCGTGGTATGCCACCGGTGTTAGAAGTTGTCTATATTCTTGAGATGTGGGCAGGTCGTCTTGAATTTATTGCCCTGTTGGTACTCATCGTAAAGGTGTGCATTTCAATCGGGGGAATTGTTAAAGATAAGGTGGTGTCAGAGTCATGAAACTCAGCGTTGCCTTGTCCTTATCCGTACGCCTGCCGAACTTGGTGCGCAGTGCATTGTGTTCGGTGGCGGTATTTGTGTTGGCTGTTTGTACGATACTGAGTGTATCAGGCTATGCGTATGCTGACGAATCATCTGATGATAGTACCGGCAATCAGGTATACCCCAACCAGTTGCCAGACAGCTCTTTTTTGTACGAAACGGCAATAGCCGATCTTGTGGAAGCTGATTCATACTATGAAGGCCAAACTGTGTTGGTGCAAGGTGAAGTGGTGGGCGATTACGTTAACGACGAGTTCAAAGACAGCTATTGTTGGATCACCTTGCAGGATGACGAAGACGCTCCTAATGTCATTGCAGTCTATATGAGCAAGAGCGATTCTGAGATTATCGACACGTATGGAGGGTATGAAACTACGGGCACGCAAATACAGGTAACGGGCACATATCATTTGGAATGTGCAGATCATCAGGGGCTCTCAGATGTTCATGTTGAGCAAGTGTCTGCTGTGCAAGAGGGGTATGAAAACACTGAAACGGTTGATAATACCTTTGTAGTCGCTGGTGCTGCGGCATGTGTTCTGGGTGCAATTCTGATGGGTATCTTTTGTATTTGCCGAGAGCGCATGCTCTAATTCTTCGAGTGGAGCGTAATGAAAGGGTTGTGCGATTGAGCAAAGAGAAGAAACTTCAAGAAAATACGCATCAGGAAGGTATTGTCGTAAAGCTTGATCGCGACTTTCCTTTAGTTCGCCTTGCATCAGGCAAGGAGATTCGGTGTGAGCACGCTATTTCGCTTGTCAAGAACAGTAAGTATCGTGCCGTTGTGGGTGATAAGGTGCGTATCTCTCTTCCCGAAGGGCATGACAAAGGCATCATTGAAGAAACCCTGCCGCGCACGACGTCGTTTGTGAGAAAAGATCCTACTGAGCGCGCGCTTCCTCAAACGCTTGCTGCCAATTTTGATTTGGTGTTGGTTGCGCAGCCTCTTGAAGAAATTAACATTCGTCGTCTTGAGCGCGAATTGGTGCTCGCGCACGAAACGGGAGCCGCGGTTGTTGTGGTGCTTACTAAGGCCGATCTGGTAACATCGGAAAAAGGGGTTGCAGAGTTTCGCGAACAAGTTGAAGGGCTGGTGGGACGTGACCAGGTTCTTCTTGTTTCTGATAAAGATCCTCAAAGCATTCATGCGCTTGCTCAATGCATCGGAACGAAAACAGCAGTTTTAATTGGGCGCTCGGGCGTGGGTAAGTCGAGTTTAGTCAATATGCTGGTGGGTTACGATATGCAAGCAACTACGCCGGTGCGTGAGCGTGACGGCAAGGGTCGTCATACGACTGTGTCGCGTGAGCTTATCGCGCTTCCAAGTGGCGGCAACATTATCGATATGCCTGGCGTTCGAGGACTTGGTTTATGGGATGCCGATGGGGGCATCGGTGCTACGTTTTCAGATATTGAAGAGCTTGCTCAATCCTGTCGTTTTCGGGATTGTACGCATACTAATGAGCCAGGGTGTGCGGTCAGGCAGGCCGTAGAGCAAGGCAACCTTGCGCAACAGCGCCTTGATTCGTATCGTCGTCTTTGTGAAGAAAGTCAGCAGGTAAAAGAGCGACGCGAAGAAGCATTGCGTATTCGCAGCAGAAGAGGACATCCGCGCCGTCGCGGTTAAATGTTTCAGTGCGCAGGTTTGTTCGGCATTCAAATTCGCATAAGAGTTGCTTTGCAAGAATTAAACCGTAGACGTTAGGTTTATTCGGGATTCCCTTATGTATGTTGCTCGAGGTTTCGTTGGTGCGCTTGTGATATTCAGACATTTTGATTTTTTGCATGAGTCGCTAACAGTTGTAAGATGCCCGGAGCGATGGAGTACAATTGTGTAGGGTTATGTAGTGATAAATACTGAGCAATAAGGCGCAGGACTCTCGTTTATCGGATGTGATGCGCAGGCGCGCTGTGTTGCGATGAAACGGTGAGAGTGCCGCGTGCAGCTGCATGGTAAGGGGAAGCAATGAATCCTGCGATAATAATTCCGGTCTTTTACACCATTCCTCGAGGGAAGCGTAGCGTTGCGTCAAGTCTGTACGATCATCCCACACCGCTCAATGAGAAAGGGACACTTGAGCGTTGTTTGAAATCGCTTCAAAAGGTACGAGGGCTTGGACAAATCATTTTATTGATTGCAGTCGAGGGCGACGTAGCAGAAGAAGCTGCGGCGCGAGTTAAAAGTATCACCGATCGTTTTCCTCAGATGCATATTTTGACGATTGCCCAAGAAGAAGAGGACATTATTCAGCGACGCTTTGAGCAATTGGGATTCGGAGCACAAACTGATCGTATTGGTCTACAGGGCTATTCCGCTATTCGTAACCTTGGGCTGGTTGTTGCGCAAGTCTTAGGCTTTGACTCGGTGGTGTTTCTTGATGATGACGAAGTCATCGACGATGTCGAATTTCTTGAAAAGGCTATGTATGGGTTAGGAAAGCTGACCAAGAAAGGCATTCCTATTCTTGCAAAATCAGGATTCTATTACAACGACGAAGGAACCTACTATTCCAAAAGCCAGAATCGCTGGTACAACCGCTACTGGCAGCAAGGGCGTGCGTTTAATAATTGGATCACGAAAGCCATGGCCGGTCCGCGCCTTTCTCGTTCAAATCATGTATGTGGTGGATGTTTGGCACTGCATCGCGAAACATATCGCAGGCTTAGTTTCGATCCTTGGATCATGCGCGGAGAGGACTTGGACTATCTGCTCAGCTTGCGTATGTATGGATCAGATATTTGGTTTGATAATCAGTGGTCGCTTACCCACCTGCCTCCTAAAGACAAAAACGAAGGCCATCGTTTCTACCGTGATATTTTTCGTTGGATTTATGAGTACTACAAAATTGAATTCACCCGTGCTCAGATTGACTTAATGCGGATAAAACCCTCGTCGTTGATGCCCTATCCTGGTCCGTTTTTGGAGCCAGGTATCACCAAGCGTATCAAGCGCACGGCGTTTTTGCGCTCGATTGCGCGTCCTGACAAGAAAGCATATCGAGAAGGTGCGCGTGCCGCAACACGTGAGGCAACCGACTATGCTCACGTCAACTGCATGAAGTACTTTGAATTCCAGTACATCTGGGGTGATATTATGGCGCGCATGGAAAGCGATACGGGTCTGCGTCAAGCCTTGGTGCAGGCAGCTATTGCGCGTCAGGCGGGAGAAAAGATTGTTGTTGAGCCAGCAGTAAGTTTTAGCGCTCAATTCTCGCGCGTGAAGGCGCAAGAACAAGAAGAAGTAGCACGAAGCAATGTTGATCCAGGACTTACCAGCGAGATTCGCCTCAATGTAAAAGATGAAGAATAGTGTGGCGTAACAGCGTATGGAAGCATTTGTCATTGCAGCTCTGACAGGGTTGGTCGTCGGTATTTTTTCAGGCCTGCTTGGTGTTGGGGGCGGAACTCTGATGGTGCCTATTTTTCGTTTAGGCTTTAACATGAGTGCTATTTGCTCGACGGGAACGTCGTTGTTTGCGATTGTCCCCACCTCTTTGGTGGGGTGTATCACGCACCTGAGAAATAAAACGTGTATACTTCCTGTTGGTTTGATTTGTGGTTTGGCGGGCGCCTGTACCAGTCCCGTTGGCGTGTATCTTGCCTCTATTTCACCGTCGTGGGCCATCATGCTCGCGGCATCACTCATCATTGGATATTCATCGGTATCGATGTTTCGCAAGGCGCTGAGCTTGCCCGCAGATGATGCCCAGGGCAAAGATGAAGTTGAAGTTTCGCATGATGCTCAGGGCAAAGGTGAGTCTCAGGCATCGCATGACGCACATACGACCGATCAGTCATTTTTACTCAGCGTTCAACGCGTTGTGTTTTGCATTGCCATTGGGTTTGTTGCTGGATTGGCATCGGGTTATGTGGGTGTTGGTGGCGGCTTTATTATGGTTCCGCTGTTTGTTTCGTTGCTCGGCATTATGATGCGACAAGCATCAGGTACGTCGTTAGTGGCGGTTAGCATTTTAGCCATTCCGGGTGTTGTCGAGCAGGGTCTGTTGGGCAACATCGATTATGTTGCAGGCATTGCTATGGTAATGGGAAGCATTCCGGGGGCTATGATCGGAGCTAATTTGATTCGTCGGATTCCGGAGCGTAAACTTCGATTCATCTTTGGGGGATTTTTACTCTTTTCAGCAGTGGTACTGTTGGTAAATGAATTGCTTCCTCTGTTTGTGTAACTATGATACGGGATGACGGTAAAGGGAAACGTTATGGTGCGACATACCTATTACATCTATTTTGAGGTTCTGTTTTTGTGTCTTGCATTGCTATGTGGTTGCATTTTGGGCTGGGCGATGTTTGGCGGAGAAAATAACTATACGGTGCTAGTTGGCTCGGGCTCGTTGTTTACGATTTTTTTGATACTAACCATTGCCTTGATGCTTGATCCTGATCGCATTCGCGCAAGTCAGTCAAACTCAGTATTGCGTCTTGCAAGCGCAACGCTGACTGCTATGCAGGGTGGTTTCAATGAGGAAAGTGCTCAGCGTGTCTGCGAAGTATTGCTTCCTTCCACTTCCGCTTCTGCGGTGGCCATAACTGATCGTGAGATCGTGCTTGGCTACTATGGTGCGGATGCAGACAAGCTTGGAAAAGTTGGAGGAAGTATCCATACCGGAGGCACGAAACACACCATTAGCGATGGTATGACGCGAGTATTTAAAACACAAGCCGAAGCAGGATTTCCCGAAGCGGTTCGTAATATTCAAGCGGGCATCATTGTGCCTCTTAAGGTGGGTAAAACCATTTGGGGCACTTTGAAATTCTACTATCCTAAAGCCTCTCGTATTAATGAAACGCAGGTATCAATTGCTGAAGGGTTTGGTCAACTTATTTCTACCCAGATTGCAGCAATGGAGTTGGAGGAGCAGAAAAAGCTGGCAGCCAGCATGGAGTTCAAGGCGCTGCAAAGTCAGATCAACCCTCATTTTTTGTTTAATATCATCAATACCATCGCTTCGCTTGTGCGTACTGATCCTGCAAAAGCGCGTGAAATGTTGCGTGAATTTGCTGTGTTTTACCGCCAGACGCTCGAAAACAGTTCAGATCTGATTCCCCTGTCTCGTGAAATCGAGCAAACGGTGCGCTATCTCTCACTTGAGCAAGCGCGTTTCGGCGAAGATCGTCTTGCGGTAGAGGTTGATGTGAGTGAAGAAATTAGAGCGGTGTCAGTACCGGCGTTTATGGTTCAGCCGTTGGTAGAAAATTCAGTCAAGCACGCCATGTCTGCCGAAAGGAAGCTCACCATCAAAATTTCTGCCGAAATGGAAGGTGACAATGTGTATCTGCATGTTTCTGATGACGGAATTGGCATGGATGAAGAAACAGTGCGCAACATCATGAATCCTCAGTCGCAGACAGGCTTGGGCATTGCGGTTAAAAACGTCAACGATCGCTTGCGCGGCTATTACGGTGAAGAAGCATACATGAATATTGAAAGCGAGCTCGGAAAAGGAACGCGGGTAACGCTCTACCTCTATGATTGCGTACACATGTAAATATAACATGCGTTTCCGATAGGGCATGTTTTTAAGCTCGCTCTTGCGAGGCTGTGTGTATGCATGTGTATAGCGGATACATGTGTTTCGTAGATGTACTTCAGCTCGTGGATTAGGTGCGTAGTTCAGTGGTGTGAGGGTGATCTAGGTGTGGTTTGCCTGAAGTGCCGGTGCGGTGGTGGCTGCCTTAGCGAGGTTCATCGATTCTTCATTCCTTTTGGTAAAACGTGAGACAAATGTAACAAGTGGTTTATAATGGTTCTGATTCTTGAAACTGAGATGAGGAGGCTGTGTTGCTGAAGGCGATCATTGTTGACGACGAAGCACCTGCGCGTTCCGAATTGCGTTTTTTATTAGGTGAGCTGAATCAGACAGAAGTAGTGGCTGAAGCGGCGAGTGTACGCGAAGCAATCGAAAAGCTCAAAGAATATCCCTGTGATGTTATGTTTCTTGACATCAATATGCCTGAGGCTACGGGTATTCAGCTTGCGGAAGCATTGCAGCATTTGAAGTATCCTCCTGCCGTAGTATTTGTTACCGCATATAGCGAATTTGCTTTGGATGCCTTCAAAGTTAATGCTATTGACTATTTGGTAAAGCCGGTTGAAACCGAGCGTCTCTCTCAAGCTCTTGCACGTGTGCGTGAGCATGTGGTGTTGCATGCAAAGGCTCAAAAGGCTGAGCGTATTCCTGTCGAAAAGGGCGGCAAGAAGATTCTTATCAACATCGACGACATCCGTTTTGTGATGGCGCGTGATGACTATGCCTATCTTCAAACCGGTACCGACAGATTCTTTTCTACCGTAAGTTTAGCTCAGCTTGAAAAGACCTTGGATGGTCACGGCTTCTTCCGCGTCCATCGCGGCTATCTAGTAAATCTTGCGTTGGTAAAAGAAGTCGAGCCTCAATCGGGTGGCACCTTGCTTTTGACTCTTGATGGGGTCGATGAAAAAATCCCTGTATCCCGTCGCCGTGTTTCGTCGTTGAAAAAGGCTTTAGGACTCTAAGCAGCAGCGATGCGGGTTGTTATCGAGCATGAAAGCGGCAGTGAATATTCCTGTCGCCTTGTTTTGATTGTCTAGATTTGAGATTTTTACGATGAATAGTCTCGATCATCTATTTGCGCTTGATTTTCAATTTCATTTATCTGTGATCACAATAAATAGTTTTCAAATACCGCTCGCATTTCTTGAATGCTAATAGGGTAATCCTTAAATCTCGATAAATGGCATGGGCGCGTATCAGGCTGCCACCGCAGACGTTTCCGCCAAACATTCTTTTTCTAAGAAAGCTGTAACATGTTTCGTTGTTCAGGATGTTCGAGTGCGTAAACATGCATGTAGCATATGAATACACTAGGTGTAGTAGTATTATCCTCCACAGAGGTGCATTCAAAATGACTTCGCTGCTTAGATTTTATTGTCGCGCAGATGTTGTGTGTCGTTTGCCGCTATACGTGTACAGATCGCACGGTGTATGTAGGTGTGTACGATGTGTACATACGCATATAAAGTGCTAGTGTGTATAGTTGTACACTGCCCACAATGTATGTGTGTGTATAGTCGAGCACCTTTGATCAAAGGTGCTCGTTTTGCGAAGTATGCAACAGATACGCCTTTGCAACAAATGCTTAACAAGCTATCACTACGATAAGGAAAGAAGGTACCTATGGGCTGGGGTCTTACTAGTAAGCAAAAAGTAACCCTTGCAGTTTTAATTGTCGGATCGTTTGTTACTATTCTAAATCAAACGGTAGTCACGCCGGCGATTCCTCCCATCATGACAGAAATGGGCATTGATGCGTCAACAGCGCAATGGCTTACCACGGGGTTCACGTTGGTTAACGCCATCATGATTCCCATTACCGCCTACCTTATCGATCGATACTCGACCCGTGCCTTGTTTGTCTTTTCTATGAGTATCTTTGCGTTTGGCAGTTTGTTGTGCGGCGTTGCCCCCAACTTTCCGCTCCTGCTGATCGGACGTCTTACCCAGGCAGCAGGTGCCGGTATTTTAATGCCTATGGTTATGACCGTGCTGATGCTGATGTTTCCTGTTGAACGGCGCGGTACTGCTATGGGTATGTTTGGTGTGGTTATTGCTTTTGCGCCCGCTATCGGCCCAACCGTCGCTGGTCTTGTTATCGACCACTTCAGTTGGCGAGATCTATTTTTTGCCATTACCCTTCTGGCGGTTATCGTCCTTCTTGTTACGCCTTTTGTGATGGAAAAGCAGCAGCCCAACAGCGAAGGAGTTACCCTTGATAAGCCCTCGGTCGTTCTTTCTACCGTTGGCTTTGGTGCCTTGCTGTATGGCTTTAGCATTATTGGATCATCCGGTATCAGTATTGAGGCCATTCTTTCCAGCATCGTTGGTGTCATTGTGTTGGTCTTTTTCTTTCGTCGACAGCTTTCCATGGAAAAACCCATGTTACAGGTGCGCGTCTTGATGAACCGCAAATTTCTCATTGGTACCATTATTGGTATGCTTGTGCAGGCATCCCTTCTTGCTGCTGGTATTTTGGTACCTATCTATTTGCAGTCTTTGTTGGGCTATTCAGCCACCATTTCGGGCTTGGTTATTTTGCCAGGTGCTATTATTACCGGCATCATGGGTCCCTTTGCCGGTCGTTTGTTTGACAAACATGGTCCACGCGCACTGAGCCTTGCAGGTATGAGCTTGCTCACTATTACTACCTTTATCTTTGCCACCTTAGGCGATACGGTTGATGTGGTATTCCTTACGGTGCTCTACGCGGTACGTATGTTCTCACTCTCCTTGGTGAATATGCCAATTACCACCTGGGCTATGAATGCGCTAGATAATAAAGTGATCAATCATGGCACATCCGTCAATAACACCTTCCGTCAGGTATCAGGCTCACTGGGTACTGCTATTTTGGTCTCTGTTTCTACTCTGGTTAGCGCATCACTTCTTTCAAGCACCGATTATGTGCACGCTAGCATTACTGGCATCAATGCTGCGTTTGCCGTAGGTGGTCTGCTCTGTCTGGCTGGCTTTGTTTTGACAGTATTGTTCGTAAAAGATAAGCCTAATAAACAAGAACTCAACGCGCCTGCACATACCGATGAAACGCTGCTTGAAACCATTATGTGTCGCGATGTATATACTCTGCCGGCAAGCGCTACCGTCATGGATGCTATTCGCATGTTTGTCGACAAGAACGTCAGTGCGCTTCCCATTGTCAACGAAAAGAATGAACCTGTTGGTTTCGTATCTGATGGCGATATCATGCGTGAGCTTTCCGATCTTTCGCAGGTGTATACTGATCCCGTAGTTATGATCATGCGTTTGCAGCGCGACACTTCCGGCTTTGATGAAAAGTTGGACACATTGGTACACCGCAATATCATGGACATTGCCACACGTAACACTATCGGTGTCAATATTGACTTTGACTTGCCGCGGGTTTGCCGTGTGCTAGGCGATAATCACCTCAAGAAAGTGCCTGTATTGAACCACGGGAAAGTGGTGGGCGTTATTAACCGATCTGACATCACGCAATACGCCATGAAATCATACTTAGATCGGGAAGAAAATTCGCACGATTCGTAAGGCGGCTAGGGAGCGGATCGATTTGTTCTTTTCCCAGATACTTCATTCATTTCCTTTCTTGGATGGTTCATCTTCTTTGCCTTGAGATTTTTGTAGCGTCGAAAGAAAGGGCTATTTTGGATGAATTTGCTGATGTGCTTAGCGCCATTGATAGCGTTGTCTTGGTTTATAGGACAAACGGGGCCTAGGTTTCGGGGCATTGGTGCAAGCCGTGCCCCTCTTATTGCCCTGATTCTACTGGGTGGTATTTTGCTTATAAGGTTTGCAATGCTGCACTTTATGTCTCGCCTTGAAATACGCCTTACAAACGAAGAGGATGGTCAGGGCGAAGTGACCAGTTTTGCTTCATGTTCAGTTTCACCTAACACAATTACTGCTCGACCAGACTGGAGACCTCACAAGGAAATGAGCATCGGAATTCCTATGGGAGGTGGTATGCTGAGTCGAGCGGAATTGCCGCTGCGACATTTTTAGCGAGCGGCGGTGCGTCTTTATCAATGGTGTATGTCTTCTCGTTGATGGCGGTATGACAGCGTAACAGAAAGGAACTGCCCATGATTACTATCAATGTTCTCCTGAAAGTGAAGCCAGAAAAAGAACAAGCATACCTGGAATATGTCAACACCATGGTTCAGAAATCTCGTGCAGATGAAGGCTGTCTATTCTATGACCATCTCAAAAGTGTTACGGCTCCGTATGAATATATGATTGTCGAAAATTGGGCCGATGATGCGGTGGTTGAAAAACACAACGAAACCGAGCACTTGCAAAACTTCGTTCAAGATATTTCTGAGTATCTTACCGAAGACTTTATTCTGCAAAAGAGTCAAAACTAAAAACTAAGGCAGCTACACGTAGAGACCTGGCATGCAAGCAAAAAGCTATTATGCCAGGTCTCATAGCACACTCACGGCGAGCTAGTCACTAACATGCGTATAACTCGTAGCTGCTGGTGGTACCGTACTACTTATGAGTCCGTGAGTTTAACAAGTCCGATTACTTACAAGAAACATGTTACGCAAAGCGTATTGTTTGAAAGCACGATCGAGGCGATCAAGTAGCCTAGCACTGCAAACACTGCTGCACAAGGAGCTACTGTGCTGGACATCGCGCTTAAGATACTACGAGACATAGCTACCTCCTCCCTTATACATGCTCAACCCCTCTCCCCATTGTAAACGATTAATTCCTATAGAATGTGTACAAACCTATAGGAATTAGGTATCTCTAGTTATCGACTGTTCATCATCATGAGAAGGTATGTGCGGTTGCCTGCAGTTTACAGTTCCTAACTAAGCCAATAAGCCCTACACGAAATAATTCGCGCAAGGCTTATGTCGCAAAACAAAAGTTATAGCTTATAGAGCCACATATACGGGGGCGTGTATACACCAGGTTTTACGCAAGGTTTTTCTCAAAAAATTCCTGGATGGCATCAAACGGAATAATATCAATTTGATCGTATAAATCAGTATGCACTGCACCGGGTACAAGAACCAATTCTTTATTGGTGCCCGTAAGTTGTGCGAATGCATACTTGCTCATATAGCAAGAATGAGCTTTATCGCCATGGAGCACCATCACGGCATTTTTGATTTCATTTGCATAAGCCAAAAGCGGCTGATTCAAAAATGACATAGTGCCGGTTATGTTCCAGCCATCATTCGAGTTAAGAGAACGAGCGTGATAGCCGCGATCGGTCTTGTAGTAGTCGTAATAATCCTTAACAAACCCCGGCGCATCTGCGGGCAGCGGATCCACGACGCCACCACCGCGCGCATAGGTGCCTTCCTTGTAATCAACAATGCGTTGGTCAGCATACTTTTTGCGTTGTTGCATGCGCTCTTCAAGAGAATCGTTATCATCAAAGTAGCCCTTGGCAGCAACGCGACTCATATCATACATAGTCGAAGCAACCGTTGCTTTAACACGAGGGTCAAGAGCTGCCGCATTGATAGCCAATCCGCCCCAACCGCAAATACCGATGATACCAATCCGCTGTGGATCCACATCATCGCGACACGATAGATAGTCTACTGCTGCCATATAGTCTTCCGTGTTGATATCGGGCGATGCCATATAACGAGGTTCACCGCCTGACTCTCCAGTAAACGAAGGGTCAAATGCGATAGTCAAAAAACCGCGTTCTGCCATAATTTGAGCATAGAGTCCGCTTGCCTGTTCTTTTACTGCGCCAAAAGGTCCGCATACTGCCAGCGCAGCCAAAGGTTCTGACGTAGCCTGTTTGGGTTTATAGAGGTCTGCTACAAGGGTGATGCCATAACGATTATGGAAGGTTTCTTTGGAGTGCTCCACTTTGTCGCTTTTGACAAAGGTCTTATCCCATTTTTGAGAGAAAGGTACGTTTTGATCTTCCATAAGAACTCCTATGAGATTGTATTTGATGGACACTTCTTTAATGCTTCTGTCCATATTCTCCCAACAACACTGAGACAAATCAAAAATCTATATTAAATACTGTATTATGCATATAAGTTATAGTATGAAAATGAGCGACTTTTTTCTCAAGGCCAATAAAGGAGTTCTTTAAAACTAGGCTTTGTTAATCCACCGTGGATATAGTGGTTATCACCAATGCGTATAATAGCGAGAACTAGTCACATCAATATCGACTAGTTCTCTGTGATCATACTGCGGATGGACTGTTGCTGGATAGCTACGTTTGCTAGGTGATCCAGGGAGCGTGCGTAAGCGGGAGGCTTGCATAGAGACGAGTACTGCCGGACTGCACAGGAGCATAAGGACATATGGATAGCCCATCTATTCGGTACCGGATAAGGACAGTATTCATGCGTGACGTTATATTGTTTGATCTTGATGGAACTCTTTTGGATACCCACGATGCTATTTTAGAGAGTATGCGTTATGCCACGTATCAGGTGTTGGGAAAGCAAATTCCTGACGATGTATTGCTTGCGGAAGTTGGACAGCCTCTGGCGGTGCAAATGAGAACGCTTGCACCTGATGAGGATACAGCGGAAGAGCTGATACGTGTGTATCGCAGTCGCACCGATCAGGATCTTGAACAAAAGACCGCCCCTTTTCCTGGGATTATTGATCTTATCAAGGCGCTTAAACGTCAGGGATATACCGTTGCGGTGGTAACGTCTAAGCGTGAAGTACTTGCAAATAAAAGCCTGCGTCTGTTTGGGATGCTTGATCTTTTTGTGCGTGTGAATGGGATGGAGGCAAGTGCTGGACACAAGCCTGATCCCGACCCGCTTATCCAAATTTCGTACGATTTGTCAGTTTCGCTTGATCGGTGTTTGTATGTTGGGGACAGCCCGTATGATATTCAAGCGGCTCACCGCGCGCATATTCCGTGTATTGGCGTTACGTGGGGAGGCTTTTTTGATAAAGATACGTTGCAAGCCGAACACCCTAGTGCGCTGGTGGATTCATGTGAAGACCTGTTCAAAATGATTGACGTGATGGTTTCTTCTGGACGATAAAGGGAGTTGTGGTGTGCGTGATACAATGGCGAAAGGATTGTAGGTAGAAACGTATGACTACTGAGGAAACGGCTATGACAATATCGAATGAAACTCCCATTGTGGGAATCATTATGGGGTCTGAATCAGATATGAAGACGATGGAAGCATGTATGCAGCAGCTTGACGAGTTTGGTATTGCCTACGAGGTCAAGGTGGCAAGCGCTCATCGAAAACCGGCAGTTGTTCATGAATGGGCATCAACCGCTGTTGATCGTGGTATTCGTGTCATTATTGCCGCAGCGGGAAAGGCGGCGCATCTCGGTGGTGTTGTTGCTGCATATACGTCGCTGCCTGTTATTGCTGTTCCCATGAAGACAAGCGATCTTGGCGGTCTCGATTCGCTGCTTTCCATGGTTCAGATGCCCAGTGGTGTTCCGGTTGCGACAGTGGCTATTAATGGTGCGAAAAATGCAGCTATTTTAGCAGTTCAGATTCTTGGAACAGGCGATGAGGATGCTCGAAAGAAAGTGGAAGCATTTAAGGCTAATATGGCGCATGCATAGGCCTAATGCGTGTGGTATAAGAGCTCGGTACGTGTAGAAGCAGAGGATATACACTATGGTAAAAGAGTTCTTGTCGGGTAATCAAGCATTTGCACATGCGGCTCTCGAAGCAGGGGTGAGGGTGTGTGCAGGCTATCCCGGGACTCCATCTTCGGAAGTTATTGAAACGATTGCACAGCAGCGTGCTAAGGGGGCGGCCACTGGTGTTCATGTTGAATGGTCGACCAACGAAAAAGCTGCTCTTGAGGTTTTAGCGGGCTCTTCCTATGCGGGGGCTCGTACCTTGTTTACCTGCAAACAGGTTGGTCTCAACGTTGCAAGTGATGCGCTGATGTCGTTGGTGTATGTGGGCATCAAGGGTGGCACGGTTTTGTATGTCGCTGATGATCCGGGCCCCATTTCATCTCAAACCGAACAGGACACACGCAGATTTGCTTCGTTTGCCAAGGTTCCTGTGTTTGATCCCGCCACTCCCGAACAGGGGTGTGCCATGATGGCGGCGGCTTATGAACTATCCGAGCGCTATAATACGCCGGTAATCATGCGCCCCACCACACGCATTTGTCACGCTTCAACGTTTTTTGATGTGAAGGAGCACACCGAGGCTTGTCAGCCTGACGGCTTCGAAAAAGACTCCAAATGGGTTATCTTCCCCAAACGAGCATACGAAGCGCATGGTGAAATCAATCAACGATTGCCTCGTATCGCGCAGGAGTTTTCTGAAGATCCGCTGAGTGCATTTAATCCTATTGATGAAGGGGGTCGCGCAGACGTTGATCCGCGCTTCGGGATTGTTGCGGGCGGCATTTCGTATGCTTATACGCGCGAAGCGCTGCGCATGCTTGAAGAAAAAGCGCGTCAAAAGTGTCTGGTTAATACGCATGGTGTTGTGGTTGATCACATCCCAGCCTATCGTATTGTTCAGGTTGGTACGCCCTACCCCTTCCCCGTATCGCACATGACTTCGTTTGTGGAAGGGTTGAACGAGGTCATCGTGTTTGAAGAGCTCGACCATGTACTCGAAGACGAGATGATCAAGCTTGCTGGGCGTCTTCATGCTCCCTACAACGTGAAAGGCAAGCTTACGCATGATGTCTCTGATCGAGGCGAAAATTCTATCGATGATATTTTCGAGCGCCTCTGTAGGTTCTTTGGGCTGGAGGTGCGCGAACCTGCAGTTCAGGCGTCAGCTGTGACAGATTTAACAGAAATGTTGGATGATACAGCAGGCACAGTGGCTGCTCCTGCGGATGTTGCTGAAGGGATGAGTGTTGCTGCGGACGCTGTCAAGGAGATGCCTGACATTTCGGCGCCGGCTCGACCTCCTGTGTTGTGTCCGGGGTGTCCTCATCGTGGGTCGTTTTTAGCGACGAAGATGGCGCTTCGCCAAGTAAAGCGCAAAGGCATTTTCTGTGGCGATATTGGATGCTACACCTTGGGCAATGCCAAGCCTTTAGATGCGGTTGATACCTGCTTGTGCATGGGTGCTGATATTACGATCGCTCAAGGGTTTAGTATTGTAGAGCCTGATAAAAAAGCGCTTGCGTTCATAGGGGATTCTACCTTCTTTGCAAGTGGTATAACAGGTGTTGCGAATGCTATCTATAACCAGCACGATATCACTATTGTGGTGCTGGATAACGCTACGACGGCCATGACGGGGTCTCAGCCTCATCCGGGAACAGGTGTTACTCTCATGGGTTCCCAGAGCGCCCCCATTTCTATCGAACAGGTGTTAAAAGCGCTCGGGGTGCAGGTCATCACGCATGCAAATCCCTTATACCTTTCTGATGCGATTGAAGCCGCGAAAGAGGCTATTGAATATGACGGGCCTTCGGCAATTCTGTATGAATCGCCATGCGTTCAGCTAATAAAGCCAGGCGCCCCTGTAGAGATTGACGTGGATGCGTGTACGAGCTGTGGGCGATGTGTGTTGCGTTTGGGCTGTCCGGCGCTTTCTTGGAATGCAGATGAGCGCCATCCGGTTGTGGATGTGTCGCTGTGCAATGGATGCGGTTTGTGTACCGACATGTGCCAGGATAGTGCGCTTCGATGTGACGTGCGAAATGAAGGTGCGCAAGGGAGGTTCATCGGTGATTAGTATCTCTTTAGCGGGCATTGGCGGTCAAGGCAGCGTGCTTGCAGCAAAAATACTTGCAGAAACGGCGCGTTCTAAAGGTTGGCAGGTTCGCACGACTGAGACAACGGGTATGGCACAGCGAGGTGGCAATGTTATGAGCCACGTGCGTATGGGTGATTTAGGTGAAGAAGTGCTTTCCCCTTTGCCCGCACAAGCCAGCGACGATATTGTGATTGCACTTGAACCCGGAGAAGCGCTACGCGCCTTGCCTTTGTTGAAGCCTGACGGACTACTCGTCAGCGCTACGTCGGGGGTTGCTCCTATCGTGTCGGATTTTAAGGCGCCACCGTATGATCCAGTGTCTTTGGTTGCGGCGATCAAAACGAAATGTGCCAACGTGATTCTGGTTGATGATCGCACCTTGTGCGAACAGATTAGTTCGCGCAAAGCACTTAATATCATAATGCTCGCTTCAGCACTAGCAGCAGCGAACCATCCGCGCTACCATAGTGCGCTGGCAGGAAAAATAACCCTTGACGACATGCGCTCCATTATTCCTCTGTGCGTAAAAGAGCGTTTTGTTGACCTTAATGTGGCGGCTGTTGATGCCGTTGCGCAACAATATAGTGGCTCGTAACAGATACGCGATTCTTTCTATAGAAAGGCTTATACACTATGGATCTCACCACCGAACAATTTGACCTCGTTAAAAAGGAATTCGAAACACTCAAAGAACGTTCTCCTTTCTATGCGAAGAAATTTGATGGCATTGATTTATCTGATATTCAAACACAAAAAGATTTTGAACAGCTTCCGTTTTCTGAAAAAGCAGACCTGCGCGAGGTATATCCTCTAGGTCTTGCTGCAGTACCAGAAGAACAGATTGTGCGTATTCACTCGTCTTCAGGCACGACTGGTATTCCGGTCATCATTCCGTACACCCAAAAAGACATTGATGATTGGGCGATTCAGTTTGCTCGTTGCTATGAAGTAGCCGGTATTACGAATATGGATCGTATCCATATCACACCGGGGTACGGTCTGTGGACGGCGGGTATTGGCTTTCAGTTGGGGGCTGAACGTCTTGGTGCCATGGCGCTTCCTTTGGGGCCGGGCAATACAGAAAAGCAGTTGCGCATGATGGAAGATTTACATTCGACGGTTTTGTGTGCGACGAGTTCCTATGCGCTGTTGCTTGCTGAAGAAATTGCCAAGCGAGGTATTCGTGATAAACTTGCGCTGCGCAAAGGAGTGATCGGCTCGGAGCGCTGGGGCGAAAAGATGCGTCATCGTATTGAGCATGAGCTTGGTGTTGAAATCTTTGATATCTATGGCCTTACTGAGGTCTATGGTCCGGGTATTGGTATTTCGTGTCGCGAACATAACGGCATGCATATTTGGAGTGATTTCGTCTACGCAGAAGTTGTTGATCCTAAAACGGGCACTCCTCTTCCTGATGGAGAAATTGGCGAGTTGGTACTTACCACTTTGCGCAAAGAAGGTGCGCCTTTGATTCGCTATCGAACCCATGACCTGACGCGTATTATTCCGGGAGATTGTGCCTGTGGTATGCATCATCCTCGCATTGACACCTTGGTAGGACGAACTGACGATATGTTCAAGGTAAAGGGCGTTAACATGTTCCCCGCTCAAGTTGAGGAAGTTATCGCGATTACGTCGGGCACTTCTTCTGAATATCAGGTTATGATCGAGCACATTATGGGTCGCGACGTGCTGACGATTTTGTTTGAAACTGACCTGACAGGTGAAGATCGTGAGCGTTGTGAGCAAGAGCTTGCCACAATTTTCAAAGCAAAGATTGGGTGCACGCCCGATGCGAAAGGTGTGCCAATTGGCGAGCTACCTCGTTCTGAGAAGAAGACGCAAAGGATTTTCGACAGTCGCTATTAATCCGTTGTCTGAACAATGTGGCCAGTGCCGTTTCGTGTCGGGTTTAGTCGGCGCACAGATCTGTATACTTGATCCTAACGGTATGAGGTTTTGGATTTACGTAGGGGACGTATCACATGAAACGTCTTTTGTTTGATAAAACATCATTGCAGCGAATTTGGGTTGTGGTTTTAGCGTGTTTGGTGAGCTTGTTTTGTTGTGTGACACTTTCCGGGTGCGCCCTGTTCTTCAGCGAAGAGGAGACGTCCGTTGATGATTATCTGACGATGGAGGTCAATGATGTGGGCGTCGAGGAAGAAGTAGAAGAAGAATCTGGCGTCAACGCCGAGGAGTTGTGGGAAGAACTTGACATCACCGAAGATTATCGCGACTCGTTCTATCACGGAGAAAAGGGCGCTGAATACCAGAAGTATATCGTGTTGCATGACACCGAAGGCGATGGAAGTGCGTCAGGCGTTGTGGACTATTGGGATGGAAATGGTTCAGGTATCGCGGCACATTTTGTGATCAATAAAGATGGCAGCATTGTGCAATGTGTTCCGCTCGATGCCATTGCTCACCACGCAGGCTATGGTGATACGGGGCATAACGAAGAATATGGCGTTACCGATGAATCGCGCGACGATAAGGTGGGAACGACCGAGCCTTATTCTTCATCGGTTTCCGACTATGGCATGAATTCGTATTCAATTGGTATTGAGATGGTGCATGTCGGTGGATCAGGTGATTACCCTGAAGCTCAGCTTGAAGCGCTCGATAATCTTATCGCTTACATCGATGCGTATTACGGTATGGAAAGTACTATCATTGACCATAAGGCGTGGCGTACGGGGAACTCTGATACTTCAGATGAGTTCGCAATCTATCTTGCCAATTACCAAGATCACCGTACGCACGACTAATGGGTGTTGCTTGTCTGGTTAGCGGCGGTTATTCGCCGCGCACAATTATGTTTAAGCGAATGTTGTAGCCGAGTTCCTTTTGTATCAAGGACATGGCGGCATCGATGGCTTTATCCATGTCATAGTACTTATACTCGCCGAGTCGTCCTGCAAACATGACGTTTTCTTCTTGCCGGGCGAGCTGGGCATACTGCTCGTAGAGCTTGGTGTTGCGTTCGTCATTGATGGGGTAGTACGGTTCGTCTCCCGGCTCCCAAGTGGCTGGATATTCGCGGGTGATAATCGATCCGCGTATATCATTGCCATTGATGTCTTTGCCAAATTCAAAGTGTTTGTGCTCAATAATGCGTGTCCAAGGCACCTCATGGGAGGTGTAATTGACAACAGCATTGCCTTGCCAATTGTCAGTCTCCACCGTTTCTGTTTCAAAACGAAGTGAGCGATATTCAAGCGTGCCCAATTGGTAGTCATAGAACTCATCGATAGGGCCACAATAGATAATGCGGTCGGCAATGCCTTTGTGTTCGTGAATGAAACTACGATATTCGGTATTGAGTAGAACCTCGGTGTCGTGGAGCATGCGATGTACCATAGCGGTGTATCCGCCAATAGGAATACCCTGCCAGCGATCATTGAAGTAGTTGTTGTCATAGGTAAAGCGAACCGGGAGGCGTTTGATGATTGACGTTGGGAGATCCTTACAGTCACGACCCCACTGTTTTTCGGTGTATTCCTTTACGAGTTTTTCAAAAATGTCTCGACCCACGAGCGAAAGTGCCTGCTCTTCTAAGTTTTGGGGATTGGTAATGCCTTCTGCTGCTTTCTGCTCTTCGATTTTTGCCTGGGCTTCTTCAGGTGTGCGTATTCCCCACATCTGAGAAAAGGTGTTCATGTTGAAGGGTAGGTTGTAGAGCTCGTTGTGAAAACGTGCGATGGGCGCATTCACATAGTGATTAAATTCAGCAAAGCGGTTGACGAAGGTCCACACATGTTGGAGTGAGGTATGGAAGATATGGGCGCCGTATTGGTGAACGTTGATACCGTTTATGTTAGAGGTATATATGTTGCCCGCAATATGATTGCGCCGGTCAATAACCAAACACGTTTTTCCGTGGTGTGTTGCTTCGTGGGCAAAGACGGCACCTGTGATACCGGCTCCTACAATAAGATAATCGTAATGTTCTCGCTCCATGTGTCAAACCTTTCCGTGAAGCGCTTTGTGTACATGTGGTCATATTGTATCCCACTCTATCACTCGTCAAAAATTTGATCAGGTGCTGTTGTAGAGATATGGCTGCACAGAACGTGCTGTGCGTGGTTGTTACAAAAAACACCCCCGTGAGAAGTGTTTCTTACGGGGGTATGGTGAAACGAGGTAGAAACGTGTAAGAGCGCGTATCCGCACAAAAGGCATTAGTCCTGCTTAACCACCAGCACGTCACATCGGACGTTTCGGATAAGGTAGGTGGAAACACTTCCGACAAATACGTACGTGATATTAGAAAGACCACGCTCGCCGCAGATAACAAGATCTGCCTCAAACGGTTTGATCATAAGGTTATGGAGCGTTTCTTGAATGCGGCCAACTTTAACCACGATATCGATGGAGGGAATGTCAGGATTGTTGCGGGCATCGGTGAGAATGTCGCCTAAAGAATTTTCAAGACGGGTTCGAATGCTTTCAGTTAACTCTTGGTAGTCAATGCCTGTCAAAGAATCAGGAACCGAATCAACAACGTGACCCAGCATCAGTTCAGCGTGGTTGGATGCAGCGATTTGGATAGCGCGCTGAGCGATTTCTTCTTGGGTCGTACCACCATCAAGTGCTGCAAAAACGCGTTTGTATTGCTTCATGATAAACTCCCCTCTTCTTCATAGTAATGCGGTGCAGAAAACTTACGTCAAAGACTTTGAACCTTAACCTATCTGTTCTTATTCTATCACCGTTTGCTGAGCTGCGCTTAAAGGTTCTTCTGAGCTGTGTTCTGAGGTAGACGGTGCGGAGGTGTGAAGGTCGAACCACGTCCGATAAGCACCGATCGAAGCTATTTTGAGGGTAGAACATCACAAATCACCCTGGCAATGAGCGAAAAAATGGGTACCGACAAATGTCGGTACCCACATGGTGAGCCTGTTCTCGGTGCATATGTCCCTATCGAGCACTACACCATGAACTTATAAACTGCCTGGGTGTAGGCTACCGGATCATCGATAGGCAATCCTTCGGTGATGAGCGCCTGGTCATACAGTACGCGTGCATAGGACTGAACCTTTTCGTCGTCCTTGTTTTCATAAGCCTTTTGTAGCGCTTTGAATACCGGATGTTGAGCGTTAAGCTCAAGAACACGGTCGCTCTTTACTTGCTCTCCGTCAGGGCCGGCAGCAAGGACCTTTTCCATCTCAAGTGTGATGGGGCCTTCTGCGGTCACACAGGACGGGGTGTCAGACAAGCGAGCTGAAACGGCAACGCGCTTTACCTTGCCATCAAGGGCATCCTTGATGGAATTGAACAAATCTTCGTTTTCTTTTGTAATTGCCTCTGCAGCGCTCTTTTCGTCTTCGGTCTCAAGCCCCAGATCGCCACCAGCAACATTCTTGAACTGTTTTTCTTCGTATTCGCCCATAGACATCAAGCAGAATTCATCAACATCTTGTGGGCACAGCAGAACATCGTAGCCTTTAGAAAGCACGGTTGTTACGATTGGGCGGTGTGCAAGACGATCAACCGATTCACCTGCTGCATAGAAGATAGACGTTTGATCATCTCCCATAGCTTCTACGTAGTCTTTGAGGGTGATCATCTTCTTTTCTTTGGCGGAGTAGAACAGCAGCAAATCAGCAAGGGTATCTTTCTTGGCTCCGTAGCTCGCATAGATGCCGTATTTCAAATTGCGCCCAAAGTTTTCGAAGAACTTCTCGTAGGTCTCGCGGTCGTTATTGCGCATTTTTTCCAGCTCGCTGGTGATTTTCTTTTCCAGCTTGTTGGCAATCGCTCTGAGCTGGCTGTTGTGCTGCAGAGTTTCACGTGAAATGTTGAGTGTCAAGTCTTGACTGTCGACAACGCCACGGATAAAGCTGTAGTAATCAGGCAGTAGCTCAGCACACTTTTCTTGGATTAGTACGTTGGAGCTGTAGAGTGCTAGCCCCTTTTCGTAATCTTTGCTATAGAAGTCATACGGTGTGTGTTTCGGGATGAAGAGCAAGGCATCATAGGAAAGCGTGCCTTCAGCATGTACCGAAATGGTTGCAATAGGATCGTCCCAATCGTGGAAATCGCTCTTGTAGAAATTGTTGTAGTCTTCTTCAGACACTTCAGACTTGCGGCGTTTCCAAATAGGAATCATTGAATTGATAGTCTGAACTTCACGCACCGTTTCATATTCTGGTGTGTAGTCATCTCCGGCATCTTCTGGTTTGGGAAGCGGTTTGCGCGTCTCAATTTCCATGTGGATGGGGTAGCGCACATAATTGCTGTATTGTTTGATCAGAGCTTGGAGCTCATATTGATCAAGGAACAAATCGTATTCGTCTTCCTCGGTGTTTTCTTTAAGAGACAACACGATTGTCGTGCCGTGGTCGTCTTCGAGTAACGCTGTCTGTTCAGGGGTTGCCTCGGTAATGGTATAGCCTTCGATGCCATCGCTTTCCCATATCCAGGTCTCATCGCTTCCGTAGGCGCGAGATATGACAGTTACTTTCTTGGCAACCATGAATGATGAGTAGAAGCCAACACCAAATTGACCAATGATGTCGAGGTCTTCTCCTTGGGATTGCTCGTTCTCCGTTTTGAATTCAAGGCTACCTGAATGCGCAATCGTACCGAGATTGGTTTCGAGCGCGTCCTTGTCCATGCCGATACCCGTATCGGATACGGTAATGGTGCGCGCGTCTTTGTCGAAGGCAACATCGATAGATAGATCGTCCTTGCTGACGCCGATGGACTGGTCGGTTAAGCTTTTGAAGTACAGCTTATCAACGGCGTCGGATGCGTTAGAAATAAGCTCACGCAAAAAGATTTCTTTGTTGGTATAGATCGAGTTAATCATAAGGTCGAGAAGCTTTTTGCTCTCGGTTTTAAACTTGCGCATAAAGCAGATCCTTCTTTCTTAGTACGCGTACGCACAGGTTCTCCTGAGCGGTGATTGTGTGGTCATGATCAAATTAGCACTCCCAAGGGTGGAGTGCTAACAACGATTGTAATAAGTGTAAGCATGATGTCAAGCATGCGCTATGCTTCACATCATTTTCACGCTGCTCTTATGTTGGCTGGCGTTTGCCGCAACTTTCTATACTCCCCGCAACCTCCCGTTGCCTGGTGCAGTGCTTGGCGCAGGATGTTCATCTGTTAAGGGCGACCTGTGGATAGGTAGGACGTACGTAGGATCGAGGGATGCTGCGGCTTAAAGATCACTCTACGGTCTAGAGTGTGCGCGCTTTGGCGACTGCTTTGCGAAGCGCGCCCATAATAGTGCCGCGGAATGCCCCTTCTTCAAGTGCTTGTACGCCAACGATGGTTGATCCGGATGGTGAGGTTACCTGATCTTTGAGCTCGCCGGGGTGTTTTCCGGTTTCAAGCACCATTTTTGCAGAGCCCAATACCGCTTGGGCAGCTATGGTGTAGGCTTGCTGGCGCGTGAGCCCATCAGCAACACCGGCATCTGCCATAGCTTCGATAAACATATACGTGTATGCCGGCGAACACCCACCAATGGTAGACGATACGTCAAGCTTTGATTCGTCAAGTTCAAGCGCGCTGCCAAAACTGCAGAGTAGCTGTACCACATAAGAGGTTTCTTTGTTAGCTACCAGATCATTGGCATGATAGGCGGTTATGCCTTCTCCAACCAGTGCTGGAGTATTAGGCGTGGTGCGAATGATCTTGACGGGTTTGTCGAACTGTTCTGTGATCCACGCAATGGTTTTACCGGGAGCGATAGTTACAATAATTTGATGCTTTTCAACGTGGTCTTTGATTTCTTGTATAACCGCTTCGTATTGATAGGGCTTGACGCTTAAAAATATGATGTCGCTGTTGGCAACTACCGTGATATTGTCAGTTGTTGTGTGGATGCCCAGCTCTTGGGCGTTGCGCTCAGCGTGAGCTTGAGAGGCGTTTGACGCAAAGATGTCTTGTGTGGGTACTAAGTTACTTGAAAGGATGCCCTGAATGATGGCCTTGGCCATATTTCCGCAACCGATAAATCCCAGTTTCATGTGTATCCCCTTCAGTAGGATGTCGTAAGCGAATCCATCTTAGCAAAGGGGAAGAGTGCTACAAAGTCTTGTTTGTATGAGTATGAAGTGATCAGTTCAAAGAAGGTTTCGGGCAAGGTTTTGGCTGGCGTTTTCGCGTTCCGCTTATCTAGCTTTTGGGCGTATCAAACGGGTTTTAGTACAAAGGTGTTCGAGCGTCTTTCTATAATCAGAAGTAAACATAGCTGGTAAGAACGTACCAACACACACTACGACACAGCAAGGATCAAACCGTTGATGCACGATGTGCTCATTTGTTGAGATTCGTAAGCAATAAACCAATCGGGCAGAGAAGACAAGAACGTGGAGGATGGTAAGAGGTGGGGCTGTATGTCTAAAGCACATCATGAACGAAATTGGCAATGGATTGTAGCGGGTATTCTTCTTGTTCTCTTCGGTTTGGTGGCGCTATTCTTTCCGGGATTGACGCTTGGGTCTATGGCCTTTATGGTCGGTGCAGCGTTCTTGCTTTCAGGCATTGTTAACATCGTTACGTACTGGCGTGATCGCGGGATACTTCATCTATCCTGCTTTGTGCTTGCGTATGGCATTGCCGATGTTTTGGTCGGTCTTATTTTTACGATTCATCCCATGCTGCTTGCTGCAGTGTTGCTCTGGTTGATGGGCATTTCCGTTATCGTCTTTGGTGGATATGAGCTAGTCGGTGCATTTCTCACACGCAAAGGCGGATTTTCCCTGTGGGGATGGTTGCTCTTTTCAGGTGTCGTGTCGATTGCAATTGGCATTCTGTTTATGACCTTTCCGGCATTTGTCGCGATTTGCATTGGGGTGTTTGCCATTATGCGTGGCGTTTCGCTTATCGTGCTCGGGGCTAATTCGTGGCGTTTTGTTTAAGGATGTGCGTCGCATAAAGCTTGCGTGGGCATCCGCAAGTCTTGGGTGAGTAGGAGTAATTCGTCTGCGCGCGTTTCGCGAAATCCTGCTGTGGTGTGTGTAGCGAGGCTGTGCAACACGCATTTGCAGCCGAAGCCGAATCCGCTTCTTATGGATACGATATATGGGCTTGTGGGCTGCCGTTCGTCGTTGTTTGGGCGTGGTTTCGTGCGTCTGCACAGACAAGAAGGGAACATTTTCATATAATCGCGTGCGTCTAACGTTGTTTGATCGTATTGGCAAGTACGACTCAGGTAAAAGGAGAATATTCCATGGAAGGCTTCGAGCTAATCTCTACAGGGGCGTGGTCGATCGTTCCTCCACTCTTAGCGTTGGCCTTGGCGCTTATCACCAAAGAAGTGTACTCTTCTTTGTTGATTGGTGTTTTTTCTGGCTTGCTCGTGTATCAATTTACGCTTGAGGGTGCTGGCGTTGCCCAGACAATTGATGCGTTCACAATGATTCCCACTGTTATGGCAGAGCAGATTTCATCAAATGCGGCGCTGATATTATTCCTAGCGCTCTTAGGGGCGTTAGTGGTTGTGGTCGCTGTGGCGGGTGGTTCGCGCGCGTATGCCGAATGGGCAGCAAAGCGCATCAAGAGTGCTCGTATGGCATCTATCATGACTGCTATTTTGGGTGTCGTCATCTTTGTAGATGACTACTTCAATTGTTTGACGGTTGGTGCCGTTATGAGCCCGGTAACGGACAAGTTTCGCGTGAGCCACGAAAAACTTGCATACATCATTGATTCTACCGCCGCACCGATTTGCATTATCGCTCCGGTTTCTTCTTGGGCCGTTGCTGTTGGTGGATATTTGGGAGAAAACGGATTCAATACCTTCGTGGCATCTATTCCGTACAATTTCTATGCACTCATCACAATCGTGTTCGTCTTCGTTTTGTGTGCGGTAGGCAAGGATTTTTTCTCTATGGGCAAGGCCCAGCGTGCTGTTGAGAACCGAGAGTATAGCGAGGTTCCCACGCCTGATTCTCCGCTTGAAGCAGTATCTTCCGCTGGTCTTCCTTCAAAAGACGAGCGAGTAGAAACGGTCGTTACCGAGCAGTCTGACCTGGAAGGTGCTCATCGCGCCATTGAGGAATATAAGGGGTTGTCTGTGTCTGAGAAGGGTAAGGTATACGATCTGGTTGTTCCAATCGTAGTGCTTATTATCTTCTCTGTTATTGGCATGCTCTATGTGGGCGGTTACTTCTCTGGTACTGATTTCACGACTGCTATTGGCATTGATCCGGTATCGGGTCTTTGTATCGGTTCTTGTGTGGCGCTGCTCTGTGCCGCAATCATGTTTATTCCCCGCAAGCTGACGACGCTTATGGGATATACCGAAGGGGTATCCGAAGGTGTTCGCTCGATGGTGGGTGCCATTATGATTTTGGTACTGGCATGGAGCTTGGGTGGATGCTGCCGCTACATGTTGGGTACGGGAGAATTTGTTTCAACCTTCCTTACCACGGTTGGTTTTGAGTTGTCTCTTCTGCCTGCAGTTATCTTCTTGGTTTCGGGTTTTATTGGATTTGCTATGGGCACGTCATGGGGCACAATTGCTCTTATTCTGCCTATCGTGCTCGGTATTTTCCCTGAGACGGATCCGCTCTTCCTCGTCACTGTTGGTGCAACACTTGCAGGTGCGGTATATGGCGACCATGCATCTCCTATTTCGGATACGACGATCTTGTCGTCTGCAGGTGCAAACTGCGACCATCTGCGTCATGTTGCAACTCAGCTGCCCTATGCAACCATGGTTGCGGGTATTTGCTTCGTCGGATATTTGGTTGCAGGCTTTACCGCTTCTCCATGGCCATCCCTGGTTGGTGGTATTGCGGTAGCTGTTATCATCATCTTGGTAGCACGCGTCATCGTGACCAAGAAAGAGACAGCCGCATAAGAAGCGCACGGCATGATATATGCTCGTGCTCGCTTTCTTAAGAGAATAACGTAGCTCGTATAAGGAGAGTGTTGGCATAAGCTAGCGCTCTCCTTTTGTGTGCCGAGCATGATATGTTACTCATACGTATCTCCTCCTCGATTACAAAGTAGGTTCTATTTATTGTTTGGATAAAATTTGGGCAGAAGCTTAACCAACTAGATGACAATCCCTAATGTAAAAATCTTTTCAGCTTGTGTCTCGCGTGGACTGTTGCAGCAAATGCCATGAGAAGTAACTTAATGGCTTGCTCTGCTATGTAATATGATTAGAGCATTGTCGAGAGGCAGTCCGATACCTTTTTTGGAACAAAATCCCAGAATAAAAGGCAAATTAAAGCGAAGGCGCGGAGACGTTTAAAATTTCAATTGAGTAATTAAAGCGAAGCAACTACGAAAGATGTTTGCGTGAAACAATCAAAACTTTTCTCCAATGAAAGTGTGAGATTGTGAACAAAAAAGAGAGAGGATGGTATGT
>CAYWAO010000004.1:0-130916 GCA_964456695.1 uncultured Cryptobacterium sp. | reverse complement strand
GTGTCAGATCTCCAGGACACCATTGAGTGGTACCGACTCAATAGAAGCTGGTGGTCAGCTAGTAAAAATTCAACAGAGGCAAAGTATGAAGCCCAGGGGCAGTAAAACGGAAGTTTGCTTATGTGTGTATGTCTCAGTCAAATAGCTGAGCCCTCTTTCCGAAAAATATTCTGTAGTCCAGAAAGCTAGGGCCTAGGACAAACGGAGTCTAAAACTGTGCCCTAGGAAGTAAAGATCTTTTAGTCAACATACAAAAATCCCGCATGTCATGCGACATGCGGGATTCGGTATCAAGGTCTTGTGTATAGTGCTTAGAGTGTTTGTGCTTGTACGCAGGTGATAGCAATAACGCCGACAACATCCTCTGCCGTGCAGCCACGTGAAAGGTCATTTACCGGAGCTGCGATGCCCTGAAGAATTGGACCATAGGCTTGGGCTTTTGCTAGACGCTGTACGAGCTTGTAGCCAATGTTGCCAGCATCCAAATCAGGGAAGATAAGTACGTTAGCCTTGCCAGCAACCTTGGAATCAGGAGCTTTGGACTGACCAATTTCAGGGATGATGGCAGCATCAAGTTGCAACTCACCATCAGCGTCAAGCTCAGGATAGTGTTCTTTGATGTAGGATACGGCATCAGCAACTTTGTGAGCGTCATCGTTGTTAGCGCTACCATGTGATGAATGGGAAAGCAGTGCAATACGTGCATCTTTGCCAATCAGGCGCTTGAATGAATCATTGGTGAGATAGGCAATATGGGCAAGTTTTTCTGCCGTGGGCTGTACTTCAAGAGCGCAGTCAGCAAATGCAAAAATGCCGTTTTCGCCCAGATTGCAATCTGGCACATCCATAAGGAACAGGGAGCTTACCATAGGAGCACCGGGTGCAGTCTTGAGTACGCGCAAGGCAGGTGAGAGAATCTTTACAGTTGCGCAACCAGCGCCACCAACCAGACCATCACACATGCCGGTCTTGAGCATCATGACGGCAAAGTAGATGGGGTCTTTCGTTACCAAATCATGTGCCTGCTCTTCAGTAACGCCCTTGTTTTTGCGAAGTTCATAGAGTAGTGACGTAAATTCATCAACCTTATCAGAGGTTTGAGGGTTGATAATTTGAGCAGCAGAAAGCTCGTAGCCTTTTGCTTTAATGTCTTTTTCATCGCCCAAGATAATGATGTCTGCGATTTCTTGTTTAAGAACTGTCTCAGCGGCGGCAAGAATACGATCGTCGTTCCCTTCGGGAAGAACAATAGTCTTCTTGTCTGACTTAGCGCGTTCAATCATTGTGTCTATGAGCGTTGCCATAGGCCTTCCTTTCATATTTTCGTGCTTCTTCTCGTGACATTTTAGCGCTCATCGAAAGTGGTGGGTATAATGTTCCCTCGGGGGAAACTTCAGACGGTGTGAGCGGAAAGGTTTGGTGGTTCTTACATGAAAACAATCTCCTTCGCGGTACCTTGCTATAATTCAGCGGACTACATGGAGAAATGTGTAGAATCGTTGCTTCCTTGCGGCGACGACATCGAGATAATTTTAGTCGATGATGGATCAACCGAGGACAATACTGCACAAATTTGCGATCGCTTGGCCGAGGAGTATCCCGATATTATTCGTGCAATTCATAAGGAAAACGGCGGGCATGGCTCTGCGGTCAATACGGGATTGAGCGCTGCCCAAGGGCTGTATTATAAGGTTGTCGATTCTGATGACTGGCTTGATGAGGGCGCTATGCAAACCATCATGTCGTATTTGCGCCGACAAGCAAAGCTCGTGGAAGCGTCACAAACATCTCAAGGAGAATCGTCCGCTTCGAGCGAAACCTGTTCTTGTTCTACAGATGTTGCGACCGATCTTGTTATTTCCAACTACGTGTATGAAAAAGTTCATGAGGGGACGCATGCTCCTATTCGTTACACTCATGTGTTCCCGACAGACACAGAATTTAGCTGGTCTGAGGTGGGGCGTTTCCACTCGTCTCAGTACTTATTAATGCACTCAGTGATTTATCGAACTGATCTGTTGCGTGATATTAACCTACAATTACCCGAACACTGCTTTTACGTTGACAATATCTTTGTGTATGTCCCTCTGCCTCATGTGAGAACTATGCGCTATTTCAATGTCGATGTGTATCGCTACTACATCGGTAGAGAAGATCAATCGGTCAATGAGAAGGTTATGTTATCTCGCATTGATCAGCAGATACGTATTACGAAAATTATGATCGATTCGGTTGATTTGTCGACGGTATCCAATGAGCGTTTACGCAGCTATATGAAGAACTATTTGTCTATGATGATGTGCATTTGCTCAGTGTTTCTTCGGATGGAGAAAACACCCGAAAACGAAGCGAAGCGAGCAGACGTTTGGGCGTATCTCAAAGCCAAAGACAAAACCTTATATCACGAAATAAAACGATCGGTCGTCAATATGCTGGTCAATATACCTACTAATGCAGGTCGTGCGGTGGGCATTTCGGGCTATCGCCTTGCTCAAAAAATATTTAAGTTTAACTAGTCTCTATAGTCTTCGGGGTTTTTGGCGGAGCTGCCGGTGGTATCGGCGTAGGTGCGGATTTCGTGTCCGAATCTCACCGCGTCTTCTCCGTATTTTTGAGCAATTAAGTCATTTGCCTCAAGCAGCTTTGCTGCTTTTTTGCTTTGTGTCTGAAGCGGGGTAGTGTTTTGTGCCTCGTTACTGTGAAAGAGTTGAGTTTGCACAGGCTCTTTATCAAACCCACTTACTCCAACTCCTACCAGTCGTAGATCTTCGTGGGGCTGCCATATTTCATGAAGCATTTTGTAGAGATAGGGAAGCCACTGTATTTCATTGAATCCCAAATCTGGAATTTTTTGCTGGCAGCTTCGGATAGTGAGATCTTCTCTTCGTATTTTGAGGTGTAGGGTAGAGCCTTCTAAATTTTTTCTTCGCAGGCGGCGACCAACTTTATGTGCCATAGTTGCTATACGTGCTTTTATTTCTTTTTCGTCGCGGGTGCTTGTTGCAAAACTAATTTCGTTGGAAACAGATTTTATCGGAGTGGGTTCTGCTTCAACTGCACTGTCGATTCCGCGTGCACGCTGTTGAACAAGATCTGCATTTTTCCCAAACACTTCTGTAAGAAGTGCCTTATCGGCATGAGCGAGTTCTCCGAGCGTGCGAATGTGGTAGGAATAGAGTTTCTTTTGAGAGACGGGTCCTATACCACTCATTTCTTTGATATCGAGTGGTGCGAGAAACGATTCTGATTCTTCTGGATACACGACGGTAAAACCGCATGGTTTATTTTGGTTGGAAGCAATTTTTGCAACAGACTTCGAGGCTCCAAGCCCAATTGAACACGTAATACCAAGACGTGCGACGTTGTCTTGAATACGTTTGGCAGCGAGAACCGGATGCGTTTGGTTGGTTCGTGTTGGCGTTATATCAAGAAATGCCTCATCAATACTGACTTGCATCAAGAATGGTGATTCCTGGTAGAGAATATTCATGACTTGTTTTGATACTTCTCGATACCGGTGAAAATCTCCGGGTGTCCAAATAGCGTGAGGGCACAGTTTTGCTGCGGTCGAGGAAGGCATAGCACTGCGCACTCCATACGTTCGTGCTTCATATGATGCGGTAGAAACCACTCCACGATGTTCAGGGCTTCCACCTACTATGACAGGCTTTCCTCTCCATTCGGGATGATCAAGTTGTTCGACAGAGGCGAAAAATGCATCGAGATCCATGAGCAGAATGGCAGAGCCATTCCAGGGTAAGAAAGTAATATCTTCCGGAATCTTTTCCATAAAAGATAGTGTATCATCTCACAACATTCTCGAATTTGTGCTAGGGTATTCGCCCAGACTTATTTCTCAGAAGTGCGCACGGGCATGCGCCTGGATTTAGCACTACAGACAAGTAAGAAAAGAATTGGTGAGCTGTGAAACCCTTTAGTGCGTTAACAGATTTTATTAATGAAGTAGCTGTGTCTTCGCAGTCTCAAGAAACCTTGCCCTATGACATTCGCGCAGAGATTGATTGGATTGATTTTTCATGTATAGCAAATCCTTTTGGTACTCCAGCGTGTGTTAAGGATGCTATTGCCTCTGCTATTTCTGAAGGCGATATGTCGTTTCTTCCGAATAGTGACGGGCAACACCTCAGCCGTGTTCTTGGGCGGTATTTCGAAATGTCTGCTGAAAGCATTATGGCAGGGACAAGCGTCTCGTCGTTGATCAGTTCCATTGTTCAAGCGTATCGCCCATGCAATGTGGGCATTCCAACGCCTGCACCTACGAGCTATTTTCTCTCTGTTGCCAACGCGGGACACAATCCGGTGAAGTTGGTAAATCCTTATTCGCTATCTGCTATCGAGCCTCAGACAGCGTTTTCAAACGGATATCAGTTTGATGCGGCTATCCTTGCTAACCCGAGCTATCCCTGCGCCCGTCTATTGTCAGAAAAAACTCTCGGTCGCTATCTTGAAGCATGCAACTGGGTTATCGTTGATGAGTCGAGTATCAGCCTGACACTCGGTGGCGAATCGTTTGTTAATCTCACGCAGCAATATCGAAACCTCTTTGTTGTGCGCAGTCTTTCAAACGAACTTGGTATGCCGGGTATTCCGATGGGTTATGTCGTGGGCAATGCTTCTGCTATTCAGCATATAAAGCAGTTCAGTGATGGATCCGATATCACGATGTTTAGCGAAGTGGTGGCACGTGAGTTTCCTCATACTGGGCAGTACATGGAGAAAACAGTTCAGCTGTTAGAGACTGAAATCCCGTGGATGCAGTGCATGTTGAGTCTTACGCCGGGAATCAAGGTGTTTCCCTCTGAAGCGAACTTTGTCATGTGCGCCTTAGAGGAACGTGCAGCACGAGATTTTGGTATTACGAGTGCCGCAGACCTTATTGTGCGCTTACAGAAAGCGGGCTTTACCGTACGGGATTTAGCGGGTGTTCCTGGAATAGAAGGAAAGCGTTATTTTCTCGTTGCGATTCGCACGCACGAGGACAACGAAAAGCTGATTATGGCGCTTCGTGACATCATTGCAGAATCATAGATCTTTATTTTATCTTCTGAATAAAACTATCCCAGCATTGAAGTGTCTACGTGCAGTACTGGGATAGTGTGTGTTACGCGAAATGGCAAGAGCACAGAGTGCTGCGCTCTTGCTTGGACTGTTCTGTATCTGTACTAGCGCTCGCTTGCCAAGAAGAACAGAGCAAGCGTGCCAGGACCTGAATGTGCACCGATAACTGGATCTATGTAGTTTAGCAAGATGTTTGTTGCACCAAATTTTTCTGCAATAAGCTCTTGGAGATATTCGGCATCCTCTAAGCAGTCTCCATGCGAAATACCAATGAGCTGGTCTTTCACGGGTTGTGTTGCCGTTTTTTCCATGTGCTTTACGAGCGTCTGAATGCTCTTTTTTCTGCCGCGGGCTTTTTCCATGGGGATGAGCCTGCCTTCGTTGTCAACGTGCAAAACGGGTTTAATGTTCAGCAGGCTACCCGCAAAGGCGGCGCTTTTTGAAACACGCCCGCCGCGGTAGAGATACATCAAGTCATCAACCGTGAACCAATGGGCAAGGTTAAGGCGTTTATCGACAACCCACTGCTGTACTTCTTCTAACGATTTGCCTTCTTGTTTGAGCTTAGCGGCGTAGTAGACAATCAATCCTTGGCCAACCGACGCAGCACGGGTATCGACGGATGCAAAACAACGATCAGAGTAGCGCTCTGCTAGCGTGTTTCCAACGTTGCACATGCCTTCGTATGTTCCTGAGAGCGCACTAGAGAACCCGATATAGAGGATGTCTTTACCAGAAGCAAAGATACGATCGAATAGTTTTTCGGTTTCAGAAAGATTAGGCAAAGACGTGGTGATAACTTTGCCGTCGCGCATCATTGCGTAAAACTGAGACAGATCGGTTACTTGGCCTTTCAAGTAGCTTTGATGAAGCGTTCCGTCGATCATGAAAACCAGAGGGAGAATCTCAAGTTCCAACTTATCAATTAACTCTTCAGGAAGATTACAGGATGAATCAGTGACAATTTGATAGGCCATACCAGTTTCCTCACAATTCTATCGTCCTTGTGTTGTAAGTCAGCATACCATAACACAGCCCAGGCTATTTCCCGGTCTGCCTTTGTGTTTTCGGCAGATATTATTGCACGATACTAAATCCCAGTATGGCAAGAAGAATCCCCAGGCAGGCACCTGCAAGCACGTCGCGGGGAAAGTGAACACCACTTACTACACGGATAGCAGCAAGAAGAATCCCTAATACATAGATGAGGTATCCCAATTCTGGAATGGAGCAGGTGTACACAAACGTCGTTCCGATAACGAAGATCGAAAATACGTGGCGGCTGGGAAATGATTTTCCTTTGGTGGTCTTAGGAATAAGAGGAGCTGTTTTAAAGATCTCGTAGGGGCGCGGAGCATTAATGAGTTTTCGTACCACGCTCAGGAGTATGAATGAAACGCACGGGATAATAAATGCCCACAACCATGAGGCAGAGAGCAGAAGTGATACATCAAACGAGTCTGCTAGATTCGAGAGGCGCTCACTGTCTTTCAGAAACAGAACGACTAACAAACACGGATAGGCAACATAGATGAGCTTAGTTATGATGCTATTGAGCACTGTGATGGTGCTGAGTAGCTGCGGCTTTTCACGAATGGCTGAGAGCATAGCTATATACGTTGTTTTTTTCATATCAGAAGAGTAGCAGTAAACCTATGACGCGAACGTCAGATTCTTGTTACAAACGGCGCAATTCCTCATCAAGGACAAAACATGAGCTAAACTAACCAATAGTCTGTACAAGACATCGTGTTCTCAAACCTTCAATAAGGAGAAACTGCTATGGATTATCATGCTCTGTTCAATCGCTGGTGTGATAGGGTTACTGATCCAGATCTGTACGCTGAGCTGGTTGCGTTAGCAGAGCAGCACGATGAGACCATGATCGAGGATGCGTTTTATCGCAGCCTCGAGTTTGGAACCGCGGGTTTGAGGGGGATTCTGGGGGCTGGTACAAACCGTATGAACATCTATACGGTTGGACAGGCTACTCAAGGTATCGCGAATTACATCACTGCTCATGAAGCACAAGGAGCTATGCCAACTGCGGTTGTGTGTTTTGATTCGCGCATTAATTCTGATCTCTTTGCCCGAAGGGCTGCGTGTGTGCTTGCTGCGCGGGGTGTGAAGACATATCTTTTTCCTAGGCTTGAACCAACGCCGGTACTTTCTTTTGCTGTGCGTTATCTGCATTGTGATATAGGCATCAACGTTACGGCTAGTCACAATCCGAGCCAATATAACGGGTATAAGGTATATGGACCTGATGGCTGCCAAATTGCCTCCCAAATGGCCGATGACATTACTGCCTGTATTGCTGAGGTTGATATTTTTGATGATGTGTTTGCGCTACCTTTTGAGGATGCGCATGCACAAGGTCTGATCGAATTTGTTTCCGAAGATGTCATAGAAGCCTACCTTGATGCTGTCTATGAGCAGCGCATGCCGCAGCGGGATAGCGATCCTTTGCGGGTGGTCTACACGCCGCTTCATGGTACAGGTCTTGAATGCGTCTCGAAGATTTTGCATCGCATCGGAATAGATGATCTTCACGTTGTTGAAGAGCAAGCTAGCCCTGATGGAACGTTTCCTACCTGCCCGTATCCCAATCCGGAAAACAGAGATGCCCTTGAATTAGGTATTGCCCTGTGTGAAACACTGCATCCCGATGTGCTTCTAGGGACGGATCCCGATGCGGATCGTGTCGGCATTGCAGTACAAGATGAAGGGGGTTATCGGCTGTTAAGCGGCAATGAAGTGGGTGTTTTGTTGCTTGACTACGTCTGTCGTTTGCGTAGCGAACATGACATCATGCCTGAAAATCCGGTAGCGGTGACCACGATTGTATCTACAGGACTTGTTGATCCTATCGCTCGACACTATGGCGTGGAAGTTCGCCGTGTTTTGACGGGCTTTAAATATATCGGATCGGTTATAGCTGAACTTGAAGAAGCTCACCAAGAAGATCGTTTCATTTTTGGTTTTGAGGAAAGCTATGGGTATCTCGCGGGGACACATGCGCGTGATAAAGATGCTGTCGTTACCAGTATGCTTATCTCTCAGATGGCACGCTATTACCGCGCTCAAGGGAAAACTCTCTACCAGGCCATGCAGGATTTGTATCAGCAGTATGGTTATTACTGCAATGCGACGCTGTCCTTTACGTTTGAGGGGATTGACGGACAGAAAAAAATGAGCGATTTGATGCACCAATTCCGCGAGCAGCCGCTGGCATCTATTGCAGGGTTGACGGTTTGTAAAGTTCTTGATTATGCGTGTGGAGTGAATGGCCTGCCTTGTGCTGATGTTATCGAGTTTGACTTAGAAGGCGCCCAAAAAGTAATTGTGCGTCCGAGCGGCACAGAGCCAAAAGTTAAAGTGTATGTTTTTGCCGTTGCTTCTGATGAAGAAATAGCAAACAAGGTAAAGTCAGATCTGTGTAAAGAAATGACTCAGTGTATGAAGTAGGGTCTATGGGCGATCTAAACAACAGGGTGCAAAATGAAACCCCAGAATATGAAGGCAGCGATGCAGCTTGGCAGGCGCAACCTCGTGGTGCGGGTGTAAGCAATATCGATGTAGCGCCAACAGGGCAGTCACGCTATTCGTTAATTTCACTTGAAAAAGCCGATGAAGAAGAAGATCTCATTGTTATCAGCTCTTCAGGGATTTCACAGCAAACACTGTCTGAGCCTGACAATACGAGCGTTCGTGTGGAATCCGATGCATCTGTAGAAAATAGTAAGGGTGCCCGTGACTTTGCTCATGACTCGTACGCTACAGCCGATTCGCCGTGTAGCGATGCTGAGCATTTGTCAGCCACGATGTTCTTATCTGACGTTTCCAGTTCTTCGCAAGAAACGGCGCAGCGTACAACTTCTGAAAAAAGACAGCGCTCAGATGATGAAGAAAGTGTATTCGATTCTCTTACTGAAGACGACCTGAACGGTTCGGTGCCGCTGCAAAACATGCACAAGGCTATTCTTGTTCTTATCGTGGTCGGCCTGGTGGCCTTTGGGGTGTACTTTTTCTTATTTAAGTAGCACGTAAGCGAGAAAGATGTCAGAAATACAAAAAGCAAATCCTAATCCTCGTATGTGAAAGACCTTTATTGGCCTTGGGCCCTTCTTGCCTTTTTGCTGGTATTTGCTTGTGTTTTGATGGCGCTCCTTGTAGTTAACGCGAACACTACTGTTCTGCTCATATTAAAAGTCCTGATCTAAGCTGGCAGCTAATGAAATGAAATAACGAAATAGGTATCTTTCTTGGTGACATGCATGGCGCCCGCCCGATATGGGCATTTGTTCATCACTTTGGAAGGATATTACTATGACTGACGACCAAAAACAGAATATTACTCAAGACCAAGCACGCCTACCAAAATCAGCGATGGCAATTACGTCGTTTGTGCTAGGTATAATCGCGCTTTTCACGTCGTTTCTCCCGATCATCAATAACCTCTCGTTTTTCTTGGCGCTTCTTGCCTTGATATTTGGAATTATTGGCTTTGTTGGAATTAAGCGTGGAAAGAAATCAGGAAAAGGCATTGCCATTGCAGCCCTTGTTATCTCAATCCTTTCATGCGTAATAGTGTTAGCAACTCAGAGCATGTACAGTGATGCGATCGATGAAGTAACTAATCCAACTATTGCTGAAGAAAGCAGCGATGAGACGGCTGATGCGAGCGACTCCGATGCTGAAGAGGCCGATTATACGATTAGTGATGAGACGTTGGTAACATCAGGGTATTATCCTGCGATTACCGGAACTTTTACCAATAATACCGATGATGAGCTTACGAGTGTTTCTCTCACGTATAATCTCTACGATGAAGATGGCAATCTAATAGGGAATGCCTATGCTTCTGCAAGTAATATTCAAGCTGGTTCTTCATGGTCATTTGAAGCAACGGTATATGAAGATATTGATGCAGTAGCCTCATTTGAACGGAGCGACGTTTCCGCATGGTGAGAAAGGCCTTACCAGCACGTGTTAAAGGTAAGCTTTCCTATTCGATACCATACTCTGTCCCTCCTTGGCACAACGTGCCAAGGAGGGCACGTTGTGCGCGAAGAAAGAAACGAATGGACGAACCTTTAACAGAGGAATTGCTTGACGAACTTGTGTCGTCTCCCAATCCCGATAAATTCATTGAGAAATATAACCTCGAGAAGCGATCGTTGTCTGAGTATTTACAAAAGCTGCTCGAAGAAAAGGGGCTAGTACGTTCTGAGGTCATAAAAGAGGCGCTTCTTGACAATACGTATGGATACGAGCTTTTTACGGGAGGGAAGAAACATCCTGGGCGTAATAAAATTCTTCAGATCGCATTCGCAATGCATTTAAGCTTGAGAGAAACAGAGCGACTGCTGCAAGCAGCTGGGGTCAATAAGCTGTATCCCAAAAATAAGCGTGATGTGACCATTATCTTTGCGCTCAACAAAAAGTATTCTTTACAACAAGTCAATGAAATGCTGTTCAGCAAGGATGAGGAAACCATTTGCTAGATGTCGCCTTCATTTAGACAGAATCGTACGCAGCATGATGAAGCGTATTGTGACCCTGCTCTTTCGCGAGAGCAGGGCTTTTCTGGCGCATGCTCTAAAGATGATGACGAACTTGATGCTTTATTGTTTCTGGTGGAAAAGGATAGCTCCTTTACGGTAGAGAAGGTTCTCAAGGAATCGAGTTACGAAGAAACACAGATTGTCAGCGCGCAGGATTGCTATGAAGGTGGGGCGCACAAGCATACTGCGTCGCTCTTTATTCGAAAATATCTCGACCAATCGGCTGGTCTTGGGTTGGTCTATAAGCGGCTGCTTAAGGCGTGTCAAAGTGTGCTACGTTTTGAGCATCTTCCCTTCATCTATGATTGTTATGAGCTCAACGATAAACTTGTGGTCATCATGGAGTACGTGCAGGGCGAGACCCTTCGAGAGGTTGTGTATCGCTGCAGTCCTTCAGTTGAGCTTACGATAGATATCTTCCCTCGAATTTGTGATGCAGTTCGTGAACTGCACGAACTGTTTGAACCACCAATCATTCATCGCGATTTAAAACCTTCGAATATCATCATTTCCTTTAATCGAGTGACCTTGATTGATTTTGGTATCGCGCGCACGTATCGCGATGGCAGTAGCACCGATACGGTGCGATTTGGAACGCGTGAATATGCGCCTCCCGAGCAATTTGGTTTTGGCCAAACCGACGTCAGAAGTGATGTGTATTCATTAGGAATACTTCTGTACTACTGTTTTACCGAAGAGGTGCCAGATGCTCAAACACGATCAAGCAATTTTGCTTCAGCGCTGATTCCTGAGGTCTTTCGTCGCATCATCGTGAAAGCCTGTTCGTTTGATCCAGAAGCACGATTCGCGAGCGTTAAAGATTTTCAACAGGCCTTTTTAGAAACAGCTGCTGCGTATACCATACCGGACACATCAGATAGGAGACACAGCGCCGGTATGGTACCAAAAAGGCCTTTGTTCGCCCGGCGCGTTTATGATGAGCGCGGTGATACTGCGAGCTGCGAGCGTTGCAAAAGTCGCAGTGCTGCAACTTTGTTTAGCAACATGGTTACTCCCTTGTGTGCCAAGATTCCTGCATGGATAGGGCGAGTGTGGAATGCTTTGCTTCTCGCGTTTTTTGCGTTACTGACTGTTGCCGTTATTCTTGCTGTCATTAATCCAACTGAACAGAATGCGCAGCACCCTGTGTGGTATCTCGTATTGGAGTATTTCATATTTGTGCTTGTGTCCTGGGGCAGTATTACGTATGCGTTTCTTGATAAACGTCGATGGTTTCAAAAACATCCTTCATTCAAAAAGATGAGTTTTCCTATGCGCTTTTTTTGTCTTTGTGCTCCTTGTTCCTGTGGCTATGACGTGCTTGCTTGTTATAGGAGCTTTGATTGCGGGGGTTGTCTAAGATTCACAAGAAGATTGGAAGCAAGGGTTTTTGAAGTATTTTAGGTATCTGGTTTGCGGTCGTGGTTACGAAGATGCATGACCTAATGAATGAGAATAATAACAAAAAATCCCTCTTTACAAGATTCGTTGCAGTGCTATACTCAACTGGATTGACAAGTGAGATGTTTGTGCGTCTCCACCTAGTTCGGCGCTTAAGGTTGCTGATGGGTTACATGAATAGTTTTTAAGCTATACGTGTGTGGCCTGCAACCTGTTCGGATGTGGGTTTTTTTATTGTAGGTTGTATGAGTTTGTGCGTGGTAAGCACCCTGAGGTAGTCGGTCGCAGAAGGAGGTGGGCACCATAGCAGCTCAAGAACCAAGGCTCAATGAGGCCATTAAGGTGAAAGAATGTCGTTTGATTGCCTACGACGGATCCCAGCTGGGAATTTATCCTATCGAGCAGGCGCAGCGGATTGCAGATGATGAGGGTTACGATTTGGTTGAGATAGCCCCTCAAGCTAATCCACCTGTGTGTCGCATTATGGATTACGGTAAGTATAAGTACGATCAGGATATTAGGGCTAAACAAGCTCGTAAGAACCAAAGCAAAGTCGAAACGAAAGAAATGAAATTTCGTCCCAAGATTGACGTGGGCGACTATGAAACCAAGAAAAAGCACGTTGTTCGCTTTTTGGAAACTGGTTCTAAGGTAAAGATCACTATCATGTTCCGTGGTCGAGAGATGTCTCATCCTGAACAGGGTCTCAGTATTCTCGAGCGTCTTGCGGATGATTTGAAAGATGTTGCGGTCATTGAAAATCAACCCAAAATGGAAGGTCGCAACATGCATATGCTTATAGCTCCGTTGCCAACAACGGTTAAGAAAAAGAGAGATGGACAGGGAAAGGATAAGTAATGCCTAAAATGAAAACCCACAGCGGTACGGCAAAGCGTTTCCGTGTTACTGGTTCTGGCAAGATTATGCGTTCTAAAGCATATAAGTCTCACATCATGACCAAGAAAAGCCAGAAGCGTAAGCGTAATTATCGTCACGAAACTCAGGTTACTGCTGCTGATCAAAAAGTAGTAGCACGTAATCTTGGTCTTCGCTAAGAGAATAAAGGAGGAACTATACTATGCCTCGTGTAAAGCGTGCAGTTAACGCTCATAAAAAACGTCGTACCGTTTTAAACCGTGCAAAGGGCTATTACGGTGCAAAGTCTCGTTCATACCGTGCTGCTAAAGAGCAGGTACAGCATTCGCTTCAGTACCAGTATCGTGATCGTCGCAACAAGAAGCGTGAGATCCGTCGTTTGTGGATTACGCGCATCAATGCCGCTGCTCGCATCAATGGCCTTTCTTATTCCGTATTCATGAATGGCCTGAAAAAAGCTGGCGTAGAACTTGATCGTAAAGTTCTTGCTGATATGGCAGTTAACGATCCTGAGGCTTTCGCTGCGCTTACCGAAGTTGCTCGTAAGGCTCTGTAACGAGTGTTCCAAATACGACTTCGCTAAAAATACTTTGAGAGCGAAGATATTCTTAAGTGTTTTTGGCGGAGTTTAAAAAAGAACCGATACGGTTCTTTTTTAATGCCAAGGATCTTGTTCAAACTCAAGGGGCTTGAGGGTTCCGTCGTGAAAATCAGAATAGGGATCGTATAGATCGTCATCTTCGTTTTCTGTACGCGGTGTATACGACGAAACAGATGATGTGATGCGCGAAGAGTCGCTGGTGCGGTCTTTCTGGTGTGCAGGCGTGTGTTCATAAGTGGTTTTGGATTTTGATGAGGGCAGTGGGGTCATTACCGGCTTCAATATGTAGTTTTTGCTCGAATGTTTCATGTCGTGTGTGTCCATTAGCTCATAATTTCAGGCAGAAACAGGGATCTGCGACAAACGTTACTGCATAAAGTATAGCCTGTGTGTAGGCTTGTTGTTGCGGGTATCACCAATCGAGAGGGTTTATATGAACGTTAAAGAGGTTTATAAGCACGACGAAGAAGTGCGTCTTAAGGTAGAGGCATCTGCAGAAGAAATCGATAAGTCATTTGTGGATGGGCTTGAGTTTTTCCTTGTTCAGTATGATTTATCGAGCGCAGAAGGCACTACTCCTCTTGAAAAGATCAGAAACGAATTTGGTGATGATGCCGATAAGGCTGTCTATTCAGCTATTATCAACTATCTTATTCCCTTCGCGATGGGTGAATATGGCACTCTCCCTGTCGCAACCTTTGATGTTGATTATGATACCCCTCCAGTTCAGGGTAGCCCCTTCACCTTTGAGATGACTGCCTTAATTGCTCCTTCTTTTGAGCTAACAAGCTATGAGCGCGTAAGCGTGTCTCTTGAGCCTATGCCCGAGGTCAAAGAGCAGGATATTGATGAGCAGATGGCAATGCTTGCTCGACAAATTACTGCTGAACAGCAAAACGTTGATCCTAATTCTCCCGATCTTGTTGTTCCTGAAATCACTGAGCAGTGGGTGCAGGATAATCTTACACAGATGAACATTACCTCTGTTGAAGAGCTTCGTGATCGCTTCCGCCAAACTTCAGAAGAAGAACTCGAGGCGCGTTACGAACAGGCAAAACTTGCCGCCGCGATGGAAGAATATCGCAAGCGTTTTCCGGTAACGCTGCCTGAGAACATGGTATCCATTATGACCGATGAGCTGTTTGAAACGTTTCAGATGGAAATTGCTCAACAGGGTATGACCTTTGACGATATTGCGACGCAGCAAGGTTTTACAGAAGAGCAGGTAAAAGCGACCTTGCATGATGAGGCTGAAATTCAGCTGATGCATGGGTTTATTTTGGATTCTATTTTCAAGCACGAACAATTAGAACTGACTCCTCGTGATTTGCAACAGGTCTTGCGTAATGCTGCACCCGGTAGGGAAGAGGACTATTTTGAGTCAATGAAAAATTCGGGTCGTGTGGATCTGCTCAAACAAAGCGCTGCACGCATGAAAGCTGCGTCTTGGGTCGTTGAGCATACCACCTACAACACATTATAGCCAGCACCTGCCTAGATGCGATACACTTTGAAGGGTGAACTTGTTCACCCCTTTCATGCCTGTAGTTTTGCAGGTATTGATACAATGATTTGGATGCAAGTCCCACGTCTGTGAGGGGCATAACAGACACTAACTGAAGGATGTGGTATCTATGGCAGCTCCTGCAACTGAGCATGTGCGTAACATTGCGCTTGTCGGACAAGACGGTGCCGGTAAAACGTCATTTGCTGAAGCAATGCTTCACATTTCGGGAAAGACTCCCCGCATGGGAACAACTCATGACGGTAAGTCGTATCTCGATTATGATGAAGAAGAAATTCGTCGCCGTTTTACGCTGGGAACTTCCATAGCACCTATTCCTTATAAGAACAATTACAAGATTAACCTGCTTGATACCTCGGGTCAGGCTGACTTTTTGGGTGATACTTTAGCTGCGATGCACGCGTGTGAAATGTGCATGTTTGTTGTTGACGCGGTCGCCGGTCCTCAGAATATGACGACGCGCTTGTGGCACGAAGCTGAAGCCGTGCGCACCTCGCGCAGCGTGTTTATCAATCATATTGATCGTGAGGGTGCTAATTTCGACGTTGCTATGGCGCAACTTCATGCTCGTTTTGGTTCACGTCTCGGTTCGGTAACTATCCCTATAGGCGTCGACAAGGACTTTAAAGGTGTTATCGATATCTTGCGCATGAAAGCACGCTACTTCGATGAAAATGGCGAGCGTGTTGAAGAAATTCCTAATGAGTACGCCGATGCCGCCAAGATTGCCCGTGACAAGCTGTGCGATTTGGTCGCAGAAGCCGATGACGAGCTCATGATGAAATATCTTGATGGTGAAGAGCAGCTGACTCAGCAGGAGCTTGAAAAGTTGCTGCAAGAAGCTATCGCGCAGGAAATTTTTATTCCGGTATTTGTGGGTTCCACCATCGTTGAGCAGGGCATTAAGGGAATCATGGATGACATCTGCACCTATTTTCCGCATCCTCGTCATCACGGGCCGTTCTATCTGGCTGATGGTTCAGAGCTCTATGTTGACGAAACGGGAGAGCCTGCTGGATTTGTATTCAAAACCATTTCTGACCCATTTGTTGGTCGCCTGAGCTTTGTTAAGGTGTTGTCGGGTTATCTCGAGCCTTCAACTGAACTTGTCAATGCGCGCACCGGTAAAAAAGAACGCCTTGGTCATATTTATGTCATGATGGGCAAAGAACCTATGGATGTTAAGAGCGCTAAGGCGGGCGATATCGTGGTTGTACCCAAGCTCTCTGAAACGAAAACAGGCGATACACTTTCGAAGAGCGGCGCAATTGAAGTTGACCCAATTCCTCTGCCGATTCCTCAGTATCCAGTTTGCCTTGCTGTGCGTGAAAAATCTGATGAAGATAAACTGGGGACCTTTTTGTCACGTCAGGCTGAAGTCGATCCTACGATCTCTCTGGTTCGCAATGAAGAGACGCGTCAGCTCGTGCTGTACACGATGGGTGATATGCAGGTTGACGTATTGCTCAATCGTTTGAAATCGCAAACAGGGATTGAAGTTGATCAGGTTCCTGTGCGTATTCCATATCGCGAGACCATCACTCAGAAGGCTGAAGCTCAGGGTAGGCATAAGAAGCAGACGGGTGGTTCTGGTCAGTTTGGTGATTGCTGGCTTCGTCTTGAGCCTAATCCAGGCAAGGGATATGAATTCCACAACGAAGTCGTGGGCGGACGCATCCCGAAGAATTTGATTCCTGCCGTTGACAAAGGTGTTCAGGAAGCCATGACGGAAGGCTACTTGGCAGGGTATCCCATGGTGGATGTATCGTGCACGGTATACGATGGTTCATATCATTCCGTTGACTCGAACGAAATGGCATTCAAAACTGCTGCGCGGATTGCCTTTAGGGCATGTTGTGAGCAGGCAACGCCAGTTATTCTTGAACCTATGGCTGATATGAATATCGTGGTCCAAGAAGAATATGCAGGTGCGGTTATGGGTGATGTGTCCACGCGTCGTGGTCGCATTGTTGGTACTGATTCCGACGATGCAGGAGATACCATTATTGTGGTACGCGTTCCTTATGCGGAAGTTATTTCGTATACGAAAGACTTGCGTGCTCTGACGCGTGGATCGGGAAGTTACTCACTTGAGATTAACGGCTATGAGCCTGCTCCTTTTGAAGTTCAGCAAAAACTTGTCGAGGAATATCAGGAGTCTCGTAAATAGGTTGTTCTGCTAGGCTTTTATTAGATATGGGATGGTAGGGCTGCTGCTGTGGGAATGCAGTAGCAGCCCTCTTTGGTGAGAGGAAGCGCGCCAACTAATGGCGCGCCTCCTACTCGATTATGATATGAATGGTGGGCGGTAGAGATTGCGTTGGAAGCTTCGTTGTATGCTTTGACGAAGTGATTGTAAGATTGAAACTGAGTGGTGGGGTAGCCATGAACGATACGGTGAACAATACGAAACGTTCTACAAGCAAGCAGGCACTAATTATTATTGATGTGCAAGTTGATTTCACAACGGGGTCTTTAAGCAATCCCGATGCAACGGATAAGGTTGCGGGTATTGTGTCTAAGGCTGCATCATTTGATGGGCTCGTGTTTTTGACGCAGGATACTCACAGCGCGAATTACCTAGAGACCAACGAAGGGCATAACCTTCCTGTTGAACATTGCATTAAAGGAACCGATGGCTGGCAGCTCTCTCCTGCCTTGTATGATCTGGTACAAAATCAGGGCTGGACCATCTTTGAAAAGCCCACGTTTGGCTCTGTCGATCTTGCTAAAGAAGTGGCGTCCCTGTATCAAAACGACACCATTGATTCTGTTGTGCTTGTTGGGTTTTGTACCGATATCTGCGTCGTTTCGAATGCACTGTTGCTGAAAGCGTTTGTGCCTGAATTGCAGGTCAGCGTCGTTGAGTCGTTGTGCTCGGGTACATCGCGCGAAGCTCACGAGGCGGCATTGCAAACTATGCAAAGCTGCCAGGTTGACGTTATTGCTTCATAGAGGTCTCGTGAAGGGCCTTCGAAGCGTCCTTGATTCTCGCTAGTTTGACTGCGCTTCATGTGAGAAGGTGTGTTGAGCTTTGTGTGCGATGCTGCTTGTGTGCAAAGTGGGTTAGTTTATGAGTGATGTGTCAAACAAAATATTGAGATCAACCTCAGTGCTGATTCCTGCTACCTGTGCCGTGGCACTGTATTGCCACATGGCAATGCCAGAATTAATATCGGGTTCATCGCTCGAATAGTCTGCATACCAAATATCATGGCGAAGAGTATTCAGGTCATAGCGCTCAAGATCGGTTTGGTTGCCGTAAACCAACACATCATAGCCTGCATCTTCGATAACTGAACAGAACGCTTCTGCGTTTGCGGAGACCTGCTCGCTACTTAACCCGGTTGCACGTCCGGTGGAATCAGACAGCAATTCAAAGTCATAGGCAATTGGGCCTTGAATATCCATGTCCTCAATAGCGTCAAGCACATAGGAGGCTTCTTCTTCGGCTTCCTCTTCACTAATTGCCTGTGAAAAGAAGTACACTCCGAAAGGAATTCCTGCATTCGTTGCGCCTTCGGCGTTTGCTTGGAAGGTTTCATCCTCATAGATGGATCCTTGTGTACTGCCGCGCCATCCGCATCTTAGCATTGCAAAATCGATGTCGTCAGTAGCGACCTGTTCCCAATCAACGCTTCCTTGATAACTCGAAACGTCGATTCCAGTATAGGAGATGACTTTTCCCTGCTCAATGTATTCATATCGGCCTTCTTCTTCGTTATAGGAGAGATTTGACCAGTCGTAGGTTTTCTGAGAACAACTTTGCACTAGGCACACTAGAAGAATAAGCAGACAAATGATGACTATGACGAGCACGAGTGGCTTTACCGGGAATTCCTGAGTGGATCCAGAAACAGTTCTCAGCGTTGGATGAGACGTATTAAGCTGTTTACTTGATGGACGAGTGTAGAATTTCATATGCTGATTATATCAGGGTATATGGTTATGTTGGTGCAATGCTGCATCCCTGAGATAAAATGCATAGTTATGATTTTTAACAAACCTGCCTTTAATAAGGAGTTTTCCTATGTGTGGTATTGTTGGGTTTACCGGATCAATGCAAGCAAAAGGTGTTTTACTTGAGGGTCTCAAGCGCCTTGAATATCGCGGATATGATTCTGCGGGTGTTGCCGTATTTAACGGAGAGCATCTCGAGGTTGTTAAGCGCCTCGGTAAAGTCTCTCAAATAGAAGATGCTCTTCAGTCTGATTGTTGTGATGGTGTTTGTGGCGTTGGCCATACGCGTTGGGCGACGCATGGTGCTCCATCAGAGAGAAATGCTCATCCTCATGTCAGCTGCGCTCATGACATTGCAGTGGTGCACAACGGTATCATCGAAAATTATATGGAGCTTCGCGAAGAACTCATTCTACAAGGTCACACCCTTGCCTCCGATACCGATACTGAGGTTGTTGCTCATCTTGTTGAACAGGCCTACACGGGCAACCTGTTGGAGGCGGTTCGTTATGCTGCTTCGCGTTTGGTTGGAGCATACGGACTTGCGGTCACGTGTGAAAAGGAACCGGGTGTTATCGTGGTAACACGAAAAGATTCGCCTATTGTGCTTGGCGAAGGTGAAGAAGGCAACTATGTAGCATCCGACATCATTGCCGTGATTGAGGCGACACGTGATGTTGTAATTCTTGAAGACAACCAATTTGCTGTTATGACGCCTGAGGGTATCACGTATTACGACGAACAGGGAAATGTTCTTGAGCCTGAGGTTACGCACATCGATTGGGATATCGATGTTGCTGAAAAAGGTGGATATCCTGACTTTATGCTCAAAGAAATTCATGAGCAGCCTCGTGTGGTTCGCGATACCTTGGCTGGACGTATGTCTGGTCGCGAAATCATTATCGATGAGCTGACACTGACACGCGAGGAGCTCAATTTCGTTGATCGTGTGTACTTGATTGGTTGTGGCACGTCATACCATGCGGGTCTTATTGCAAAAAATCTTATTGAGGCATGGGCACGCATTCCTACTGAAGTTGAGGTGGCAAGTGAATTTCGCTATCGCAACCCTATCGTTACGCCAACGACCTTGGTAGTTGCTATTTCGCAGTCGGGAGAGACAGCAGATACGCTTGCGGCTATTCGTGATGCACGCGTTAAAGGGGCGAAAGTCTTTGGTATCACCAATGTTATTGGGTCTCCCGTTGCACGTGAATCAGATGGCGTTATTTACACCAAGGCGAATAAAGAAATCGCCGTCGCCTCCACTAAATCGTTTATTGGTCAGGTGGTAAGCCTTACCTTGTTAGCGATGCTTTTGGGACGTACGAAGGGCAAGTTGACACTCAACACCACACGCATGCTCTTTGCTGATCTTGCTGATACGGCTGAGCAAATTGAAAAAATTCTTGACAACACCTCCGCCATTGATGAAGCGGTACCGTTGTTTGAAGGACGTGATTCAGCGCTCTATATTGGTCGCGGTTTAGGAGAAGCAACCTGCTATGAGGGTGCTCTCAAACTCAAAGAGATTAGCTACATTCATGCGGAAGCCTATTCAGCGGGGGAGATGAAGCATGGGCCTATCGCATTGCTTGATGAGGGCTTTCCTATTGTTACTGTTGCTACTCAAAGTGCTACCTACGACAAAACCATTTCGAATCTTGAAGAATCGAAGTCTCGCGGAGCAAAAATTATCGCAATTGCTACCGAGGGGGATGAAAATGTGAAAAAAGTCGCTGATCACGTTATTTATATCCCTAAAGTACGTGATTCGTTTATGCCTATTACGGCAAGTGTTCCTTTGCAATTACTCGCTCGTGCCGTTGCGGTGCATCGTGGTTGTGATGTTGATCAGCCACGCAACCTTGCAAAATCGGTTACGGTTGAGTAGGGCAGGTGCGTACAAACGGACAGTGAATGCTACACGGGTAAGCAGAAATCATGCAAGACAAAGTTTCGAAGATAAACGCTGATCAGCACAGTATAGATGGCTCTGCTGTGTTGGAATCTCTCTCCGATTCAGTGAGTATGGGAGTCGATATCGTTGAAATTTCGCGTATGCGCGAGATTCTAAAACGATCTCCTGCATTTGCGCGTCGGGCATTTTCAGAGCAGGAGCAAGCGTATTGCAACGCAACCGCAACGCCTGAGTTTCACTATGCGACACGCTTTGCGGCGAAAGAAGCAGTACTTAAAGCACTCGGCACGGGGTTTAGTTGCGGTATTGGCATCCGCGATGTTGAAGTGGTGCTTGATTCTCGAGGAAAGCCGCATGTCTCTCTGCATCGTCGTGCTCGTGAGGTCGCCCAGGAATTAGGGGTAGAAGAACTGCCCATTTCGCTTTCGTACACCCACAAAGAAGCGGTTGCCTGTGCGCTTGCGCTGACTCCCGAATCAACCAAGCAAGTTTTCAAACAGGTAGTTTCTCCTGCTGAACAGCTTACGCAGCAATTCAGACAAGCTCGATCTTTACTTGATGATCTTGATGATAGAGAAAAAGAGGGTGAGTAATGTATGCTTTCTTCTGCTCAAGTTGCTCAATGGATTCCGTATCCGTCTTCTGATGCACATAAATATTCTCGTGGTATGTGCGTGCTTATTGCGGGAAGTGGTGCCTATCCTGGAGCCGCCTGCCTTGCTGCTCGTGCATCGCAATATGCAGGGGGCGGGTATACGCACGTGTTTACCGATGTGCACAACGTGAGCATTCTGCAGCAGTATCGTCCTTCGTTGGTGGTGAGTGCGTTTGAAGAGGCACTTGAAAATCCTCCTTTGAAGCAGGGTGCGCGTGGTTCGTTTGTTATCGGTCCGGGATTTGCAAAACACGAATTCCTTGCAACAAGGCTGCTTGAAACAGCTCTTATGACACCAGATACTCCTGTTCTTGTTGATGGCGGTGCGCTTGATTACCTAGTAGAGCTGCGCACAACGCCTGCGTGGGACGCGTTTGTCGCGGTGCAGCATCATGCCCTCGTGCTCACTCCACATGAAGGTGAAGCCCAACGCTTGGCTGCACCGTTTGACATCGATGTTTCAACACATGATCAAGCAGAAATGGCACGTGCTCTTTCAGCGTGTTATAACGCAACGATTGTGCTTAAAGGTTCTGATACGGTGGTGGTTCAGGGTGTTCGCCGAGAATGCATTACTCAGGGAAGTGCGGTGCTAGCTAAAGCGGGCACTGGAGACATTCTTGCAGGATTGATTGGCGGTCTTCTTGCTCAGGGACTCAATCAATTTAAGGCGTCTGTATTGGGAGTCTATCTTCATGCAGAGGCGGGTAATAGGGCAGCCGAACGATGGGGTATAGTCAGTACATGTGCCGAAGAAGTTCTCGAAATGATTCCTCAAGCGTTTACACAGTTGTCTCACGAGACGTCATAGTGCTTTGTATTGTGGGAGGATAAGCAAGTTGCTACACGATGTACATGAAACCTCAGAAGAGACGCTTGCCGAGCGTGTGGTGCGACTCAGGTCAGAAATTGAATACCACATGCACCGCTACTACGTTCTCGATGATCCGGAAATTTCCGATGCTGCCTTTGATTCTTTGATGCGTGAGCTGCAGCAGATTGAAGATATTCATCCCGATCTAGTTGATCCCTCGTCGCCTACCCAGCGCGTGGGAGGAGCAGTTGGAAATCAATTTGAACCGGTCGTACATGAGCAGCGTATGTATTCGCTTGATAATGCGATGAATTTTGAAGAGCTGGATGCGTGGTTGGATCGCACCGAAGCGGCACTCGGTTCTTTTGTTCCCCTAGTGTGTGAACTTAAGATTGATGGATCGTCATTGGCGCTCACCTACGAAAATGCGCGCTTAGTTCGTGCGGCAACACGAGGGGACGGAACTACCGGAGAAGATGTGACCGTTAATGTGCGTACGGTTCACGATGTGCCGCTGCGCTTGATGAGCTCTGGTGTGAGTGCAATCGCACCGGGGATATCATCCATCGAGGTACGTGGCGAAATCTATATGCCGAAAGCCAGTTTTGAGGCATTAAATGATCAGGCTGAAAAGCTTGGTACGAAAACCTTTGCAAACCCCCGCAATGCAGCAGCGGGATCGTTGCGTCAAAAAGATCCAAACGTAACTGCTGAGCGCGACCTATCAACGTTTATCTATGCGATTGCTCGTGAGTCGTCGATTCAGGCGCGTAGTCAATGGGAGTTGCTTGAGTGGCTTCGTGAATGCGGTTTTCATGTAAACCCCGATGTTAAACGGTGTTTTTCTAAACAAGAAGTCCATGACTTTTGCAAGGAGTGCATGGAGAAACGTGCTGATTTGCCGTACGAGATTGACGGGGTCGTGGTAAAGGTTGATTCGTTTAGCCAACAAGCAGAGCTAGAGTATACGGCGCGTGCTCCTCGCTGGGCGATTGCCTATAAATTCCCTCCAGAAGAAAAGACTACGATTCTCAAAGATATTGCGATTCAGGTAGGTCGTACAGGTGCGTGCACCCCGGTTGCCGAGCTTGAGCCAGTTCTTGTTGCCGGTTCTACTGTTGCTCGAGCAACCCTTCATAATGAAGATGAAATCAAGCGTAAAGACGTGCGTATTGGAGATACAGTCATTGTGCGCAAAGCAGGTGATGTTATCCCTGAAGTTCTTGCCCCGGTTCTTTCCCTTCGTCCTGCATCAGCGCAATCGTGGTCGATGCCTTCTACATGTCCGAGTTGTGGTTCTCGGCTTGTAAGAGAAGAAGGCGAGGCGGCGCATCGATGCGTGTCACTTGATTGTCCTGCGCAAGCTCACGAACGACTGATTCACTGGACCAGCCGTCAAGCGATGGACATCGAAGGTATGGGTGAAGAAGTTATTGCGCGCTTAATCGAAGCCGGTTGTGTACATGATGTGGCTGATTTCTACACTTTGAGCTTTGACGATCTTGCTGGGTTGTATATGGGCAGGAACACTAAAAAGGGTGAGCCTATTCGTCTGGGTGAAACGGTTGCAAAAAAACTCATGGTTGCAATTGAGCAAAGCAAGACAAAGCCGCTTTCTAACGTTGTTTTTGGTTTAGGTATTCGTCATGTAGGAAAAACCATGGCCGACACCATCACAAAAACATTTTCTTCAATGGATGTTTTAAGACAGGCTCGTGTTGAGGATCTTGCGGCTATTGATGGGGTAGGAATAATCATTGCTCAAAGCATCGTTGATTTCTTACACAATGAAACGAATATACGGGTTATTGAACGTTTGGCAGATCTGGGTGTGTGCATGACGCGAACTGTCGAAGAGCCTGCATCTCCGCAATCTCTTGAAGGAATGACCTTTGTCTTGACAGGTACCTTGGTCGAATCAGGCATGACACGCGATGAAGCTGCTGAACGTCTCAAAGCTTACGGGGCCAAAATTTCATCGAGCGTCTCCAAAAAAACCGACTACGTTATTTGTGGAGAAGCAGCTGGCTCAAAACGCACGAAGGCTGAAAGTCTTGGCGTGCCCATTTTGTTTGAACAAGACTTTCTGTCTTTAATTGAGACGGGTATCGTGCCTTCGCGTAACGATCAAGCTCATCATATGGGATTGTTGTCTTTCGAAGAGTAAGTGACTGGTGGCATGGCTAAAGTTCGTCTCGATGATTTATTAGTCAGCGAAGGATATTTCCCTGATCGTGATGCGGCTTTGCGTGCGGTTATTGCACGAGAAGTGCGCGTTGACGATGTCTATGTTTCGAGTGCTGCTCTCAAGGTATCTCCTGATGCGGATATTTTTGTGAAAAACGCAAAGCGGTTTGTTTCTCGTGGGGGCCACAAGCTCCAAGGTGCTCTTGATTATTTTCATGAGGATGTCTGCGGAAAACACTGTATAGACGTGGGATCTTCTACCGGAGGTTTTACCGATTGCCTGCTACAAGCCGGAGCAGCATCGGTAGTCTGTGTTGATGTTAACTACGGACAGCTTGCCTGGAAGATTCGGCAGGATGCGCGCGTGCGTGTCTTCGAGCGAACCAATATTCGTTTAGCTGATCCGCAAGAGCTTGGTGCGCCTTTTGATATGGTAGTGTGTGATTTGAGCTTTATCGGACTTGCATCACTTGTGGGTGTGTTCGCTGCTCTTTGCGCAGATCAGAGTGTGTTTCTTGGGCTTATTAAGCCTCAGTTTGAAAGTCGCCATGACGAGACTGATCGTGGGGTTGTCGCCGATGAGTCAGTTCGCAAACGAGTTGTTTCTGAGGTGCAAGAAGCCCTTCGTGGTGCTGGATTTAGCGTATGCGGTGTTGTCACCTCGTCGCTTAAGGGTCCTCAAGGTAACGTAGAATACCTTGTCCGCGCCGTGTATAGTGGCCAAGCAACACCGTAATCCAACGTCAGAGTGCAAAGGACGTATTGCGTGCGTTTATATGAATGTGTCGTATTCAGAGGATCTTATTTCCTATATGAAAAAGAATTCCTATAGCGCGATTGTGGTAGAGGAGATTAGCCCCATTAGGTGCTGCGCCGACACGTCTGAGCTGCTGCTGCGTTTTGTTGATCAAAAAGGCGCTGACAAGCTACGTGATCAGGCCATTCGAACGTTGGATGCTCCCTTTGGTGAACTGTTTGTTATGATCCGGGGGCTTGATTACGATGATGAGCTTTCGTTTAGTCTAAAGCACTTATTTGGTCTTACAGATATAGCCTTCAACGGCATGCGCCTCTGGCAACTTTGATCTGTGATTTACTTCAGGTTTGAGTTGTGCGACGTACGCGTTTTAATTCTTCAGTGAATTAAGCGGTGCTGGCATGCGTCCTCCGCGATGAGCGAAGACGTATCCGGCATGCTGATTGACTGGCATTACCGGCGCATATCCGAGCAAACCTCCAAAATCAAGTTTATCGCCAACCTGTCTTCCTATTGCAGGGATAAGGCGTACTGCAGTAGTCTTATTGTTGATCATGCCAATAGCACATTCATCAGCCAAGATGCCAAAAATAGTCTCAACAGAGGTGTCGCCAGGTACGGCAATCATATCCAAACCTACCGAACAGACACAGGTCATTGCTTCGAGTTTTTCAAGCGAAAGAGCACCGGATTCTGCAGCTCTAATCATGCCGGCATCTTCAGATACCGGAATAAAGGCACCTGAGAGACCGCCGACGCTTGAGCTTGCCATGACACCACCTTTTTTCACGGCATCATTGAGCATAGCAAGGGCAGCAGTTGTTCCCGGACCTCCGCAGGTGCCAACTCCAATGGCTTCAAGAATTTCTGCAACCGAATCGCTTTCTGCAGGGGTCGGGGCAAGGGAGAGATCCAAGATTCCTTGCTGGACACCTAAGCGTTTGCTGGCTTCGCGACTCATGAGCTCACCAGCACGCGTAATTTTGAATGCTGTGGCTTTAATGGCTTCAGCAATGGTGGTCATGTCGGCATCCTCGGGTAGGCTTCTCAATACTGCGTTTACTACACCAGGACCTGAAACCCCAACATTAATGACCGCATCGGCTTCACCTGAACCATGAAATGCGCCCGCCATGAAGGGATTGTCTTCAACCGCATTGCAAAATACCACCAATTTGCCAGCACCAATGCACTGTTTATCAGCCGTGAGTTCAGCAGCTTTTTTGATGATGCCTGCCATCTTAAGGACAGCATCCATGTTAATTCCCGCACGCGTAGAACCGACGTTGACTGATGAGCACACGTTGTCCGTTGCTGCGAGTGCTTCTGGAATAGAATTCATAAGGCGCTCATCAGAAGAGGTAGATCCTTTATGTACCAAGGCAGAGAACCCACCCACAAAATCTACACCTACCTCTTTGCTTGCCTTGTCCATAGCTAAAGCAATGGGAATGAAATCTGCTGCTTCGGTAGCTGCGCATAGTTCTGCAATGGGCGTGACCGAAATACGCTTGTTAACAATGGGAATGCCGTATTCACGTTCAAGCTGATCAGCAGTGGGAACAAGGTTTTGGGCAGCTTGTGTCATGCGATCATATACTTTACGTGCAATAACGTTAACATCTTCATGTGTGCAGGATCGTAAATTAAGCCCAAGCGTGATCGTTCGAATATCAAGATGTTGTTTGCTAATCATTGCAAGTGTTTCGGCGATTTCTTCTGGTGTAATTTGCATGCGGGCTAAGCCTTTCAAATGAATAAATACACAGACATGTAAGCAGGATACCAAAAACAACCTTCATATGCTCTCAAGTCTTGTCTATAAGTTTAGAGGTTGATACTATGTTTTTGAACAAGGTGTCTATTAGTGATCGTCTTGTTCATTTCTTTGTTGTATATGAAATAGAAGGAATACGATGTCTGTTTCTGAACCATGCAAAACAGAGATGTCTGCGTGCAGTACTGCTTTTCCCTGCGAGGACAGGCGTATTAAGCGCTCAAAAAAAGCGCTTCGAGCTGCGCTTATTTCCTTGATGGAAGAAAAGGGGTTTGAGGCTATTACGGTCAATGACCTGTGTGGTGCTGCAGATCTCAACAGAGGGACGTTTTATAACCATTTTTCAGACAAAGAAGATCTTCTGGAGTCTTTGGAGGAGGAATTTATGAGTGATATTGCTCATATTCAGTCCAAAATCGGTCTTCTTGATGTCAAAGATGTTATGGCGGTTTGTTTAAAAAAGCAGCCGTTACCCATCTTGATTGAGCTGTTTGATTACCTGCGTAAGCAAGGTGATTTCCTTCATGCGGTATTAGGTCCTAGAGGTGATGTGCGCTTTAGTGCGCGTTTGCGCGATACGGTGTGCGCAAACATCATTCAAGGGGTTCTTCACAAGAAATATCGCAATAGCGATGATCCCTTTGTTGCTTATTACATTTCCTTTTATGCCTCAGCATACCTTGGCGTTATTAGTCGATGGATCGAGACTGGCATGAAAGAAGATTCAGAGCAGATGGCACGGATTGCCATGCGCTTGTTGTTCATCAAGCCTGGTGAACCCATTAGATTGTGAGGAGAATATTAATGACATCCGAGTTGAAAAGCACTTCGAAGCTCCATTTGGGGATAGACGTGGGATCAACCACGGTTAAAGTTGCTGTTCTCGACAATAACGAACAGATTGTCTTTTCGGTGTATCGTCGCCATCACGCCGATGTTCGTGCAACCGTGCTTGATGTTCTGCGTGAAGCTGCTTCTATGTTTCCTAGTCAACGTGCAACCGTTGCTATCACAGGGTCAGGCGGTTTGCTTCTTTCGCAATGGCTCGATCTGGAATTCGTCCAGGAGGTTATTGCTTCTAAAACTGCGGTTGAAGCGTTTATTCCGCAAACTGATGTTGCCATTGAGCTTGGCGGAGAAGATGCAAAGATTATCTATTTTGATAACGGCATCGAGCAACGTATGAACGGCACCTGTGCTGGTGGTACGGGCGCTTTTATTGATCAAATGGCGTCTCTGCTCAATACTGATGCAGGGGGACTCAATGAATTAGCAAAGGACTACACGGTTTTGTATCCTATTGCAAGCCGTTGTGGTGTGTTCGCCAAAACCGACGTACAGCCTCTATTGAACGAAGGTGCTAAAAAAGAAGATATCGCTGCATCGATTTTTCAATCGGTTGTGACCCAAACTATTTCTGGTCTGGCGTGTGGTCGACCAATCAGGGGCTACGTTGCCTTTTTGGGTGGCCCTCTTCAGTACTTACCTGAGCTGCGCAAACGATTCTACGAAACTCTTGAACTAGACGATGAGCATATCGTTGTGCCTGATAACGCTCATCTTTTTGTGGCAAGCGGTTGCGCTATCGCAAGCGCGGGTGCAGACCCAGAACTCTTGGACGACGTGGTTGCTCGTCTCGAAAACTTAGGTGATGTACAAGGAAGCGAAGTTGTCCGTCTGCCTCCCTTGTTCGAAAGTGAACAGGACTATAAAGAATTCAAGGATCGCCACGAAAAGGAAAAGGTTAAGCGATCTGATTTATCGACCTATGAAGGGGGCGCATATCTTGGTATTGATGCCGGTTCGACCACATTTAAAGCAGCCTTAATTGCTGAAGATGGCAGCTTGCTGTGGACTACGTATATGAACAATAAGGGTGATGTTTTAGGCTGTGCTAAACGAGCCGTTATCGACCTTTATAATCAACTCCCTCTTGATGCTGCTACAGGAAAACCGCAGGTCTATATTGGACACACAACGGTTACCGGTTATGGAGAAGCTCTTCTCTTAGAAGCGCTGCGTGTCGATTCGGGCGAGATTGAAACGGTCGCTCATCTGCGAGGATCCCAGGAAATGCTTCCCGGTGTTGAATTCATTTTGGATATCGGTGGTCAGGACATGAAGTGCTTGCGTGTCAAGGACGGGGTTATCGACCACATCATGCTGAATGAGGCGTGCTCTTCTGGGTGTGGATCGTTTATTGAAAGTTTTGCTTCCGGTCTTGATTTGAGTGTTTCTGAATTTGCGCAAAGTGCTATTTCGGCAAAACACCCTGTTGATTTGGGTAGTCGCTGCACGGTATTCATGAACTCTCGCGTTAAACAGGCTCAAAAAGAAGGTGCAACGGTAGGGGATATTGCTGCTGGTTTGGCGCTTTCTGTCATTAAGAATGCCTTGTTTAAGGTTATTAAGATTCGTGATCCTCGCGAAGTGGGCGATAAGGTCATCGTGCAGGGCGGAACCTTTTTAAATGATGCAGTTCTGCGCGCTTTTGAGCAGCTTGCAGAAACAGATGCTGTGCGTCCTGATATAGCGGGCAACATGGGTGCGTATGGCGCGGCGCTGCTAGCGCGCGATCGTGCGCATGAGTATGCAGAGCGCGAGAATAAAACGGCGCATACTACGCTGTTAAGTCCTGAAGCACTAGAGAATCTTGAGCCCACGCATCGTAATGTTCGTTGTAAGGCATGCTCGAATCACTGTTTGCTGACCATCAATGACTTTGGTGTCGATGAGACCACCGGAAAACATCGTCGCTTTATTACGGGCAATCGTTGTGAAAAAGGTGCTGGACTTGCTCATGAAACAGTCAAAGTACCCAACCTTTTCGACTATAAGACGCAACGCTTATTTGGGTATACGCCTCTAACAAAAGAGGAGGCGACTAGGTCCACCGTTGGCATTCCTCGCGCCTTAAATATGTATGAAAACTATCCGTTTTGGTTTACCTTCTTTACCAAATTAGGTTTTCGCGTCGTGCTCTCTGATCCTTCGACGAAAAAGACCTATGAGGCCGGTATTGAATCGATGCCTTCCGAAAGTGTGTGCTATCCTGCTAAGCTCTCTCATGGCCATATCATGAATCTGCTTGAAAAAGACATCGACTTTATTTGGATGCCTTGTGCCAAATACGAGCGTGTGGAAGACGAAACGGCGGGTAATCACTTCAATTGTCCTATTGTCATGAGCTATTCAGAGGCGCTCAAGCTCAATGTTGATGCATTAAATGAGACCAATATTCAATTTTTGAATCCCTTTGTTCCGTACCATATGAAAGATAAGCTGAAAAAGCGTTTATATTTTGAGCTAGTTGAACAACATCCCGAGCTTATGGGTGATGGCCCTTTACCAACCCAGGAAGACATTGACGAAGCAGTCGATGCAGCATGGGCAGAAGACGAACAACTGCATGAGGACATTCATCAAAAGGGTATGGAAACCTTGAAGTGGATCGAAGAGCATGGTGTTCACGGAATTGTTTTAGCAGGACGACCCTATCACGACGACCCTGAAATTAATCACGCAATTCCTGAGCTATTAACCAGTTTTGGTCTTGCGGTATTTACTGAGGACTCTATTGCTCATCTTGGCCAGGTGGAGCGTCCACTTCGTGCTGTTGATCAGTGGATGTACCACACCCGTTTGTATCGTGCAGCTAAAGTTGTTACGCAGCGTGACGACCTGGATCTTATTCAGCTTAATAGCTTCGGATGTGGTCTTGATGCTATTACAACCGACCAGGTTGAAGAGATTCTTGAGGGATCGGGCAATATTTATACCGTACTGAAGATCGATGAGGTTTCGAATCTCGGCGCAGCGCGTATTCGTGTTCGTTCGCTACTTGCTGCCTTGAAAAATCAAGCAGAAGAACGTGAGGCTCGGAAAGCACTTGAGGGCGGTTGTCTGGTCTGCGGCATTGATGGTGACAAGCTCGAGGCTGATGTTGCCGCTCGTGAAGCGGCTATTGAGGCCAAGATGGGCACTCGTGAAGCAGCTGCGAAAGCAGAGGTTGTGCGCAGCATTGCAGAGCATCGCGACGATGTTGACACAACGAGTGATGCGTCTCGTCGAATCATGACTCCCGAAGAAGAGCAGATGCTCGCCGAGGCACTGCAGGGTGATCATGCGCTTAAAGCTGAATCTACTGCATTTCCCAAAGTGCAGTTTACTCAGGAAATGAAGGATGCGGGTTACACCATCCTGTGTCCACAAATGGCGCCCATTCACTTCGATTTGTTGCTGCCAATTTTTAAGGCAAACGGCTACAACATGGAGCTCTTGCCTGCGGTTGACCATGGTGCGGTTGATGCGGGTCTCAAGTATGTCAATAACGATATTTGCTATCCTTCAATCTTGGTTACGGGTCAAATCATGGAGGCAGTGACCTCTGGGCGCTATGACACTGACAAGCTTGCGGTTATCATCACTCAAACCGGTGGTGGCTGTAGAGCAACCAATTATATTTCATTGATTCGAAAAGCGCTGAAAGCGGCAGGGCTGGGCCATATTCCGGTTATCTCACTGGCGTTTAAAAAGCTCGATGAGTACAATCCTGGATTCAAGATTACGGCAACCATGTTGTATAACGCGGTTTTTGCGCTGTTCTATGGCGACTTGCTGATGCAGTGCCTGTATCGTACGCGTCCCTACGTAATTGAGCCTCATGCAGCTGATAACTTGTTTAACTATTGGATGGCTAAGTGCAAGTCTCAAGTTAAAGAAGGCGAAAAGTTCGGTCGCTACAAGAAGACCGTTCGTGCCATTGTGGATGATTTTGACAATCTTCCGCTTCAGGGTGAGGGCACCAAACCTCGCGTTGGTGTTGTGGGCGAGATTCTGGTGAAGTTCCACCCGACCGCCAATAATCAGGTGGTTGACGTGATTGAGGCCGAAGGCTGCGAAGCGGTTGTGCCTGGCTTGGTTGACTTCTTCCTGTTCGGGATTGCTGGCTCAATCTTTCAGCAAGAAGGCGTGGGCAAATCAAAGAAGGGGGCCATCGGAGCGAAGTTCGCACTTAATCTGATTGCAAAGCTGCGTAAACCCATGAACGATGCCTTGGAGGAATCAAACCGTTTTGAACCTCCCACGGATATTTTTGAATTGGCAAGCTATGCCGAAGAGATTCTTTCGCTGTGTAATTCTATGGGTGAGGGTTGGCTTTTGACTGCAGAAATGGTCGAACTCATTCGAAGCGGTGCTCCTAATATTGTGTGCGCTCAGCCTTTTGCGTGTTTACCGAACCATGTGGTTGGTAAGGCGGTTATTAAAGAGTTGAGGCGCAGGTATAAAGGCACCAATATTGTTGCGGTTGACTATGACCCCGGTGCATCAGAAGTGAATCAGCTCAATCGTATTAAGCTGATGATTTCGGTGGCAAAGGCGAATCTCGAAGAACAGCAGCGTGAACGTCAGCCCCACATCATGCCAAAAACCTCAGGAGAGCAAAACAATTTTGATGTATTTAATACTGAAGACGAAGTTGTGAAGAATACGATGTAGTCTTCAGTATCACAACGACTGCGCGATACGTTGGCAGCAGGATGGTTGTGCCGTCTTGCTGCCTTATCTTTGAGAAGCATGTCTAGATAGGTTCTTAGCACCCCTTATGCTGTGGCTGACGAGACGTTTGGTGTGTTTAAGTGTTCAGAGAGCAGGTGGTTCTAACGGTCGTGTTCGATGGTTGCCTAAAGGCCTTACTTGCAATGTTGGGTGCTTGCTAGACAACAGAAAGCTTCAAGTGTTTCTATGTTTAGAGATGAGCTTGTATCACCTTTGGCTTGAAGCCATTATTTTCTAGAGCTTCCACGATTTCATGCTTGTGATCAGTGCCGAACGCTTCAATGGTAACGCGCAGCTCTACCGCAGCATTGCGGTTTGCAGTGACAAACTGATTGTGATCAAGTCGTACCACGTTGCCGCTATGATCAGCGATTGTTTGCGCTACCCGCACCAGTTCTCCAGGTCTATCAGGCAGCAATACCGAAACGGTAAAGATGCGATCTCGTTGAATGAGACCATGCTGAATAACCGAAGACATGGTTATGACATCCATGTTGCCGCCCGACAAGATAGAAACAACTTTTTTGTTTTTGCAGTCGAGGTGTTTGAGTGCTGCTACGGTCAACAGTCCGGAATTTTCTACAATCATCTTGTGGCTTTCGACCATATCCAAGAACGTAACGATAAGCTCTTGGTCTTCGACAGTAATAATGTCGTCCATGTTTTCCTGAATATAGGGGAAGACTTCATCTCCTGGTTCTTGAACCGCAGTGCCATCAGCAATGGTATTAATGCTGGGCAGCTTAACTACATGACCAGCCTCAAGGGAAGCCTTGACACAGGCAGCTCCTGCGGGTTCAACGCCGATGATGCTAATACGCGGGTTGAGCAACTTGGCAAGGGTGGCAACACCTGCTACTAAGCCGCCACCGCCAATGGGAACCAGAATAATGTCAACTAAGGGAAGCTCTTGAATGATCTCCATTGCGATCGTGCCTTGTCCCGCTGCGACAATGGGATCATTAAACGGATGGATGAACGTAAGGGAGCGCTCTTTAGCAAGTTTGAGGGCGTACTCGTACGCATCATCATACACATCGCCAACGAGTACGGTTTCAGCACCTTGCTCTTTTGTTCGCTCTACCTTAATGAGTGGTGTCGTGGTAGGCATGACAATGGTGGCATTAACTCCATATTTTCGTGCTGCATACGCAACACCTTGAGCATGGTTGCCTGCCGAAGCGGTAATAAGTCCACGAGAGCGTTGCTCATCAGTAAGCGTACTAATTTTGTAGTAGGCACCTCGTACTTTATAGGCACCAGTTCGTTGCATGTTTTCAGGTTTGAGATAAATCTCGTTACCTGTTTCTTTGCTGAAATGGTGGCTGTAGATGAGTTTGGTTTCTTGAGTTACTTCTTTTACGGTTTTTGCGGCTTTCTCAAATACTTCAAGCGTCAGCATGAATATCCTCTGATCTTTGATTCTTTTATTTTCTGGTGTCGAAACATATTTCATTCTAGGAGTAATATATCCTGAAATCACGCGATAAAGAATTCAAAAGGAGCAAAAATGAGATCTATCAGCACTAAAAACGCACCTGCAGCAATCGGGCCCTATTCTCAGGGGATCATCGTTAACAATATGCTATTCGCCTCAGGACAAATCGCGCTTGACCCGCAAACTTCAGAACTTGTTGGCACCACCATTGAAGAACAGACGCAGCAGGTAATGAAAAATGTTTCTGGAATACTTGAAGCTGCCGGAACCGATTTTGACCACATTATTAAGACGACCTGTTATCTCAAGAATATTCAGGACTTTGCTGCGTTCAATGACATTTATGCTCAGTCGTTTAACGAACACCTGCCGGCTCGTTCTGCAGTGGGGGTTGCTGCACTTCCAAAAGGAGCACTGGTTGAGGTTGAAGTCATTGCAGCAATCGAGGTGTAGGGGGCGCGGTATACAACTGTGTGCGGTCTGTTCGCTTGATTGTTTAATTGCAAAACTGAGATTACACTAAAGGAAACTCGCATGTCTTCACCAGGAAAACTTCTTATCTGCCCGACTCCTTTGGGGAATTTAGGAGATATAACGCAGCGAACCATCGACGCTTTGCAACAGTGCGATATCGTATATTGCGAAGATACGCGCGTGACAGGAAAACTTCTGTCGTGGCTTACTATCGAAAAGCGTCTTGAGCGTCTGGATGAGGCGAGTCTGTCCAAAAAAGCACCTCAGGTTATTGCGAAAATTCAATCGGGAGAGACGGTAGCCTATGCTACCGATGCGGGCATGCCGGGAGTGTCTGATCCCGGGCAGCGCTTGATTCACTACGCCTATGAGCACGATGTTTCTGTTGAAGTGCTTCCTGGTCCAACGGCTGTTATCACCGCCTATGTGGCAAGTGGATTTGTGTCGCAATCTTTTTACTTTGGCGCGTTTTTCCCTCGCAAAGAAGGCGAGCGCCAGCGTCTTCTTGAAGCGCTCAAGCCTCTTCAAGCCGTTTTGATTTTTTATGAAAGCCCCGTGCGGCTTACCTCAGCTCTTGCTGCAATTCAACAGGTGTTACCATATAGATCTGTTGCCGTGTGTCGTGAGCTAACAAAACTACATCAAGAGGTGGTGCGGGGAGGTATTGACGAGGTCTACCAGGTATTTACCGAACGAGAAAGGCAGCATCCGATCAAAGGTGAAATCGTCGTAGTAATTGATGCTCCAGGAGAAGAGGAGCTGATTCAGGATAATGAGAGTATTAAAGAACGGGCTACTCAAAAAGCGCGAGAACTTTTGCGCGATCCTCACTACACGAAAAAAGACATTGTGGCTATTCTTAAAAAAGACTATCATCTCTCGCGCAACGAAGCGTATGCGCTGATCCACGACTAAGTAAGCTGCGAAATACTAACGTAGGTACAGTAGATGACGCTACAAGAACATATGGCACCAGAAGAAAAACTTATCGAGCTACAAAACGTACTTTCACGCTATGAGCGATTGGCTGTTGCGTTTTCAGGGGGAGTGGACTCAACTCTTTTGCTCGAGGTGGCACATCAGCAATTAGGAAGTTGTGTCCTGGCGTTGACTGCTCATATTCCCATGACATCAGCAGAAGAATTTAAGGCTGCAGAGGAATTTTGCGAGCAGCGCGGCATTGTAATGGCGATCAGTGATCCTGACGTGCTTTCTGTTCCTGAAGTTGTGTCAAATGATGTTGATCGCTGTTATTACTGCAAAAAGACGCTCTTTAACTCACTACTCAAAGCAGCTCATGAGCATGAATTTACTATCGTTGCTGATGGAACCAACTGCGATGACATGAGCGATTATCGTCCCGGGTTGCGTGCGCTCGAGGAGCTTAACGTAGTCAGCCCGCTTAGGGATGCAGGTTTTACTAAAGACGATGTCAGACAGGTGTCGCGCCTGCTGGGTCTTTCTACTTGGAACAAGCAATCCAATGCGTGTTTGGCCACGCGCTTTCCTTATAACACACGACTTGAAGAATCGTCGCTACGTTTTGTTGATGGCATGGAGACGCTTCTTATTCAGCAAGGCTTTTCGCCGATTCGTGTGCGTGTGCACGACAGTATTGTGCGTCTTGAGATGTCCCCTCAGCAGTTATCTGCATTTTGCTCGTCACCTGTGTGTAGCGACGTGATTGCGCGTGTGAAAGAGGCAGGATATTCCTATGTTACGCTTGATCTTGAAGGATTTCGCAGTGGCAGCATGAATGTGGGCGCTTTAGACAAGGAAACGTCACATGAATAAGAAACGCGTCTTATGTGCCATGAGCGGGGGAGTTGATAGCTCGGTTACGGCTCGTTTGCTGCTTGATGCCGGCTATGATGTGACGGGAATCACGATGAATTTGCTTCCGCGTACCATACGCGAAGCGATGAATTCAGCGGAAATTCTTGACGCGAAAGCGGTGTGTGAAGTCTTAGGGATCGATCACATGGTTGTCGCGTATCAGGATATCTTTCGAGACATGGTGATTGAACCGTTTTGTCAGGCATACCAGCACGGTCTTACCCCAAATCCCTGTGTTGAGTGCAACAAATACCTGAAATTCAAAGCGCTCCATAACCTTCGTGAGGAGAAGAGGTTTGACTATATTGCGACCGGTCATTATGCGCGCATTGTGCACAATGAAGCGAACGGCGCGTACGAACTTCGTCGTGCTACTGATCTCAGCAAAGATCAAAGTTACGTTCTCTATCACCTGTCTTCAGCGTATCTTGCCCATACGCTGTTCCCCTTAGGGAGCTACACCAAAGCACAGGTGCGTGAAATTGCCGCTCAGTCTGGGTTTGTCAACGCCCAAAAAGCAGAGAGTCAAGATATTTGTTTTATTCCTTCAGGAGATTATGCAGCCTTTATTGAAATGTATACCAAGCAAACACCCCAACCAGGCAATATCGTTGATATGCAAGGGAGGGTGTTAGGACAGCATCGAGGGCTCATTCACTACACCATCGGTCAGCGCAAAGGCCTGGGGGTATCGGTTGGTGAGCCGCTTTTCGTTGTGAGAAAAGAGCCTGAGTCCAATACACTGGTGGTAGGTAAGGCGTCAGAGGCGCATATCAGTCGTATTGAAGTGTCTAACGCGAGCTTTATCTCAGATAAGTATCTCGAGCAACCATGCTCTCTGAAAGCTAAGATCAATTATCGTGCTCGCCTCAAAGAGGTGATCGTACAGAAAACGAGCGACACTTCTTTAAGTGTTGCCTTCACTGAACCCATTCGGGGCGCAGCACCAGGACAAGCACTGGTACTCTATGACCACGATACGGTGTTGGGCGGAGGGACAATATGCGCTACATATGCACAGTAACTGTTGAATAATTAAAGAAGAGTTTCCATAAGTGTTATGAAAAGTGAATATTTCGTCCTATTTATTTCTTTTGCGATTCCCTTCTTGGGTATTCTATTAGCTGTTGAAACGTACTTACACGTGCATATACCGTGGGTGAACGATTCAAAACCGGTTTGTACGAGGAAACGGTTGTAGGCCTTGTTGCGGTCTTGCAGGTCTTTGTTTCTTCCGATTTTTAAGCAGTGCATGTTTGATTGATGTTTTTAAGAATGCTTTCCAAATAAGGGTGTGATATATGTGTTGGAAGAATCAATTTCGTTGTTCTTTGAACGTTCTGACTTCTTTCTTGAGTTGCTGTTGCAGCATCTTGAGATCTCAGTTATATCAATTTGTCTGTCCTGCGTAATTGGTCTGATTGTTGGAATTATCATCAGTGAAAAGCAAGTCTTAGCTAAACCGGCACTCAGTATTGTTAATTTTCTCTACACGATTCCTTCGCTTGCTCTGTTAGGTTTGTTGATTCCTTTTTCAGGCGCAGGGCAGCTAACTGCAATTATTGCACTTACCGCATATGGCCTTCTTCCAATAGTCAAGAACACCCATACGGGCATATCTAACATCGATCAAGGAATCATTGAAGCTGCTGTTGGTATGGGCTCAACCCGTTGGCAAATGTTGTATAAGATTAAATTGCCGCTCGCGTTTCCTGTCATTATGTCGGGATTTCGCAATATGGTCACCATGACTATTTCTCTTACTAGTATTGCTGCCTATATTGGTGCTGGCGGCTTAGGTACGGCTATCTTTCGTGGTATTTCAACGAACAATATGGCCATGGTACTCGTTGGATCAATTTTGACTGCAGCGCTTGCCATCATCATTGACCTGTTGCTCGGAATGGTGGAAAAACGTCTCTATCGCAATAAAAGCAGCAAGCATAGAAAGAGATCAAAGATTAGCAATATCGCAATAGCTTCCGTTGTGACTGTTGCTTTCGTCGGAATCATTGGATACGCCGTTGTTTCAAATCTTGAATCAGATAAAACAATTCATGTGACGAGCATGAATTTTACCGAGTCCCTTATCATGGGTGAGATGCTCGAAGAATATATCAGCGAAAACACTGATTACGATGTCGAGTATGAATCAAGCAACTCGTCTTCAACGATTCAGCCGGGAATTCAAAGTGGCGATTACGACATATATATTGAATATGCCGGCACGGCGTGGACCGATGTTCTGAAGTACGACGGGGTCTATCAGAATACTGATGAACAGTATGAGCAGCTCCAAGAAGGCTATGCGGATATGGGTCTCGCCATTTATCCGCGCTTAGGATTTAACAATACCTATGGTCTTGGCGTGCGAAGCGAAATTGCTGAAGAGTATGGTCTTGAAACCTATTCTGATCTTGCAGAAATTTCGTCTCAGCTAACTTTCGGAAGCAATTCAGGATTCTATGAACGAGAAAATGATGGTTATTACGATCTGTGCGAAGCCTACGATATGGATTTCGCGTCGACCAAGGACTTTGAAGAGGGCCTCAAATATGATGCTATCAACGCTGGTGAGGTTGACGTTATAGCGATCTATACTACGGATGGCCAGCTAGAAGACTCCGATATCGTTGTGCTGGAAGACGATAAGAACTTCTTCCCTTCCTATGATGCCGTTGTAGTGGCACGACAAGAACTCTACGATAACGATCCTGAACTCGAAGAGCTTATTATGCAACTGCAAGACATTCTTACTGATGAAGAAATGATCGACATGAATAGCCGTGTTGATTCTGACGGCGAAGATCCTGCAGATGTGGCGCATGAATTCTTAGTTGAAGCAGGATTAGTTGAGGAGTAAGCACTTATGGATACACAGATGGCACATGATAAGAATCAGCAAGATCAGCAGGTGCATACACAGAATCCTATGATTGAATACCGCAACGTCTCAAAAGAATACGATGAGGGAAGCGGCGTGTTAGCGATCGAGAATCTGAGTCTTTCTATCGATCCAGGTGAATTTGTGATGCTTGTTGGAAGCTCCGGTGGTGGCAAGACAACTCTCATGAAGATGGCAAATCGTCTTGTTGAGCCCACTCAAGGTGAAGTGCTCATCAATGGCAAAAATGTAAAAGAGTTTGATCTCATTTCTTTGCGCAGAAGTATTGGATATTCTATTCAGGGCAGCGTTTTGTTTCCTCATATGAGTGTTGCCAAAAACATTAGTTATGTGATGCGTCTTGAAAAAGCTGATAAGGCTGAAATCAAGCAACGGGTCTTGCAGCTCATCGAAATGGTGGACCTTGATCCATCGTTTTTAAAGAAATATCCCGATGAGCTTTCCGGTGGGCAGGCGCAAAGAGTCGGCATTGCTCGTGCCCTTGCGAATAAGCCAAAAATTCTTCTCATGGACGAGCCATTTGGTGCTGTAGATATGATTACGCGTAATTCTCTACAACATGAAATCAAGCGAATCCATGACCTTACCAATATCACTGTCCTGTTTGTAACGCATGACATTAACGAGGCGATGACGCTTGGAACTAAAGTAGCTGTGATTGACAGTGGTGTTTTACAACAGTTTGATACACCCGATGTAGTCAAGCATCATCCGGCAACCCCCTATGTGGAGCGTTTGGTAAGAGATATCTCCTAGTTCTTGGTATTTTTCGAAGTTATGAATGTATCCTGATGATTTTAGGGTGGCTCGTCAGGGTGCATTTCCATTTACCGAACATTTCAGCTTGTCCGCGAGGGCTACGATGATGAATGGGTTATAACCACTTAGAGTTAGTCTGGGTCGCAGTGTGGGCGATTATATACTTGAAGAATCCAGAAGAGGTGGATGCCCATGGAAATGATTGGATTTCTTATCCTATTTCCACTCGTCATTGCAGCTTTGGTTCTAATTTTTAGATCAACCAAGCCCCGAAACATCATTGTCTACGTGGGCTCAGCTGCAATTGCAATTGTTTCGGTAGTTCTTGCAATTACCTATTTAGGCACTTCCGGTACGTATTTCACGTTCCAGTCGGAGTATGTTGACTACGTGTGCCTTGCCGTCGATATTGTCATCGGTATTACGATTATTGTCTACGGCGTCAAATATCGTAAGATTGCTGCCATTGTTTTAGCGCTCGTGCAAATCGCTGGAATATTGGCCTACGAGTTTATGTTTGCTCATGGTCTTGAATGTTCCCGAAGCCTGTACATAGATTCGTTGTCTTTGATTATGGCGCTGATTATAGGTATCATCGGTACCGGTATTTGCGTGTATTCCATTGGGTATATGCATGACTTCTATTTCGGTGTACATCATTCTGAAGGGGATGAGCGAGATCGCAGGCCAACCTTCTTTGCCTTGATGTTTACGTTCCTCTCGGCAATGTATGGCATTATCTTCTTTAACAACCTAGTTTGGTTGTTTACAGCGTGGGAAGTAACAACTTTGTGCTCGTTCTTGCTAATCGGGTTTACGAAAACCGACGAAGCTATCAACAACGCCTTTAGGCAGATCATCATGAATCTTGTTGGTGGTCTTGCGTTCCTTGTAGCTCTGTTCTACTTGGCATATTCCCTTAGCTGCATTGACTTTATGGACTTCATCGTGTTTGGCACTATCGCGCCGACCATGGTTGTTTTGCCGCTCACATGTTTCAGCCTTGCTGGTATTACCAAAGCGGCACAGATGCCATTCCACACCTGGCTTTTGGGAGCCATGGTAGCACCTACGCCCACTTCGGCGTTGTTGCACTCCTCAACCATGGTAAAAGCCGGCGTCTTTATGTTGATAAAATGCGCACCGATCTATGCGGTGTCATTTGGCCCATCGCTTCTCGTGATCCTAGTCGGAGGCATAACCTTCTTGCTGTGTTCGATCATGGGTATATCTCAGGCTAATGGCAAACGCGTGCTTGCATATTCCACCGTTGCCAATCTTGGCTTGATTACCGCCTGCGCTGGCGTTGGTACTGCTGAAGCTATTTGGGCAGCCATCATGCTGGTTATCTTCCATGCAGTTGCTAAAAGTCTTCTGTTCTTGTGTGTTGGTACTGCTGAGCATCACATTGGTTCTCGAAACATTGAGAGCATGGATCTGCTTTTCGAGAAGATGCCTCGCATTGCCCGCATGTTGATCGTAGGCATGCTCATCATGTTCTTGGCACCGTTTGGTATGCTCGTTGCTAAGTGGGCAACCTTGGTGTCGTTTGTGGACACCAGACAGTTTGCGTTAATTCTCATGCTTGCCTTTGGTTCTGCTGCAACCTTTATGTTCTGGGCTAAGTGGCTTGGTAAGCTTGCTGGCATTAGTGGCACTCCTGACAATATTGAGAAGAGAACCGTTAATCCCACTGAGTGGATTGCAACGATGACGTTTACCGTGCTCGCTCTGGTGTCTTGTATGACTATTCCGTTGATTTCGAATTTCTTAATAGAGCCGTATGTGGCATCTGTCTTAGGAATCGCAATTCAGCCGATCCTTGATGACGATCTCTATCTCTGCGCAATCATGTGCGTAGTTATTGCGGTTGTTCTTCTGGGTGGCATGCGCAAGTTCAAGAGTAATGTTCGTAAAACTGATGTCTATCTTTCTGGTATATCGGTTAATAACGAACAGCGCGTATTTATTAACTCCCTTTCGCAGCCCACGGAAGCTACCGCGCGAAATTGGTATTTGGAGTCTATGTTTGGTGAAGCAAGAATTCGTCCAATAGGCACGATTGCTTGTTATATCTTGCTTGTTGCTGCGTTTGCGTGGGCTATCTATCTCACGCTAGCATATGGACTTATCTAACTGAAGGAGAACTTGAATGGATACTATTATTACCATCCTCATCACGCTTCTCGCTTCAGCGCTTTTTGCCGTGGTGGGTACCGTAGTAGGGTGCTTGATTGATGGAATCGATCGTAAAGTAACCGCACGTATGCAGGGTCGTGTTGGACCGCCCATTCTTCAGCCTTACTACGATGTACGTAAATTATTCTGTAAAGAAAATGCAAGCGTAAATACGGCCATTGGGACATATGTATTTTGTGCGTTGCTTTTCGTGTTTGTCGCAGGAGGAATTTTCTTTTCCGGCGGAAACATTCTGTTGTGCATCTTTGTAGTTACCCTTGCTGAAATGCTCTTTATTATGGGTGCGTATGCTGCTCGTTCACCATTTGCAGAAGTTGGTGCACATCGTGAAGTGCTTCAGGTGATGGCCTATGAACCGATGGTCTTGTTACTTGCTGTAGGATTCTTCCTTTCTACTGGCAGTTTTGATGTATCGACGGTTCTTCATCTACCGGTTCCCATCGTCGGGGTTGCACTGGGTGTTTTCTTAGGTTTGCTCTACATCTTGACGATTAAGCTTCGTAAGTCTCCTTTCGATCTTTCCTATTCGCATCATGCGCATCAGGATCTGGTAAAAGGTGTTACGACGGAGATGTCAGGCAAGGTACTTGGCTACGTTGACATCATGCATTGGTGTGAAAATGTGTTGTTCCTCGCTTGGGTTGGCATGTTTTTTGTCTGGGATAGCCTGTGGTGCATTCCTGTTGTGATCGTTGCAGTTGCGTTAATCTATCTGTTAGAGATTTGGATTGATAATAACTTTGCTCGCGTTAAATGGCAGATTCTTTTGAAGTCCGCATGGATCGCAACGCTCGTTTTTGCCGGCATCAATATTGGATTGCTCATCTTTCTGTAAGGGGAATATATGTCTGCTGTATCGAAATCTCCTTGGATTATTCATTATGACGGATCAAGCTGCAATGGTTGTGATATTGAAGTACTCGCGGCGCTTACGCCCCTGTATGATGCCGAACGCTTTGGCGTAATCAATACTGGCAATCCAAAGCATGCAGATATCTTTCTTATTACCGGTAGTGTCAGTCAGCGCAATATTAGCGTTGTTAAAGAAATTTACGATCAGATGATCGAGCCAAAGGTTGTCGTTGCCTGTGGTGTATGCGCGTGCTCTGGTGGAATCTTTCGCGACTGCTACAATGTCATCGGTGGCGTTGATCAAGCAATTCCTGTTGATGTTTATGCGCCTGGATGCGCTATACGTCCTGAAGCAATTATTGATGCGGTTGTGCAGGGCGTAGCCGTTTTGGAAGAAAAGGCTAAAAAAGTAGCGGAACAGAAAGCTCAACAGAAGAAAGGTGCTTAACAATGCCTCTGAAACAGGATTTTCGACCCTTGGCACTTGATAAGCTTGTTGATACGTGCAAGGAGTATAAAGAAAAGGGATATCGTCTCGATCAAATTTTGCCCAAGCTCGAGCGCGATGATTCTATAACACTAATTTATACCTTCGTTATGGGGGAGGAAATCGTCAATTTCAAGATTGGCGGAATCGTCAAGCATGAAACGGTTGTTCCTTCTGTAACTGAGCTTTTTATTTCAGTGTTTGTGTTTGAGAATGAAGCGCATGAATTATTTGGCGTTGAGATAGAAGGCAACGTTCTTGACTTCAAGGGTAACTTCTATAAGTTCCCTGAAAATGTTGATGCTCCCATGACGATTATTTCTCCTGAGCAGCTCGCCGCGCGCGAAAAAGCTGCAAAACTTGCTGCGGCGAAAGCAGCACGTGCTGCAAAGGCCAAAGCAAAAGCTGAAGGCATGACCACCAATAAGGCGCCTGCAAAAGAAACGCCTGCTGTGCCTTCAGAGGAAGACATGGAAAAGAAACTTGCCGGTATGGATCCGGAAAAGGCTCAAAAAGTTCGCGCAGCTATGGAGGCTCGAGCAAAGAAAGCTGCTCAACGGGTCGCCACAGCTGATGATTCTACTCAAGACAGTACAAAGGAAGGGGAGTAAATATGGGTAAAGCTCAAGTCATTCCCTTTGGTCCTCAACATCCGGTATTGCCTGAACCACTTCATTTAGATTTGGTTGTCGAGGATGAAACCGTAGTTGATGTTCTCCCTCAGATTGGATTCGTTCATCGTGGTCTCGAGAAGCTCGTTGAAACCCACGACATCCATCAGTACATTTACGTGGCAGAACGAATTTGTGGTATTTGCGCGTTTGGTCATAGCTACGGGTATGCCCAAGCGGTTGAGACGCTTATGGGCGTAGAAGTGCCTAAACGTGCTGAGTATCTTCGTACCATCATGCACGAGCTCTCACGTATCCATTCGCATTTGTTGTGGATGGGTCTTGCTGCTGATGCGTTTGGCTACGAAAGTTTATTTATGCATACGTGGCGTTTGCGTGAGCGTATTCTTGACATTTTTGAATCTGTTGCAGGCGGACGTGTTATTTTGTCCTATACCCTTATTGGGGGTGTAACCAAGGATATTGAAGCTCCTATGCTTGCATCTATTAAAGATACGTTGAATTCTCTCAAGAAGGAATATAGCGAGTTATGTAATGCCTTCTTAAAAGATTCTTCAGTGAAGAATCGCACTGTTGGTGTTGGCTGCATTGATGAAGAAAGCGCCTTTGCCTACGGCATGGTAGGACCCTTTGCTCGTGCAAGTAATGTCAACAACGACGTACGCTGCTTGGGCCTTGGCGGCTATGGCGAACTATCATCATTCGAGCCTATTTTGGATACACAGGGCGATTGTTATGCACGCGTAAAAGTGAGGGCTTTGGAAGTTCTTCAATCGGCTGATATTATCAATGAGTTGATTGATAAGATTCCTGATGGACCAGTCCATGTTCCGGTCAAAGGTGCTCCAGAAGATGGCTCTGAAGCAGTGAATATTTTAGAGCAACCCCGCGGTGAGGTATTTTATTACTGCAGCGGTAATGGTACGAAAAATCTTGAACGCATGCGTATTCGAACTCCAACCTCACAAAATCTTGCTGGTATGACTATGGCGCTCAAAGGCTGTGAGATCGCCGATGTGAATATGATTTTACTGACAATCGATCCCTGCATTAGCTGTACAGAAAGGTAGGGTAGACAATGGGTGGTTTCAAATTAGGAAAGATGACCTTGAGGTCGCTCTTCTCTAAGCCGGAAACAATCCGGTACCCGTTTGAAGAGCCTGAACATCCTGCCTGCATGAAGGGGCTTATCGATTTTGATTTTTCAGACTGTATCTATTGTGGTATTTGTCAAAAGCGTTGTCCGACTAATGCAATTACGGTAAACAAAGAGATGGAGACTTGGACTATTGACCGCTTCTCTTGTATTCAGTGTGGCTCCTGTATTCGTGAGTGTCCAAAAACGTGCTTGTCTATGGATCCAGTTCTTGTGCATCCGAGCACGGAGAAATCGACGGTGACGTTCACGAAGCCTGAGCCTTCGGAAGAAGAAAAGGCGGCCATCGAGCAAAAAGAAGCTGAAAAAGCTGCTAGAATCAAGGCTGCGAAAGAAGCAAAAGCTGCGCGTGAAGCAGCTGCAAAACAAGAATAAGCCATTCTTCTTTCGTTTTCGCTGTCTTTTGCGAACCGGGCTTATGCGCCCGGTTCTTTTGTGGAGGTACGGAAAGGTAATGACGGCAAAATTGAAGAACAAAGAACCTAAAGTAAGCAATAAAATTTTCACGTTGCCTAATGTGCTTTCTTTTGTTCGCCTTTGCATGATTCCTGCCTTTCTGATCCTCTTGCTCAATGGGCAAAACCTCATTGCTACGCTCCTTTTTGCAGTAGCGGCGGCAACGGACTGGGTTGACGGCCAGGTGGCTCGCAAAACTAATCAAGTGTCTCGCTTGGGCCAACTCCTTGATCCCTTCGTGGATCGCTTTTTGATGATTTCGGGTGTCGTTGGTCTTTTTCTCGTTGGACGACTTCCTCTGTGGATTATTGTTATTGTGGTTATCCGTGATGCCGGCATGCTTTTAGGAGGAACCTACCTGCTGAGTCGCTGGAAAGTTCGTGTTCCTGTTATTTATTTAGGCAAGGTAGCAACTACTTGTTTGTACGTTGGTTTTGCTGGCGTTTTACTCAACACACCACTTTTTCCTGGTTTAGGTTTAGTTGACGTATCGTGGTTGCCAATATTCAATTCTGATATGTATTCATGGGGGTATTGGTTTGTCTATTGCGGTCTCTTTTTGCTCGTATTCACGACGTCGTACTATATCTTTATAGCCATTCAAGGAGTAAAGGAAGCTCAAGAGCGAGAAGCATCCTAAAACAGGACGAGAATCAATCATAGTGACAAACGGACGATATAAAGGATTCATTTGATGTCGGCTGATCATTCACAACCCTCTAAACGAACACCTCACCGAAGGATTCCTTCTCGAGCATCTTCGTTGTCTCGTTCTGAATCTCGTCAACGGCAAGCTCGTAGCTCACGACAGAGCGCCTATAGTAATCATCAAAGTTCACCACAAAGCTACAGCGAATCGGGTGCCTCACGGCTTCGTGCATCGAGACAAATTGATGAAATTCGTGCAGGAAGAAAACGAACCCGCGTAAATCAAGATAGTGGCTCGACGAGCCAAATCGGCAGTATTCATGTCGGTAATAGTGAAACAAAGAAATTAGGCAAAAAAAGGAAGAATTCTTCTTCATCGAGCCTTCAAGAATATGTTGCACGGCAAAACTTTTCAGAACATGTATACACGAAGCAGAAAAAATCTGCCTTTGCGTTTACTCATGCTCTTCCTAGTCAAAAAACGAAATCGGGACAAAATCGCTTGACGCATGAAGAAACTGAGCGAACGCACCGCATGTCTCGCAACTCCTCTGATAAAAACAATAAAAAGAAACGCCCGCTCTTGCTTCGCAAACCTGCAATCATCTCTTTGCTGGTAGTAGTCATAGTTTGTGCAGCTGCGTATGGTATTGATTCTATTCTCAATGGAGACAAAATCTATTCAGGTGTTACCATTGGCGAAATTGATGTTTCAAACATGACTAAAGACGAGGCAATCACCGCTGTCTCCGACCATTACTCTTCTCGTATCAGCGAAAACATTCCTGTGTTCTATGCATCTCAGAATGATCTCGATGCTGATGAAACGGATACGTCCGAAAGTATTGATGATCAGATTACGGACGAAGAATCTGCGGATACTAGAATTCGCTGGACGGTTCCTGCTGATAGTGTTGACGCTACTTTTAACATTGACGCTATTGTTGATGAAGCCTTTTCTGTAGGAAGAGATGAAGGAGGACCGATCGCTCGTCTCCAAGCTATGATATCGGGCTGGAACCTTGAGCCGACTTGTACGTTTAATGAAGCGTCTCTTGAATCTCTGCTTGATGAGATGACCGATACGGTAGGAAATAAGCGTGTAGATTACAACATTGAACTTGACGATGATGGCATAGCGTCAGTGACTGATGGCAATGACGGAAACGAAGTGACCTCTGATTGGCTCATCTCGCGTCTCAATGCAACGTATTTTGGTGATAGTGAATCGGTGACGTATGTGCTTGAAACTGAATATATGCCGCTTCGCATAACACAGTCCCAAGCACAAGATGTGGCGGATATCGTTAATAACTCGATTTCTCAGGGTGCCGTCTTTTCCTACGAGGATCAAACCTGGGAAGCGGAGCGCAGCGAACTTGCTTCATGGATAGTAACATCGATTGACGCAGAGGGAGATGAATGGGTTCTCACACCTTATTTTGAAGAAGATGAAGCTAGGCGCTCTCTTCTAAGCGTTTTTGAATCAAATATTGATGATGACTTTGAAATCACCTTTACTGCAGATGATAGCGGCGAAATAACGGTGGGAAGCAATGCTACCGGAACTATTCCGCTGGTATCAGATGCCGTTGATTTTATGAATGAGAGCTTTTTCACTGAAGAAGAACTGACTGATGTTCCGAGTGTGGAGCTTACCTCAACTGATCTGCCCTCAGAGCTTTCATTAGAAGATGCGAAAGATTTGGGGCTTGTAGTTGAAGTCTCGACATTTACTACTCAATACTCATCGGGCGCTGAAGCACGTGTAAACAACATTCATGTTGCTGCAAGTTTGCTTAACAATTCAATCATCAAAGCGAATGATGGCTCGTGGTCGTTTAATGACACCGCTGGAGAAGCAACCGTAGACAAAGGTTATCAAGATGCCGGCGCTATTGTTGGCGGCGAATATTCTGATGCGATTGGTGGGGGCATCTGTCAGGTGGCAACCACGGTCTTTAATGCGGTGTATGTAGCAGGCTATCCTATCACTGAGCGTCATAATCATTCTCTTCGTATGGATAGCTATCCTGATGGTCGCGATGCGGCAATTGCCTATCCATATTTGGATCTTGTTTGGGAAAATGACTCAACCTCTGATGTCTTGCTCACCATGACTTATACCGACTCATCGGTAACTGCAACCTTGTGGGGTGTTGATCCAGGTTATGAGGTTACAACTGAATATGGAGAGTGGATAGAAGGCGAAGAGTATTCTGTAGAGTACGAAGATGACGATACACTTGCGGAAGGTACTGAATATGTTGAAACGACGGGCGTTAATGGAAGCAGTATTACCATTACACGCATCGTCACCGATTCGTCTGGTGAAGTGTTGCATGAGGACGTCTTTAGCTCAACCTATCAACCTCGTAACAAAGTTATTGTTCGCGGCACTGCGAGCTCATAGTATGATTTTTTAGCGGGTAACTCGTAGCGAATCCGTGTGTAGAGGCAATTAAGTACACACCTTTGTTCCGTATTGGTGATAAGCTAACATCTGCTGTTTTATATAGACACCACGTGAAAGAGTGCTATGGCTTCTTGTTCTGATTTTCAACATAGTGTTGTGCGGCGCATCGTTGCGGCATTTTGCACATTGTTGCTCAGCGTATCACTAGCAACATTTGTGTTCCCTGCGTATGCCTATGCTGATGTACGACAATCCGATGTTATATCGGGCTTGACCGTTGAGTCACGTGGATTAACGTCCGATAGCTGCCCGAGTATTGTTGCGGAATATGCGTATGTGATTGACGATGAGGGTACGGTCTATTTCGAGCGAGATGCTGACACACAAACTCATATTGCTTCCATTACCAAGGTCATGACGGCTTTGGTAGCGCTGACCTATGGTGATCTTGATTCAATAACTATTACGGTAAGCGAAACCGCGGCAAGTATTGGCGAATCGTCAGCTATGTTGCAGGCAGGCGACACTATGACCTTAGAGACGGCGCTCAAAGCGCTCATGATTCCCTCGGGCAATGATGCGGCGCAGGCTATTGCCGAATCAATGGGTGATAGCATCGCTGAACAGCTTGAAGGAGATGGTGATACTGACGTGCCGGATGATGCCTATGATGCGTTTGTCTACGCGATGAACAAAATGGCTTCGGACCTTGGCATGGACAATACGCTGTTTGCCAATCCGCATGGTCTTGATACCGATGAGTATGATGATGAGATGTATTCGACGGCACGCGACGTTGCTACGATGGTGTCCGCTGCCATGGAATACGACTCTTTCAGAGATATTGTTTCAACCGATTCCACGACGATTCAAGTGACTCGTGATGGTAGCACTGCTGACATCGATATCGAATCAACCGACACCCTTTTAGGCTCATACGATGGAGCATGTGGTGTCAAGACGGGATACACCGAAAAAGCTGGTGAGTGCTTTGCGGGTGCGGTTGAGCGTGACGGATGCACGATTTACGCCATTGTTCTCAATTCAAATTCTGAAACACAGCGCTTTACCGATGCTCAAACCCTTGATGACTGGGTGTTTGATAATACAATTGATTATTTACTAGCTCATTCATCTGAGACCACATCCTATAGTGTTGATGGGGAAGAGACGACTGAAGTTCCTGTCGTCGCATACGTAAGCCATTCGGGTTGGATTGATAAAACATTTAAAGCAACCTTTGCTGATCCTGATGCTAGTGTTGAAGTTTTTGCTCTGGATGGTAACGTCAGTCAAGAATTTGAATTCGACACGGTCAGCGGCAACGTTGTTGCAGGTCAAAAGGTAGGAACGGCAACGTTCTACCAGCACAATGAAGTTATTGCAACCTGCGATATCATTGCTGCCGAAGATTGTGCTGCTCCCAATTTCTTGGAAGGAATCTCAATTTGGTGGCAACGTTTAATTAAAGGCTTCAATGGGGAACAAACAGTTGCTGATAGTACAATACTTAATGAAACACCACTAATTTATGGAGCCAATGCCACTATTACCACATCGTAAGATGTTTGAAGGAGTAACTATGGATGGATGCCCTGTTTGCAATAGTCCGCTTAATCCTCAGGAGGAGACGTGTGCCGCTTGCGGCTATCGTTTGCAGGAAGCGACGGAGGAATTTAAGTTAGTATCTTTAGAGCCCGAAAAGACTGATATCCTTAACGTTTCTGCTCCCAATTCAACCTTGACTGTGTTGTATGGCAAGCAGGAGGGGATCGTCTATCAGCTAGAAGGAGATTCTGCAAGCATTGGCAGGTCTCCTAAGTGCGAAGTATTTCTTAACGATATGACGGTATCGCGTCAACATGCCATCTTGGAGCGTGTCGGTGACGGCTGGTCTATCAGAGATACGGAGTCATTCAATGGAGTGTGGGTCAACAATGTTAATGTTGATCATGTTGTGCTCGCTGATAGAGACATTATTCAGATCGGGTGTTTTGTTTTACGCTACGCTGAATAGGAGAAATTACATATGAAGCTTCTCTCGGGGAATGAGGCAATAGCCCAAGGTGCATGGGAGGCCGGATGTCATATTGGCACTGCGTATCCGGGCACTCCCTCTACTGAAACAATGGAAACCTTTGCTCAATTTCCTGATGTCTATGCTGAATGGTGCACGAATGAAAAAGTTGCCCTAGAAGTTGCTATTGGTGCGTCTGCTGCAGGTGCTCGTACGCTTGTTACGATGAAGCATGTCGGCGTGAATGTGTGTGCCGATCCTCTCTTTACCGCCGCCTATACGGGTGTTAATGGAGGAATGCTTATTTTGGCAGCAGATGATCCGGGCATGTTCTCGTCGCAAAATGAACAGGATTCGCGCTATTATGCTATGGCATCACTTGTTCCTATGTTCGAACCCTCAGATTCTTCTGAAGCATATCGCTTTGCAAAAGATGCTTATGATCTCTCAGAACGTTTCGATCTACCTGTTATGATTCGCTCTGTGGTGCGTATCTCTCATACTAAAACTCCTGTTGAAATTGCGGATCGTACTGCGTGTGCCAAAAAGAGCTACAAAAAAGATCCTGGCAAATGGGTTATGATGCCTGCGTTTGCAAAGCCTCGTCGTAAAGACTTGGTTAAGCGTATCGAGGAGCTGAAATCCTGGGTTGAAACGGCGCCCTATAACGTTGTTGAACGCGCAGATCAAAAAGAGGGAGCACCGCGTATCGGCGTTGTCTGTTCGGGTGCGGTGTATCAGCAAGTTAAAGAGACGTGCCCTAATCTTGACATCTTCAAATTAGGTGTTGTGTGGCCACTTCCTCAAAAATCGCTTTGTATGTTTGCTGATTCGGTAGATACGCTCTACGTCATTGAAGAAGGGTCCACTTATCTCAGTGATGCAGTAAAGGCGTGTGGCATCAATGTATCATCATTTGAGGTGCCTCTCCCTCCTGATGGCGAGCTCTCTCCCAACCATATTAGAGTTTCATTAGGACTTGCGTTGCCTGATCACCGCGAGCCTGAAAACGATATCCCTAATCGACCACCAGCGCTCTGTCCTGGATGTCCTCATCGTATTGTATTTAAGGAGCTCTCGCGCCTCAAGGCTATCGTGACAGGCGATATTGGTTGTTACACCTTAGGTGCTCTGCCGCCCTTGTCTTCTATGGATACGACGGTTGATATGGGTGCATCAGTGTCAATGGCCCACGGCTTTGAATTGGCCTTAGAGGGAAAGCATCGTCCTGTTGTTGCTGTTATTGGTGATTCTACCTTTGCACATTCAGGCATTACCTCTCTTATCAATACGATTTATAACAAGGGTACCGGTACGGTGTGTATTTTGGATAACCGCACAACGGCGATGACTGGACAGCAGGGAAACCCCTTCAACGGCATTACGCTTCAGCATCGTGAAAGCAATGAACTCAATATTATTGCATTGCTTGAAGCCCTTGGTGTTGATCATGTTCATAGTGTTGATGCCTTTAATCTTGATGCGGTCAGATCCACCTTAAAACAAGCAACACAAAATGACGATCTTGACGTTATTGTCTTTAAGGGTAGTTGCGTTTTATTAGATAAATCTCCTAAACAACCCTATGGTGTAGACATCGAGAACTGCACTGCTTGTGGTGTGTGTAAAACATTAGGGTGTTCTGCGATCGCAACTGATCCTGAAACAGGCGTGTGCTCCATTGATCCTGATTTGTGCATTGGCTGCGATCAATGTCGACAGTATTGCAAGTTCGATGCAATTCAACCCCGTAAGGAAGCGTAACTATGGTTAAACAAGAGGTATACACTATCCTGCTGTGTGGTGTCGGAGGGCAGGGTACCATTACTGCTGCCGATTTGCTTGCACGCACGGCATTATCTGAGGGCAATGATTGTAAAGTTTCGGAAATTCATGGCATGGCTCAGCGGGGCGGTGCGGTAACTACCGTTGTTCGCTTTGGTACCAAGGTCTCGACTATGCTCTGTGATCAAGGCTGTGCCGATAGCATTGTTTCGTTTGAAACCACCGAAGCGCTGCGCAATATATCGTTCTTAAAGGTTGGTGGCTCGTTAGTGGTAAATGATGAAACTATCAAGCCTCTGCCGGTATTGACGGGAAACGCTGAGATGCCTCATGAAGCACATGAGCGTCTCATACGCTATGATGCCACTTTGGTACCCGCAAGCGACATTGCCAAAGAGGCAGGTACGGTGAAATGTGCTAATGTGGTCTTATTGGGAGCCCTTTCCGTTTCACTTCCGTTTTCTCAAGAGGTTTGGGAACGTGCCATCAGAGAAAAAGTTCCTCCTAAAACCATCGATATCAATATTGAAGCCTTCAGACGGGGCGCGGCCCATGCGCGAGGAGAACACCATGAGCATTAAGCAGATAAGCGTTTTTGTTGAAAGTCAGCCGGGTCACCTGAAACGTAATCTCGATATTCTGCAGGAAGCGGGGGTAAGTATTCGCGGATTTAGTTGTTCTGATACGGGCGACTACGGTATCGTGCGCTTTGTTGTTGATGACCCCGAAAAAGGATGTGCGGTTCTTAAGGATAGGGGAGCTGCAGTTGCTCTTACCGATGTGGTGTGTTTGGAGCTTGTTGATAAGCCTGGCGAGCTTGCTCGCGTCTTCGGAATTTTAGCGAATGCAAAAATCAATATAACGTACAGTTATTCTCTGATTGCTACGTATATTGTCTTTCGAGTAGACGATCCTGAAGCTGTTGAAAAACTGCTCGGTAATCATGATATCCGTCTCATCAATCAAGATGAGTTGAAGTAAAGGAATGCCTTTCATTATGACTAGCACGCAAAATTTCTATCAGCCCGAAATTGAAACCCTGTCTCGAGATGAAATCCGCGATCTTCAACTCAAGAAATTACAAAAACAAGTTTCCTATGTTTACGATCACGTTGAGTGGTACCGAAACAAAATGAATGAGTTGGGCGTGTCTCCTCAGGATATTCAAACGCTCAGCGATGTTGGTAAGCTACCCTTTACCGACAAGACAGTTTTGCGTGATACTTTTCCCTATGGACTCTTCGCTGTCCCTCTCTCAGAGGTAGTGGAGCTTCATGCTTCATCTGGAACTACGGGCAAGCCTATTGTGGTCGGATACAACCAATCCGACATGGAAATCTGGAGCGAATGTATTGCGCGTCTTGCAACTATGGCAGGCGTTACACCTGGTGACAGAGCACAAATGGCCTTTGGATATGGCATGTTTACGGGTGGATTTGGCCTGCACTATGGTCTTCAAAAACTCGGATGCATGATGATTCCCGCAGGTTCAGGAAATACCGAGCGGCATTTGCAGATGATACAAGACTATGGATCGACGGTACTCATTGCGACACCTTCCTATGCGCTCCATATGTGCGAGGTGGGAGAAAAAGCTGGTTTTGATTGGGCGAAAAGCAACCTGCGAATTGGTCTTTTTGGTGGCGAGCCGTGTCCTCCAAAAATGAAAGAAGAAATTGAATCACGCATGCATATCACATGCACCGATAACTACGGACTTACCGAAGTTATGGGACCAGGTGTTTCGGGAGAGTGCCTCTCGTGTCGCGATATGCAGCACATTGCAGAAGATCATTTTTTGTGGGAAGTCATTGATCCCGAAACAGGTGAAGAAGTTGAAGAGGGCTGTGAGGGAGAGATTGTGCTCACTCCTCTTGATAAACAGGCAATCCCGGTCTTGCGGTATCGTACGCATGACTTAACGTATGTGGTCACCGAGCGGTGTGCATGTGGACGTACTCATGCACGTATGAAAAAAGTGCGCAAGCGCAGTGACGATATGCTTATTATCCGTGGCACGAACGTTTTCCCTTCACAGGTTGAAGATATTCTCTCCGGTATCAAAGGTGTTTCTCCGTTCTATCGCATCGAAGTCGATAATGATACGGGACTTGACAGGATGAAGGTTCTAGTGGAGCTTGAGCCTTCAGCATTTACGGATTCGTATGAAGAGATGAATGCGTTTCGTAAGCATATTGCTCAGAAGCTCAAAGAAACCATGTTAGTTGCCTCTGAGGTGCAATTAGTAGAACCTGGCGGTATTGAGCGTACGACTGGAAAAACAAAGCACGTTACAGATCGCAGGTCCTAACGTTGCTCATGTAATGTAACCTATGACATGCCTTTGCGGTAAGGTGCGAGGCATGTTTTTTATTGCTATGACTGGTCCTGATGCTTCCCAAGACATATTGGCTCAAAACGAATCTGTTGTTGGACGATTTGCTCCTACACCTTCTGGGTACCTTCATATAGGCAATATTTTTTCCTTCCTTATTGCTTACCTTGTTGCTCGACAAGCAGGCGGTATCATGAAAATGCGCATGGAGGACTTAGATCCTCAGCGCTCAAAACAGCATTTTATTGATGAAATATTCCGTGACTTCGATTGGTTTGGCTTTGAGTGGGTAGGGGACGTTGTCTATCAAAGTCACCGCACAGAAGCCTATCTTGAGGCGTTTTCACGCCTTGAAGAAAAGGCATTGGTGTATCCGTGCTTTTGTACGCGAGCAGACCTTCATGCGGCTTCAGCGCCGCATTCAGGACAGGATTTCGTGTATTCGCAAACATGTAAGTATCTTTCTCCTGACGAACAACAGCAGCGCGCCAAGAAAAAGTCACCGTCAATGCGTATTGCGGTACCGAATACGCAGATAGTTTTTGATGATTGCTTTCAGATGACGCAGTCATTTGATTTGCAAGCCGAGGTAGGGGACTTTGTTGTGCGACGAGCGGATTGTGTCTTTGCATATCAGTTGGCGGTCGTTGTTGACGATGCCGCTATGCACGTTACGTCTGTCGTTCGTGGTCTTGATTTACTTCCGTCTTGTGCAAAACAGATCTTATTACAGAAATGTCTTGGATTTTCTCAGCCAGACTACGGGCATGTTCCGCTGTTATACGATCGGGAAGGGGTGCGTCTTGCTAAGCGCGATAAGTCTTTGAGTATTGCTTCTCTTCGAGAAAAGGGTACAATCAGCGCTCAAGATATTCTGGGGCACCTTGCATATACCGCCGGATTAGTGGCTGATCTTCAGCCTTGTAGTCTTGATGAATTGGTACGTGAAGCTGATCTTTCGAGCTTGAGTCAAAAACGAGTGATCAAAACCACTGTATAAATGATCCGCAGGCAAGGGCATGGCAATAAAAACATGTCAACAATGCATTGAGGCTTACAATTTGAGACATGGCTGCATCGCGCGATTGTTGGTTTAATGGGTTAGTCAGAAGAGCTCGCAACACGGGAAATGCTGCAAGTACCATCAAAATAAGAAACGGCATACCGGGCGCATAAAAAATCCCTACGATTGCAACAATAGCGACGATCCATAGTGCCAGTACTAAACGATAGGCTGAAAGTGCGTTCGTGCGTCCTAAAACAACAGGAAGCGTTTTACGTTTTGCGGCTCGGTCTTTTTCGATATCGCAGCAATTATTAGTGAAAAGCACCATGCCAATGCCAATAATGCAGGGGATTGAGACCAACAGTACGGCAATATCCAAAACTCCCGATAATACATAACAGCCTGCAAGGACAATCAAGCCACCCATGACAACACCGCTGACTAACTCGCCGATGGGAAGATAGGAAATTGGCGTTTTGCCGCCCGAGTACAACACGACGGCAAGAGCCCCAATAATGCCAATAACAAGAAGCTTCCAATCAGTGACATATACTAAATAAAAGCCAAGCAACGCTGCAACGACTAAAAGAATGCTTGCGTAGGCCAACATCGTGCGAGGATTGAGGTTGTTGTAGACAAGGACCGCATCAAAGGGATCTTCTGATGAATTATCCAATGAATCAGTACCTTTCCGGTAATCAAAGTAATCGTTGAGCACATTAACGGCTGATTGCATAAGCACAGCAATGCAGAGAAGAATCAGCGCCGAGAGGATATGAAGATTACTTGAGTAGGTGATAGCCGAATATGTATACGCAAGCAAAACAGGTGTTATGGCAGCAACCCAAGTATGGGGACCAGCAATCTGAAAGGCAAGGCTAGGCGTAAACCTTGAAAACGATTTTTTCGAATGAACAGAAGGTCTTTTTGGATGTACCACCATAATGCTCCTTGGTTTTAGTCCCAAGTTTCTTTGAGATATCCCGTACAACGCATCACGCAAAGCAATTTCTCGTCTTGATCACGAATCTCAATAAGGCTACGAACAATTTTTCGTGCTTTAGATACTTGGGTGCAGGTAGCCGTCACGGTATCACCGACTTTGGCAGAAGCAATAAAATCAATCGAAGAATCTAGGGTTACAACGCCGTTGCTGGTGTAGTGATTGGCTGCTCCGAAAGCAAAATCACCTAAGGTAAAGTAGCAGCCTCCCATAGGAATACCGATTCCATTAAGGAATGATTCATCGATAGTCATTTGAGCCTTTGCATGATTATCTCCGACTTCGGTGATGACCATGCCATTTTTAGCAGCAAACTTATCTAACTTGCAGTACGGATCTTCTACGGGATTAAACATGAACTTTCTCCTTATATCTCTAAACACAATCTAAGGGGTAGATAAACAATAAAGCCCGAGGCCTTATTAAAGTATAGCCACGCCAATTTGACGTATATGCTTACATCAAGTAAGCGCATAGCGCCAGAGCGTTTCACAAAGCTAGATGGTATCACTACATTTCATATTTAGATAGCGTAACTTTGCGCACAAAGATCCTACTCTGGATATAAGAGAGCATTCGGTTAAAAAACACCTAGGTTTACATAACATATATTATCACATGTCGTATAGAAATCTTTATGCATATCCTTAATGGACAACTTTGCAGTAAATAGTTCTAGCTACGTCACGTAAAACCTAACGGATAATACGAGAATGAGATCTTTCTTTTGTATAGGATACGATGCACCCAGCTTATCTAAACAATTTGGCTGCTAAGTACTTCCATGTACGGAGAAAATCCCATATACCGCAAAACGAGCCCACAGAACGCGTTCTAAGACCCGTTTAGACATCAGAATAGGTCTTAATACCTAAAACTTACCGTGACGAGATGCCGGTTGAACCAAAACCGCCCGTCCCTCGATCGGAATCTTCGAGTTGATATACTTCCTGAAATGTTAAAGATTCTACCTTCATGATAACCAGTTGAGCAATGCGATCTCCCGGAGTTACGGTTATGTCATTATGTGGATCAAGGTTGATGGCAATTACTTTAATCTCTCCACGGTAGTTGCTATCAATCAATCCAGGAGTGTTCACAATAGATAAACCCTGCTTTATTGCTAAACCACTACGAGGAACAACAAACCCCGCATACCCATACGGGATTTCAAGCGCAAGCCCTGTTGGTATCAAGGTGCGCTCAAAAGGTTTCAGTGTGATACCGATACTTGCGCACAGGTCATATCCGGCATCTCCTACATATCCTTGAGACGGAATGACCGCATCTTGAGACAAGCGTTGAGTTGGAATAGTATGGCCGGTGCATTGTGATGGCATATTAGAATCCTTTCAGAGCTTCTCTAAATTCATCGATATTCTTGAAGTCTTTATATACGCTTGCGAAGCGAATGTAGGCGACTTCATCAACCGAAGCGAGTCGCTCTAAAGCTTTATCTCCAAGCTCTTTTGAGGTAATTTCTCGTGTGGGGATATTTCTGAGTTCCCCTTCAATATTGTCAATGAGATGATGAATCTGTTCAGGAGACACGGAACGTTTTGCGCACGCGATAAGCAACCCTCTAAAGAGTTTTTGACGGTCGTATTCTTCTGTAGAACCATCAGATTTAATGATAAGCAAAGGTGAAGATTCCATACGCTCGTATGTAGTAAATCGAGCACCGCACGACAAACATTCTCTTCTGCGACGAATAGAAGATCCTTCTTCAGCAGGACGCGAATCAACGACTTTTGATTCCAAATGACCACAAGATGGACAACGCATGAGAACTCCTTTTACAGTCTGAACTCATACTAGTATACAAAATATGGTGGTCAAAGTTATGATCCAATAAGAATAACCACAAGACCAAAGAGCACAATGTACACAAATGACTTAACAAAAAAGCTTTGGTCTGCCCGAGATAAAGAGTACACATTCTTACGGGCGTTTTTCATAGAACCCAAAAGCGGATCATGCGAAAGTTTAGCTTTGCAGGTATTAACAAGAGAGGTATGAGGCTCAGCGTATTCATGCTGAGTGCGCACCGCGTCAAAGGAAATAATACACGCTTGTTCATGAGCATTACGAGATTCTGGTTTAAGTGCTGCGGTACCTTCAATGTGATAGTTTAGATTCTTTTCGCTCATGACAGCCCTCCTTAGTTGCATAGAACTTTTGTTCGTGTATACTATAAATCGAACATATGTTCTTGTCAATATAAATTCGAACAAAAGTTCGTATTTGGAGGAAATGTTATGAATGCACCACTTACCAAACGGCAACGAAGTGTCTACAATTTCATCGAATCCTATATTCAAGAAAAGGGGTTCGGCCCCACGGTTAGAGAAATTGCCGATGCAATAAACCTATCCTCCCCCTCTACTGTTCACGTTCATTTAAACACGCTCGAAGACAAGGGATATATTGTAAGAGACCCTCTTAAGTCTCGCTCGATTGCTCTTGCTCATCCGAAACAGCCTACCCCTACGTATGGTTCTGAGGCCTTTAATACCACGCTTTCTTTGCCTCTCGTAGGCAATGTTGCTGCAGGAGAGCCTATCCTTGCTGAAGAAAACATTGAATCTACAATGACCTTGCCTACAGAACTTGTTGGTGATTCTGCTTCATTTATTTTGGCAGTACATGGTGATTCCATGATTGAAGCCGGCATTAATGATGGCGATTACGTCGTGGTAAAACAACAGCAAGTTGCCAATAATGGTGAAATAATTGTTGCCCTTATTGAAGATGGTGCCACAGTAAAACGCTTCTACAAAGAGCATGATCATATACGATTACAACCTGAGAATTCGTCTCTCGATCCCATTATTACGCGTGATTGCTCAATAGTCGGCAAGGTTGTTGCTGTATTGAGAAAGGTGTACTAAGAAACAAGTGCTCACGTTCCTATACATTTCTGCACCCTATAACATGCCACATCGTGCCCATATTTGCTGCGCGCTATTGAGAGCAACACGCGTGGTTGCATAGCAAGGCCGCGTGTGCGAAAAGCTTCTTTTGGATTTAAGCGTGGTCATGCTCTTGTGTACTGAATGGCTGTAGTTTTGCTTGAGCTTGTTCATTGGCGCGTACCACCAAGTGCGTGCCATCTGCTTCGTACGTTTCACTGAGAATCGTACAGCGCTGGTGGGCATAGGACACCAAATCCCCGCGGTCATACGGTATCAGTACATCAAGAAGAATATCTTGCGCAGAAGCAACAACACCAATTCTTCGAATAAGATCGCTGAGTCCTTCTCCTGTTTTCGTTGAAATAAAACTTGCAAGGGGATAGCGCATTTTAAGCATTTCGTATTGCTCTCTACCTAAGAGATCTATTTTGTTAAACACTTCAATGCGACCAATTGTGTGTGCATCAATTTGTTCAAGAACCATTGAAACTGTTTCCATCTGTCGCACAAACTGATCATCTGATGCATCGATCACGTGCAGAATCAGGTTTGCCCCATTGATTTCATCAAGCGTAGACTTAAATGCTTCAACAAGGGTGGTCGGAAGCTTCTGGATAAACCCAACCGTATCGCTTAACGTCACTTCCCTACCCTCGGGCAACACCAATTGTCTCGTCGTTGAATCAAGCGTTGCAAAGAGTTTGTCGTAGCTGAGTACCTCAGAACCTGTCATTGCGTTTAATAAGCTTGATTTTCCTGCATTGGTATACCCCGCAAGAGCAACCTTGAAAATGCCCGACTCGTTTCGCTGCTTTCTTTGCAGATCACGCTTTTTAGAGACACGTGCCAAATCTCGTTTGATAGAGGTAATTCGATTACGAATCAAACGACGGTCAACCTCGAGTTGCGACTCACCTTCGCCAAAGCGTGAACCTACGCCACCGCCCATACGATTAGACGCAAGATGCGCCCACATACCACGCAAACGTGGGTATAGGTACTGATTTTGAGCAAGACGAACTTGCAAACGTCCTTCTTTGCTTGAAGCATGAAGAGCAAAGATATCGAGAATCAAAGCGGTGCGATCAATCACCTTAACGCCTTTTCCCATAATCTTTTCTAGATTTGATTGTTGAGAAGGAGTGAGCTCATCATCGAAGATCACTGCATCGGCAGCATAAGAGCGAGTCAACTGGGCGATTTCTTCTGCCTTACCACTTCCTACAAAGGTGCGTGGATTGGGAGAATCAAGTCTTTGTGTGGTTTGAGCGACCATATCAGCCCCTGCAGTCCAAGCAAGGCGTTCAAGTTCAGCCAAGGATGACTCAAGGCTCCATTCTTGATTCGGTCGTTCTACGCCCACCAAAACAGCCCTTTCGCGAGGCTTTTCAATAATGGTAGAAGGGCCGTGTTGTTTTACTTCGTCAAAAATATAGTCTGACATATAGTCCGCACTTACACCTCTACGCTACCTGTAAATGCCTGAGCAGCAGGGCCGCTCATAAATACATGATTGTTGTCTTTCCAATCAATGTCTAAACTACCACCGCGAAGATGCAGCATGTTATGACGAGCCGATCTTCCCGTAGCGACTGCTGCTACTAGGGATGCACATGCCCCCGTGCCACACGCAAGGGTCTCACCGCAGCCTCGTTCAAACACACGCATATGAAGACCATCTTCTTTGGTAACAATAAACTCTATATTGCTTTTAGCGGGAAATACCTTATGAGATTCAAAATAAGATCCTATTGCATCAAGGTTGAAGGTATCCAAAGATTTGTCGTGAGAGGCGAAGCAGTCGTCTGGCAGGCTTTTAATATCATCAAGGAAGCACACTGCATGAGGGTTGCCCATTGAAACACAAGTGAATGCAAAATCACCCCAAGGAGACGACAGGGTTTGCTCAAACACGCCTTCTCTATCAATATAAGAACTAGTTGTTTGGGAAAGGGTTGTTGGAATCAGTTCATTCTTAAAAATAGGTTCATCCATGTCGACCGTAACCTGATCAAGCAAGCCATCGCTCGTACAGCTAAAGCTCAGCGTTAGAGGTCCACGCTTGGTGTCTGCCATAAACGATCCAACTGAAGCATCAACATAGCTATGATCCACGAGAAACTTCGCAAAGCAACGAATGCCATTGCCGCACATTTCAGCAAGGGTGCCATCGGAATTAATATAGTGCATGTATGCTACACACTCAGGTCTCTGTGAAGGACGGACAAGGATAACACCATCGGCGCCGATTCCAAAATGGCGATCACACAGATGCTGCACCTGTGCAACACTCAGCTCAAGTTCGTTTTGAAAATCATCGATAACAACAAAGTCATTACCTAATCCGTGTAATTTAGAAAATGAAAGCTCCACTGTATTTGTTTCCTATCGCCTAAAGGTGTCTCTACTGCTTTTTTATGGTTACTCCATTGTAACGTTCTGTGTGTACGCATTTTCAATTTTTGATGCCATTTGATCCATCGTTAACGCATCAGCATCCAGCATGACAATTGATGGGTCACGCCTCATCCAAGAACGTTGCCGTTTAGCATAGCGCCGTGTTGCAACCTTGATACGTTCAATTGCATCACTAAGGGATATCTCGTTGTCAAGATACGAGACTATTTCCTTATAGCCAATTGCCTGAGGGGCTGTGATTGCATCACGCAACCCTACATTGAGTAAAGATGCAACTTCGTCTACAAGGCCTTGTTCTATCATCTCATCGACGCGAGCATCTATTCTGTGTGCAAGATGTGCAGGATCTCGCTGCAAACCAAACCGAAGCGAAGGAATTACTTCAGGCAAGGTTTTTATATTCTTTTTTTGATCTGCATAGGAAATGCCTTCTGCCAGCATTTCAAACGCTCTAATCACGCGACGTGTATTGTTAGGATGAATACAGTGTGCTGAGTTGGAATCGACTTCATGTAGCCTATCCCAAAGCGCTTGTGAACCGTGTTCTTTAAGGAATTGTTCATACTGTTGTCGTACGGGATTGTTTTCTTGCTCTCCTTTTGGAAAACGCATATCTTCAAGTGCTGCTTGAATGTAGAATCCAGTACCTCCGCAAAATATGGCGACGTGATTGCGTTCGCAAATTTCAGAATAGGTTTTTCGTGCTTGATCTTGATATTGCTGCGCAGAAAAAGGCTGACCAGGATCAAGAATATCGAGTATATGATGAGGAACCTGCCGCTCTTCAGGACCTACCTTTGCTGTACCGATATTCATGCCACGATACACTTGCATCGAATCAGCCGATATAATCTCGCCTGACAGATCACGCGCAACACGCTGTGCAAGTTCTGATTTGCCTGATGCTGTGGGACCTAAGATTGCAAGTGCGAGGCTACTCACAAAAGAACCTCTCCTCGTAAATACCACGCACGAGCTTCCTCGATTTTCACATTGAGAATCGTTCCTTGCAAATCAGTAATACTCATACCATCAGGAATAGGCGCATGTACCGTTTGATCCTTGGGGCTTCTTCCCGCCAACACACGAAGATCGCGTTTTGAATGCCCTTCTACTAAGACGGGCACTATGGCGTGGTTATCCGACTGATTAGCTTTATAAGCATGATTTTGCACGAGGTCAACCAAACGATCAAAGCGCTCTTGGATAACCTCGTGAGGCGTAGAATCTTCGATACGTGCTGCAGGAGTGCCTTCACGCTTGGAATAGATGAAGGTAAACACCTGGTGATATCCTACTTTATCAACAAGATCATACGTATCTTGGAAGTCTTGTTCTGTCTCTCCTGGAAAGCCTACGATAATGTCTGTAGAAAGAGCAATGTCGGGTCTAACTGAGCGAAGTTTGTTAATGATTCCAAGATAATGTTCGCGGGTATAGCGACGATTCATTTCTTTGAGAATACGGTTTGAGCCTGACTGAACAGGAAGATGCAATGCAGGCATTAAATTATCGATTTCCCCAAACGCACGAATAAGATCATCGTTAATATCTTTAGGATGAGATGTTGCAAAACGTAAACGTTCGATACCCGTATCGGCTACTTCGTAGAGCAACTGAGTAAAACGTGGCTCTTTGTATATATCGCGCCCATACGAATTAACGTTTTGCCCAAGGAGAGTAATCTCTTTTACTCCATCGGCGACAAGACGCTTGGCATCTAAAACGATATCTTCGAGGGCTCGTGATTTTTCTCGACCACGCACATAGGGCACGATACAAAACGTGCAAAAGTTATTGCATCCGATGGAAATAGGCAACCATGCTGACCATCGAGACTCTCGCTGGGAAGGTAGATCGGTTGGAAACGAAGATGCCTGATCAAGAATTTCTACCCGATGTCCACCAGACGTAATTGCCTCATGAATGAGACGCGGCATACTTGCAATATTAAATGTGCCAAATACAACATCAACATGAGGAAGCTTTTCTGGAAGCTCTTCTCCATCACGCTGACCAATGCATCCACCGATAACAACAACACGCTTTGAGACAGGCGCATGAGGACGCAGCGGTATGTTCTTTAGTGACGCAACTTGACCCATGAGACGAACATCAGCCGCTTCGCGAACGCAGCAGGTCATAAAAATGATAATGTCTGATTCTTCAATTGTAGACACACGACGTGATCCTAAGGCATTCATTATTCCAACGATACGCTCAGAGTCGTGCTTGTTCATCTGACAACCAAATGTCACGATCGTAAACGTTGTGCCTCTCAAGGAAGTAAACGGAGAATCTTCCCAATCGGGAATCTCAGTCAAAGGAAACGTTGAAGTAGTGTCAATAACAGGAAACGGAGAAGTCACGCAACACTCTTTTCGATGAAGTACTTATGAAGGATCAACTTTGGGGGTCTGCGAAGCGTCGTAGGGCTTGTTCTGCAGGGGAATGCGAGACTCAACAGAAAAACGAATAGCCGTGCGGTATTCACCATCGATCACGACATCAGCAAACGAAGGCACGCAAACAATTTCAATCCCTACCGGCGATAAAAACCCCCGAGATATAGCGATTGCCTTGACGGCCTGGTTGACCGCACCTGCGCCAACAGATTGAATTTCAACAGTTTGGCCATCTTTCATCATGCCCGCAATGGCACCTGCAACTGAAGCAGGAGAAGATTTTGATGATACTTTCAAACATCCACCATAAGATGATTCCGATGACGAATTTTCTAAATTTGTTACCATGGCATGTGTCTTTCAGAGTGCTTGTGTCCTACGTATTTTGTGTGTTTGCAATTCGTTTAACACATTTTAATCAGTTCTATAATCCTAATCAACGATCGGAACGTGATCGATGCATAGGCAGAACACCGTTACGGTATCAAAACTATTCGCAACTCTCATACATATACAAAAAGAATCACGAACTTTATATACCTCATTCTTGTTGCTGAAGAGGTATGCGAACAATAAGTTCGTTATTTCGAGTCCGTATGTCAATATCGACCGCATCATCCAGATAGTATTGGTTCGCGAGAGAAGAATAATCTTTCCCAACGGCATCTTTAAATGACGCAAGATCTTCTGAACTAAATTTTATTTTACGAAGGTTTCGATCCTTCTTTTGTGACGTGTTTGCACGAGATAAGGTTTGAGGCTGCTGTGTTTGCTGAGAGCCGCTCAGAGCGGTTATTACCAAAGGCAGTGGTTTAATTTCGTCGTTTATAATCCTATGGGCCGTTCGAACCGAAATAGGCAGCGCCATAGAGCTTGAAAGCTCTGCTAGTGATTCTGCATCGTTGCAGTAAGAAAATCGCTCAATGTAGGGCGTATCATCATCAAATGGGACAAACACTGAGGTAAGTGCCGCAGTTGAACTTCCAAGATGAAAAAGCGTTGCAACAATCGATGCACAGGAACCAAAGAAGACCGAGATGTTTTTGCGCTCCTCGATGGCAAACTCTATCACTGTACGAACAATATTATGAGGGCCTCTCAACACAGGTTTTTTGTCTGCATCAAGCGAAATCGAAGGCAGGGTTGATTGATCTCTTTTTTCAGTAAGCGTTTCATTGGAAGCCGATACGCTAAAAACGGCTCCCACCTGAGGAGCAGAAGAGACCAGCGATACAGAATCGACATTTTCCCTGATCGAATAAAGCGCCATACCGCGCCCGTGCACTCCCCAACGATCAGTGTGAAACGAATCTAATTTTGATGTAACAAACGGCTCGAATACAATTTCATGCATTGAAGCGGGAATACCATCTCCATCATCAAGAATAGTGAAATTTCTTACGTTTGCTTCAGTCCAGGTGGCGACAAAGATAGCGCGAGCATGAGCATCACGGGAATTGCGCAGCATCTCTAAAACAACATCCTCGAAACAGCGAATATCTTGCTGTGCCTGACGTCGTTGTGCTTCTGCCGCACGAAGACGAACAAATCCCTCTCCTAAATCGTCTTGAATGCGTAAATAACGATCGCCTGAAACTTCTTCAATAAATTGTTCGAGCGAATCGCTCATCTGCGCCACCTTAGTATCGAAAACGAGAGACCAGATTGAATCTAGCTGACATGCTATTTGGCATAGTCAACAGAGCGCGTCTCACGAATGACGACAACCTTAACTTGTCCTGGATACTTAGTTTCATTTTGAATCTGATGAGCAATGTCATGAGCCAGTACTGTGGTATGAGCTTCGTCAACTTCTTCAGGAGTTACAATAACGCGCACTTCCCTACCAGCCTGAATAGCGTGTGAACGCTCGACACCTGAGTAAGAGTTTGCAATCTCTTCAAGTTTTTCGAGACGCTTGATATACGATTCAATGTTTTCTTTACGTGCACCGGGGCGAGCTGCTGAAACTGCGTCAGCTGCTTGCACAAGCACATCGATTACTGATGAAGGTTCGACATCATTGTGGTGAGCTTCAATAGCATGAACAATGAGCGGATCTTCCCCATAGCGTCGAGCTAAATCGGCACCGATAACGGCATGAGATCCTTCGATTTCATGGTCGACTGCTTTACCAAGGTCGTGCAATAAACCAGCACGGCGTGCAGGAATCGGATCGAGTCCGAGTTCAGATGCCATCATCGAGCAGATATAGGCAACCTCGAGAGAATGATTGAGAACGTTTTGACCATACGACGTGCGATAACGCAGGCGCCCTAAAATTTTTTCTAGTTCCGGATGAAGGTCGTGAATACCTGTATCAAACGTTGCCTGTTCAGCGGCATCTTTGATTTGCTGGTTCACATAGCGCTCAGCTTTGTGATACATCTCCTCAATGCGCGCTGGATGAATACGCCCATCACTGATGAGGTTTTGCATGGTAACGCTTGCAATTTCCCTTCGCACTGGATCATGCGACGAAACCGTAACGCATTCAGGGGTATCGTCAATAATGAGATTTGTCCCAGTGATCTGTTCAAAGGAGCGAATATTGCGTCCTTCACGACCAATAATACGACCCTTTAAATCATCTGAAGGGATATGGATGGTTGATACCGTGATCTGTGACGTATAGTCTGCTGCAAGACGCTGAATAGCCACACTGAGAATCTCTCGAGCCGTCTTATCAGCTTCTGCTTTAGTGCGTGCTTCAGCATCGCGAATAATGGCTGCACTTTCGTGTACGACATCTTCCTTGAGGCCATCTAACAACTCAGTTTTGGCTTCCTCGGTGCTCAGACCAGCAACTTGTTCTAAGCGTTTCGTTACTTCGCGCTCTGCTTTTTCAACATCTCTGACACGACGATCAACTTGACCCTGTAATGAAGATATCTGATGCTCACGGTTATCAAGTGCCTGAATGCGCTTATCAAGACTTTCTTCGCGTTGATTGAGGCGATTTTCATTGCTGCGAACTTCTCGCATGCGCTCTTTGCTTTCGCGCTCAGCGTCTTGTTTAATCTTATACGCCTGATCTCGGGCTTCTACGAGCGCTTCACGCTTGAGATTTTCAGCTTCACGCTGAGCATCAGCTAAGGTATTTTTTGCCTCTTGAGCGACAGTCTCATTGCGGTTCTTAAGAACCTGTTGCATCAAAAAGTAACCGATGAGAAAACCTATTACGATGGCTACAACACTAGCCACAATTATCTCAACCATTGAACTCCCTTTCGTTCATACAGCGATTCAGTACGAGAGCCAAGGACACAAAAGACGACCTGGTAAACCAGGGAATACGTACGAATTGCGATACTGCAATTCAATTCTTTTGTTATTCATATAGTAAGTACTAAAAAGTACGTAAGCTCTAGTTACTAAATAATAGCCAAAATACGTTTTTTTGACTAGAGAGATCAAAGAGCCACCACAAGATAGAGCGCGACACACGTTTGTTCTTGCCACTACGCGTATATTTCATACCACTCGCGAGCGGCTTCGCTTGCTAAGGATGAGCTATATCCATTTCGTATCAATTTTGCATACGCAGCCTGAAGAGTATTTTTTGAATGAGGTGGTTTTTTAACCAGCATTGCAATGGCTAAATCTTTTTGCGTGGGCCTACCTTCAAGGTAAGCATCCGGAAAGTCAGACAATTGGGTTTCCGGATCTATATTATGGGATTTTAATTCACGAATGATTCCGGCTATACCTTTACGTGCGTAGAGCCGTGATCGAATCAAGGTCTCAGCAAAGCGCTGATCATTAAGGAAGTTGTACTCACAGGCCTTTTCTATTGCAACATCTATCGATGTGGCGGTATAACCATCTCTTTCAAGTCTGTCACGAACCTCTTTTATTGATCGGTCTCTTATTTTGACCAAACGAAGAATTTTATTAAATGCGTCTTGTGACGTAGCTGCATTGCTATTCATATGCGTAGTTTTGTTTCTCCTAGTTATTTTGGTGTTCGGTTAATGCTTGGTCGCCAACCAGAGGAAGATTATACTCCTCGCGAATCTTATTTTCTATTTCATCTCGGACATCAGGCGTTTCACGCAAGGTACGCTTCGCTGCTTCTCTACCTTGTCCAAGACGCTCTTCACCGTAGTTGAACCAAGAACCGCTCTTTTGAACAACCCCAGCCTCAACGGCCATATCGAGAATACAGCCCTCTTTTGAAATGCCCTCTCCATACATGATGTCGAATTCTGCCTGACGGAACGGAGGAGCAACCTTGTTCTTAACAACTTTTGCACGGACACGATTGCCCACCACTTCGCCGTCCTGCTTTATAGAATCGAAGCGGCGAACATCAATACGGACACTCGAATAAAACTTTAGTGCACGACCGCCTGTTGTGGTTTCGGGATTACCAAACATAACGCCGATTTTTTCACGCAACTGATTGATAAAAATACAGGTCGTATTTGAACGAGAAAGGGATCCAGCAAGTTTACGCAGTGCTTGGCTCATGAGACGTGCCTGTAAACCAACGGTCGCATCACCTATTTCGCCTTCTATTTCAGCACGTGGCACCAAAGCTGCTACCGAGTCAATAACGATACAATCTATTGCACCACTTCGTACAAGCATGTCACAGATTTCAAGCGCCTGCTCACCCGTGTCAGGCTGCGAAATTAAAAGCTCATCAACGTCGACACCGAGTTTGGCAGCATAGACAGGATCAAGAGCGTGCTCAGCATCAATAAATGCAACGACACCACCTTGCGCTTGAGATTCAGCAATAATATGAAGCGCGATTGTCGTTTTACCACTTGATTCGGGACCATAAATCTCAACTATCCTACCACGTGGCACACCACCAATGCCAAGAGCAACATCAAGCGACAAAGAACCCGTTGGGATTACCTCAATTTGTAGATCGCCCGCTTCACCCAACTTCATAATGGCGCCTTTACCAAACTTCTTTTGAATTTGATCTGCGGTAAGTTCTAAAGCCTTTTCTTTGTCTTGGCTCATTTCATCCTCCATACATGGTGCGTATCTGCCAATATGAGAATACACGAACATGTGTTCGTATGCAAGCACGATATCGTGTTCTTCTATCGTAGGGGGTTTTCTTCACACGCACGAGAAAAGAAATTCACATCTATCTCATATGCATCTAAGCGACACTGTTCTACGCCCAAAACGTCGTGATACGGACGTAATTATTTAACTTGATCATCCTGAATAGGAAATTCAAGTGAATCTGAAAGAGCGCAGAGGTACAACTCAAGAGCAAATTGCACGGTTCGCGCACGCACCACATCACGATCGCCTTCAAAATGACGCACGAAGGTATGCGTATAGGAATCGCTTGCGATACCAAACCATACCGTTCCCACCGGTTTACCTTCAACGCCTCCATCAGGTCCTGCAATTCCTGTAACTGATACGGCTATATCGGCTTGGCATACCGTACGAGATCCTACGGCCATCTCTTCAGCAACCTCGCTGCTCACAGCACCATGATCTCTCAGATCGTCTTCATCGACGTGTAAAACCTGCTCTTTTATGTCATTTAAATAGCTGATGATGCCACCTTCAAATACCTCCGAACTTCCAGGAATCGAGGTCAGTGCAGCCCCAATTAAACCTCCCGTACAGCTCTCAGCAGTTGAAAGGTGAAGTTTCTTTTTCTTGCCTGCTTCAATGACCTGTTTTGCAAGGTCACGGTTGGCATTGTATATCTCTAGACGCTCTTCAGAAGAATCAGTGGGTGCAGCTTCCTGAGGTTTCATTTTGAACACGGGAATGCACTTCAGGAAATAATCACACATAGAGACGATCGTAAGAAGGACCGCAATGATCATGAAGATCCATGAAATGATATAGAGTGCCAATCCAGCCTGTTCATGCAAGGAAGTCAATATTGGAGAGCCTTTAACGATAAACAGAATAATAGCGATAATCTGAAAGACCGTTTTAGCTTTTCCGTACCAACTCGCCGCGATGGCAACACCATGTGTAGCAACCAGCATTCTTAAACCAGAAACGATAAACTCACGACCAAGAATGATGAGTGCTACCCACGAGGGCAAAAGCTGCAGCTCAACCAAAGCCAAGAGTGCTGCTGCAACAAGAATCTTATCTGCAAGAGGATCAACAAACTTGCCAAAGATAGTGACCTCTCCCCTGCTTCGAGCGAGATATCCATCTACCGCATCAGTACATGATAAGGCGGCAAAAATAAAAGCAGCGATCCAGGGCTTCCACAAATCTGCTTCAGTCCAATAAGGAAAAAAATCAGGCCATGGTGAGAGAATTGCAACAACAAAAACAGGTACCAGTAAAATTCGAACAATTGTCACCATATTAGCTGGTGTAAAAATAGCATTTTCACCAGTTGAATTACGACTCACGTACCGCCTCCATTTCATATAGCAAGGTGTCAGTTATAGTAGCGTAAATACGTTGACCCACAAAAGCACTATCGACGTATGTTACACCGTCCACATCGGGCGCTTGTGCCTGAGTTCGGCCAAATACCTGTCCATCCTCCTCGACGCCCAAAACCAAGACCTCGCACGAAGAACCAATACGTTGTGCGATGTGCTGAGAAGAAACAGTATCAGCGATATCTCTGAGTTCCCGTACGCGATACTGCTTCGTATCTTCGTCAATTTGGTCTGGTAAGTCTGCAGCGACTGTCCCTTCTTCGGGAGAAAACGCAAAAATGCCGACATAATCAAACTCGCACGATAAAACAAAGTCACAAAGCTCATCAAACATTTCTTCTGTTTCTCCCGGATATCCCACAATAAGGGTTGTTCTCAGCGTGATATCAGGAATAGCCTGCCGAAGTTTTTTAACCATATGTTCGTATTCAGAACGAGAACCCTGTCGGTTCATAGCTCTTAAAATGTTCGTATTGCAGTGTTGTAAGGGAATATCAAGGTAACTGCAAATATTAGGGTAGGTTGCCATGACACGGATTAGCTCATCGGTAATACCTGCTGGCTGTAAATACATTACGCGAAACCACGTGTCCGGAAAGGCTCTCGCCAGATTTTCAAGAAGCGTTGCAAGGGTGGTTCGAGGAGAAAGGTCTTGACCCCAAATGCCTGAATCCTGAGCAATGAGCACAATCTCTTGGGCTCCACCAGCAATTTTTTGGGATACGTCAGAATAGATATCGTCCCTAGAAAAGCTATGGTACGGGCCACGAATAAATGGAATAGTGCAAAACGCACAGCGCCTGCTACACCCATCAGAAATTTTTACGTATTCGCTGGGGCTATAGTAGAACTCGGCTTCTTGAGCAACAGGTTCAACGCCGAGTTCATCACACAACACCTGAACAAGCTCATGTTCTCTATTGCACGGAAGAAATACCTGCACCTCGGGAAGCTCTTCGGCAAGATGTTCTGTAAAGCGCGAAGGCAAACATCCACACACAATTAATTTAGTGGATCCTGTTTGTACATCCTCAGTGGCAGCACAGTCTAAAATCGTGTCGATACTTTCCTCGATGGCAGGCTGAATGAAGGCGCACGTATTGAGAACCACAGCATCAAACGACCCATCGTACGTTTCATGGTCGAGATCAATAACATCAAATCCGTTTTTGATGAGATCCTTTTGCATTGCGGCAGTATCGACTTCGTTTTTTGCACAACCAAGCGTCATGAAAGCAACATGTTTCACCATCGGACTCAGCAAGCTTCCTATCGATAATTGTTAAATTGCAAAGGCTGTCCGTAGTCCTGCTCTTTGAGAAATGCGATGACCTCTTGAAGGGTATCCTTCTTTGCTGAGGAAACACGTAGCTTGTCAGTTTCGATGGTCACCTTTACTTTGAGCTTTAATGCCTTGATGTCTTTATTGATTTGAGAAGCTGTTTCACGGTCAATACCCTCAATGATGCGTGCAACTTGGCGGACATTACCTCCGCTTGCCGCTTCGGTATTACCCCAAGAAAGCGCTGATAGCTCAATTCCTCGCTTAATGAGCTTAGAAGTAAACACGTCCTTTACCTGACCTAATACAAAGTCGCTTGGTGCAAGAACGGTGATCGTCCTCTTTGACTTATCAAGCGTTATTTCAGATCCCGAGTCTTTGAGATCATATCGCTGAGCAATTTCTTTCTTTGCTTGTGTATACGCGTTGTCAACCTCTTGAATATCAATCTGCGATACCACATCAAAACTAGAATCTTTTGCCATTACCTACCCTTTCAGTACCGTTATTCTGACCCTGTATATACCATTGCTCAGTATACCGATCTCCCTACAGATTAATCAGAACTAGAGGAACTCGATGATGAACTTGACGACGAACTATCTTGCTCAGCATCAGGGTGATCCTCATACCACTGTTCCAAAATCTCTTCAAACGTATACGTCTGGTTTACAATACCGGAATCATTAGTTGATATCTCAACTTCCTCATCATCTATATAGAGCGTAACACCATCCACCTTTGTAGAAACAAACCGAATCTCTGTAGAACACGTGTAGGTCTGTTCAGCAGGACCCGTGACCGTAGAAGATTCCTGCGTTTCGCCGTCAATATAAACCTCAATGTACGATTCATACCCATCTTCTACTTCATAACGAAGCGTAAATTCAGTAGGAGCAGTTTCCGTTTCTTCTTCAGAACTTGAATCCGAATCTTGTGTTTCTTCTTCAGTAGCATTGATACCTGTCACCGGAATATTGGTTTGAGGTTCAGACTGATGAGAGACAACAAACAAAATAATGAACACAAGGACCAAGACAACTGCAGCAAGAACACCAATAATAATATTACGTTTACCATTAGGATTACTAATGTTTTTAGGAGCCGAATATACGTTGGTATAGTGCCCATCGGTAAGAGCGCTTCTCCGTGCTCGGTGCGCGACCGGGGCATTATTGCGCGGTGCATACGCAGGCTCTGAGGTCTGAGAGTACATTCTCCGCCCATACCCATTGGGACTTCCATCAAACTGGTCAGAATCCGAAGAATCCGGTTTTTGTGAACGGTTTCTAGAAGTTCGACCAGTAGTCTTTTGAGAACGACCTGAAGATCCTCGATACTGCTCGCCATACAGTTCAATGTTGCTTTCAACCGATTGGTGAGCCTTGTCTACCTGGTAAGCATATTCCTGATCAAGGTACATCTTAGAAATATCTTGGGTATTGAGTTCTAAAAATCGCGCATAGGCAATGACCATATTGCGAGCATATCCGCGCGAAGGCATGCGAGCAAAATCGCTGTTTTCAATAGCAGTAAGTATGTCTTGACGAATACGAAGCTCGCGAGAAACGGTAGCTAGATCAAGCCTTCTAGCTAAACGCGCTTCTTTGAGCACGTTGCCGAAACTAACATGCCGCATCAATGATCCTCACAAACTACTGCGAATCAGTTTCCTCAAATGCCTTTAGCGTCTCCAATTCTACTGCATCGACCAAAACCTCACGAGGTTTTGAACCATTTTGAGGACCAACTATGCCTTTTTCCTCAAGAAGATCCATAATGCGTCCAGCACGCGAGTACCCAATGCTGAGGCGTCTTTGCAAATTTGAAGTAGACCCAATACCTGCAGAAACAACGATCTCTGCAGCATCCCAAACCAAAGGATCGTCGCTTGAATGGCCAGATCCCCCCGAGCCATCAGGCGAAGAATCACCAATGGTTATCAGATTGGTCTTAAGAATATCATTATGATATTCAGGCTCACCCTGCATCTTTAATTTCTCCACGACTGCTGTAATCTCTTCTTCAGAAACAAAGCAGCCCTGAATACGCTGAGGCTTTGCCAATTCAGGCTTAGATAACAGTAAGTCGCCAAGACCGATTAAGTTTTCTGCGCCAGGCGTGTCAAGAATAACGCGCGAATCGATACCTGAAGCAACGTTGAAGGCAATGCGATTGGTAATATTTGCCTTGATAAGTCCCGTCACAACGTTCGTGGAAGGTCTTTGGGTTGCAACAATCAAGTGAATCCCTGCCGCACGGGCAAGCTGAGCAAGACGCGAAATAGAAAACTCAACTTCCTTGCCAACATTCATCATTAAATCAGCAAGCTCATCGATGATAATGACGATATAAGGCATTTCTGCAGCAGCCTTATCATCAATTTCAATTCCCTGCTGGGCTTTTGCATTGTATTGAGAGATATTGCGCGCGCCAATACTAGAAAACACCTTCAGACGCCGCTCCATTTCAGCAACTGCCCAAGACAGCGCACTTGCTGCTTCGCGTGCTTCAGTAACCACCGGAACATAGAGATGAGGTATGCCATTGTAGGGGGTAAATTCAACACGCTTCGGATCAATCATGATCATGCGAACTTCAGAAGGAGTTGCGCGCATCAAAATTGACATGATCATGGCATTGATGCAGACCGACTTACCTGAACCTGTCGTACCACCAATCAAAAGATGCGGCATCGTCGCAAGATCGCTCACGATGCTTTTACCCTCGACATCTTTCCCGATTACTACTTGAAGTGAGCCTTGTCTTGGTGCGTCTTTGAGCACATCGCCCAGCAGCACCGTTTCACGCTCCTGATTAGGAACCTCTATTCCCACATAGTTTGTCCCTGGAACCGGTGCAAAAATACGAACACCGGGCGCTGCAAGCGCTAGAGCAATATCGTCAGTCAAATTAGACACGCGATGAACCCGCACACCGCTGGGTAGATTGACCTTGAAGAGGGTCACCGTTGGCCCGTGTACCCAATCAACAACCTGAGCATTCACTCCAAAATCAGCCAAGGTTTCCTGCAAGCGCATACCCGTCTCACGTAAAACAGCATCGTTGTTCTGCGTAGACTTCACCCCGCGAGAGGTTTTCAGAAGTGAAAAATCAGGCAATTCAAAGCCTTCCTGGGGTCTAGGAATAGACGTAGTAGGAGCTTTATAGCTCTTCTCTTCCTGCTCGGAAACATTAGGCGAATCTTCTTTGGTCATTGGCTTCGAGCGTAATTTTCGCGTCATAGCCTTTGGTGTATCTGTTGTTTTACCTTTGAAAAAAATGGTGCCATCAGGAATCGGGAGAAACTGCTGATTGTCGGTCTGTGAACCCTCTTCCTGTGGATCACTCTCCTCTTGGTGGGGGTGTTTGCTGTGCTCTTTTTGGGAATTCAGTATCTGAGTTTTGGCCGCATGGGGATTTTGGTTTTGCGCAAGTACATGGGTTTTTTCTCGTGACATATCCGCTGTTTTATCAGGCGAAACACTGCGATACGGTGCTGCTTTATGCCTGTAGGTACGAGCCTGATCGCTATTGTCATAGTCCTGATCGCGATCGGTATAATGCTGCCTGAGGTGTTCATAGACTGACGTAAACGAAAACCCAATAATGATGATTGCGATCACAATTAAACCAACCATCAAAATCATCGACACCGTAAGGCCAAGCAGACGCAGCAACGCCCATGCTATACCCGCACCAATATACCCACCATGGTTTACCAAATAGACTTGGATAAACAGCATGTTCGGATCTTCTTCTGCCCCCGGAGTAAAAAGCGCCGTTATCGTTAAGAAGGCAATAAAGAGCAGTGCAAATCCAATTGCAACGCGCGCCGGAACGCGTTCGTGTTCAAACCTAATAAGAAAGGTGATGGCAAGGATAATCAATAAAACGGGCAAAACATACATTCCCGTACCAAGCGAAAATCGCAATGCAAGAGACAGCGCTCCAGTCACCACACCATCAGGAGACATCATCACTGTTGCAAAGAGCGCGATGGCAACAACAATAAGTGCCACCGAGGCAATATCACGTTTCGTCCGTTCATCTAAAATGGGATGCTGTTCAACGTTTTTCTGCGCCTGGTGATAGGCAGGCTTTGACTTATTGGAAGATCCCGATCGAGCGTTGCGAGAGGATTGTTTACTTCGTTGAGCAGATTGTTTCGCAGTCATTATCTTTCCCCGAGTGTGTTTCGTGTTTCGTATAGGGCTCGGTAAGGTATATGCGTACTTTCACTTATACACCCATTATATTTATTACTACAAGAGGCTTTTGATTAGTACGTTCCCACAGAATTGACAATAAAGCACTTCGTGCGGCGCGGCGCATAGCTTTGACGGGTTCTTTCTTTTCAAAAGAACGCTTCAAAGCACTCGATACAGCATGGGTTACGGTGTCGATAAACTGTGGTTCATCGCCGCCAGGAATACCGTGCATTTCAACCTGCACATCACCTACAAGCGCATAGCGTTTCTGATCAAGTACACAGGCAATGACGGCAACGCCTTGGGAGCCGAGGTTTGTTCGCTCATTGAGGATAAACTCGGAAGTATCACCTACACTCAACCCGTCGACTAAAATTATGCCACTTGAGACTGGATCACTTCGCTTGATGCCGCGCGGACTCAACTCGAGCGATTCACCATTTTCGCAAATGAAAATATTATCTTTCGAAACCCCGGTCGCTTCTGCAAGACGCGCATGAGCACGTAAGTGCATTGCCTCGCCATGAATCGGCATGAAGTACGTTGGCTGCACAATGGAAAGCACAAGTTTCAATTCTTCGGCAGACGCATGGCCTGAAACATGGACGCGCGCACGAGACTTGTCGTAGACATCAGCTCCAATTTTTGCCAAGTCATTGATTACTTTTGTGACAGCCTTTTCATTTCCCGGAACAGGAGAAGCAGAAATAATGACGGTATCACCTTGATCAATAGAAATTGTCTTATGATTTCCGTTAGCAATACGCGCAAGCGCAGAGAGAGGTTCTCCTTGCGATCCGGTACACATAACAACATACGAATTAGGGGGACATCCTTTCAAATCGTATGCATCGAGGAGATCTTTGTCTGCAATATTGAGATACCCCAATCGGCGCGCAATGTCGGTATTTTGCACCATTGATCGCCCGGTCACCGCAACTTTTCTGCCATTTTTTACCGCTGCATCACAAATCTGCTGCATACGATGAATATGCGAAGCAAAAGAAGCAACGATCACGCGTCCTGTCGCTTGCGAAATAATACTCTCAAGAACCTTGCCAACCTCTGCCTCGGAGGGCGTAAACATTTGATTTTGTGCATTCGTTGAATCAGACATCATAAGATCCACACCCATTTCGCCGAAACGAGCAAGAGCACCGAAGTCAGTATGCACGCCATCAATGGGACTTTGATCAAGTTTGAAGTCGCCGGTATGCAGTATCGTGCCCGCAGGTGTCTTGAAAAACACACCTACCGCATCAGGAATTGAGTGGTTAACGGAAAAGAATTCAGCACTGATGCATCCGAGTTTGATGGTTTGACCTGCTTTTATTTCGCAAAGCTTAGCGTTTTTGATCTTATGCTCTGCCAGTTTGCCCTCAATTAGTCCTAAGGTGAGCTTGGTGGCATAAATGGGAACCTGACGATCAAGGTCTTTGAGCAAGTACGGCAAAGACCCCGTATGGTCTTCATGCCCATGCGTGATAATGATACCACGAAGCTTTTCAGCGTGCTCTAACACGTAGGTGTAATCAGGCAAAATCAAATCGATACCGGGATGGTTGTCATCGGGAAACATTAAGCCTGCATCATCGAGCACCATATCATTGCCGCACTCGAAGACCGTCATGTTCTTACCAATTGCATCGAGACCACCGAGGGGTATTACTCGCAACGTTGCCTTTGCATCACGCTTAGAGCGACTATTTGCTGCTGTTTGTTTATGTCTTTTTGCGTTGTTTGCTCGAGATCGGTGAGTCTGCGTCTTTTTAGACTTAGCTTTATTCTGATCGTCATAGTTTGATAATTTCGGCCGCTTTCGTTCTAAATTAACGTGACGAACCTTTTCTTGATTACGGCGCGAATGAGCCTGCGAAGAATCTTCGCGAGGTTGTTCAGTCATACCTATCCTTTAAATCGTTTTTTTTTACACACTAATTACCCTTCGCAAATCAAATAATTTGCGAAGGGCTTTTTATATAAGCAGACGAACAAGATGATGCTTAACCAATCTCTATGAAATTTTGACGCTGGCGTGTATATACAAACTACAGGACACCAACTTCTCTCATGACCTGTGCCAAATGCTCTGATTGTTCAGGTGTAGCGTCAACCAAAGGAAGTCGCACACCTCCAACAGGGAAGCCGCAAAGGTTGAGAGCTTCTTTAACCATAATAGGATTGGAAGTAACAAACAATTCGTCCATAAGAGGCAAAAATGCGTCGTGTGCTTTTTTTGCCTCTTCGAAGTCACCTTTTGCACAAAGGTCGGTAATTTCCTTCATGCGTTCTGGAGCAACATTGCCGGCAGTTGAAATAACTCCAGCAGCTCCGATCTTCATCATATCGTAAGTCAGAGAGTCATCACCAGAATAAACATCAAATCCAGACGGTGCTCCTTTAATAATGGCATCAATCTGATCCAAATTACCAGACGCTTCTTTGATAGCTACGATATTGTCAACATCATGCGCAAGGCGCAGTGTGGTTTCAGCCGTCATGTTAATAACACAACGACCAGGAATGTTATACAGAATGCAGGGCAAGTCAACCGCTTGCGCAATGGTCTTAAAGTGCTGATATAAACCTTCTTGAGGAGGCTTGTTGTAGTACGGCACTACCAGCATGAAGCCGTCAACACCGAGCTTTTGAACATCCTGAGCAAAATCAACCGTATCAGCAGTACAGTTGTCGCCCACATTAGCAAGAACAGGAACTTCTCCACCCACTTCAGCTACAACCGCTTCAAACAGCTTCATCTTTTGAGGATAGAACACCGTGGGGCTTTCACCTGTGGTTCCGTTAATGATTAGAGCATCGCTACCACGTTCAACCAAGCGCCGCGCCAAAGCTCGAGCCTTCTTCAAATCAAGTTCACGATTCTCGTCGAAAGGGGTTACCATAGCGGGAATCATGCGGCCAAAGCGTGGCTCTGCTGCAGTGTTCATGCCTTCCTCCTTAATTAGAATCTCATTGGTTTTGTATTATGGCACGTAATAAATTCTTATGCCATGAAGTTCTCTAATCCAACCACCAAGCCGTCGCAATTCTGAACTGAACGGATGCCAAGCAGTACTCCTGGCATGTATGAGGTTCTATCCCAAGAATCGTGACGAATAGTGAGTGTTTGTCCCATAGAACCAAAAATCACCTCTTGTGTTGCAACGAAACCCATAGAACGCACTGAATGGACTGGAACACCGTCGATAAGCGCCCCGCGTGCTCCTTCAGCGCCTTCGACTTCGGTTTCGCTGCCAGGAGCGGTGCTGTCAAAATCGCGCGACGCAGAAATCATTTGAGCTGTTCGCATCGCGGTGCCGCTTGGAGCGTCCTTTTTATTGCAGTGGTGATACTCAATCACTTCAGCTTCAGGAAAATACGGAGCGCATGCTTTAGCAAATTGCATCATCAATACAGCACCCGTCGTAAAATTCGGAGCATAGAAAAGACAGGTTCCTTCTAGAGCACTATCAGCAAGTGTAGCGAGGGTTTCATTGGATAGCCCCGTTGTACCAACAACACAATCAACCCCTGCCTTCAAGACCACTGAAAGTGTGTGCTCAACCACATCGGGCTGAGTAAAATCAACTAACACATCAAAAGAAGCATTCTCAAGCGCTTCTTCTATAGTGGAAAACACCGGAAACACGTCTTCACGGGCTTGAGGGTCAATACCACACACTAGGTTCATATCATCGGCCGCGCTGACTGCATCGACACAAGCGCTTCCCATTCGACCATGACACCCTGCAATTGCAACATCAATCATGTGCTGATCCTTTCATATACCGCGGCTTCATCTACCGTTACATACTGCACTACGTTCAAACACCTTATTGCAACAACTCATTAATACGATCGCTTGGCTCAGACGATACAAGAGCCAGCGCATGTGGCTGAGAAAACAGCTCATCAGCCAATGCTATAATCTGCTGCGATGTTACGCTGCGATAGCGTTCGACCTGCTCTTCAGGTGAAATTTGTTCAAGATCCACCGTTTCTCGTTTGCCTAAACGAGCCATATGAGAATTGGTGGTTTCGAGTCCAAGGAGCAACTGTCCACACAGATAATCGATCGTGCGATCCAACTCTTCTTGCTCAACCCTCGTCTCTGCAATCGTGCGTAACTCCTGCTCAATCAGAGCAACCACGGTCTTGATATTAGAGGGGCGCGTACCCACATAGATACACCACTGACCTGCCCCTTGGTACAGGCCTTGGCTGGCGTAGATTGAATACGCCAAACCACGCTTTTCTCGTACCTCTTGAAAAAGACGCGATGACATAGAGCCACCAAGGATGGTTGTCAAAACTGAACCTGCATAGCGACGCGGATCTCCTGAAGCAAAGCACGGAAATCCATACACAATGTGTGCCTGCTCAGTTTCCCGGCGTGCACTAACCACTCCTGAAGAAAAGCTTGGTTGCGTGAGTGTGCGATGATGTTTTTTCCCTGGTGTCAATGAGGCAAACAGTGACTGGGCAAGATCAACCAACCTATCATGATCAACATTACCCGCCGCACTTAAGACGAGATTTCCTGCATGATAGTGCTGGTCATGAAAGGAAACACAATCTTGATGCGTATAACTTGCCACACGCTCAGCACTGCCTAAGACCGGCAGCCCAAGCTCATGATCGGGAAACGTGCTGGCATTATAAAGTTCGAAGACATAATCATCAGGCGTGTCTTCGCTGCGCGCAAGTTCTTCAAGTACCACTTCACGTTCAGTATCGATAGCATCTTGGCGAAACTGAGAATCGATCACCATTTCTGCCAACACAGACAGTGCTGCTTCGAGCTTATCGTCAACAAAACGAGCATAATAGCAGGTATATTCTTTGGTCGTAAAGGCATTAAATTCGGCACCCAGCTTGTCAAAATGCATAGAAATTTCCAAAGGACCTTTCGTTGAGGTTCCCTTAAACATCATATGCTCCATAAAATGAGTTAACCCCGCCTGGTTAGCCTGCTCGTCACGCGAGCCTACATTAAACCAGAGCCCAAGCGAAACGGAACGAACGCTTGGCATGGGATAACTGATGACCGTCATCCCATTTGAAAGAACTGTTTTCGGATAAACCATCAATGCCTCTCACTACCCTCTCATCCTGCAAGCCTATTCAGTATAGGGTTCAAGAGCACAAGCAAGCTGATCGGGACAACTGGTCTCACGAGGTCCGCACGTGATTCCTTTCAAGGTTTTTACCACCTGCTCAACGGGCATATCCTCAACGAGCGCACTGATACCCTTTAAGTTTCCGTTACATCCACCCAAAAAGGTAACGTTATACACTTTCCCGTCGATAACATCAAAAGAAATAGCACGAGAGCACGTTCCTCGTGTTGTATATGTGGGCATATAGGGTCTCATCCTTCCTAAAACAAATCCCTTGCTCTAGGTATGGAACAAGGGATTAAAAATGTACTAAACCTAGCACCTCTTAGCATACATGGTAACGCTTGCTAATTAGTGATGATTACGGCGACGGGGTTTGCGTCCCGCTAGATCACCCTTCTTGTCCGTATGGTGTGGGCGATGCGGCGCGCTTGCCACATCAGGCTTATCAACACGATCAAGATTAATTTTGCCGTTATCGGCTACCTCGATAACTTCAACCTTAATCTTATCACCAATGTTCAGGACGTCTTCAACCTTACCAACACGACCATTTGCCATACGGGAAATATGCAGCAGACCATCTTTTCCTGGAGTAATACGAACAAACGCACCGAAGTCTTTAATACCTACAACTTCACCATCATAGATTTCACCTACTTCAGGTTCTTTTACGATGCTCAAAATTGCTTCTTTTGCAGCTTGATTTGGTCCCGCCTCAACTGAAGAAATGTGCACCGTGCCATCTTCCTCAATTTCAATCGTTGCCCCTGTTTCTTCCTGCAGGGAGCGAATAACCTTACCGCCAGATCCAATAACGTCGCGAATCTTATCTACCGGAATGTGAATCGTCTCAATGCGTGGTGCGTAAGGGCTAATGTCAGCACGAGGGCCAGAAATCGCCTCAAGTATGTGCTGCATAATGAAGGAGCGACCTTCTTTTGCCTGAGCCAGCGCACGAGCCAAGATATCGACTGAAAGGCCTTTCGCCTTGTTGTCCATCTGAAGTGCCGTGATGCCGTATTCAGTACCACACACCTTAAAGTCCATATCACCCAAGAAGTCTTCAAGACCTTGGATGTCAGAAAGAATGACGATGTCATCGCCCTCTTTTATCAGACCCATAGCAATACCAGCAACTGGAGCCTTAATGGGCACACCCGCATCCATCAATGCGAGTGTTGAACCACAGGTAGACGCCATCGAAGAAGAGCCATTCGATTCAAGGATTTCTGATACCACGCGAATCGAATACGGGAATTCCTCCTCATCAGGAAGCACCGGCAGCAATGCACGTTCTGCGAGAGCACCATGACCAATTTCACGACGCTTGGGGGCACCCATACGTCCCACTTCTCCGGTGCAGTACGGGGGGAAGTTATACTGATGCATATAACGCTTGCCCTCAACGGGATCAATGGTGTCGAGACGCTGCCACTCGCTCAACATTCCAAGCGTGCAAATTGAAAGGGCCTGAGTCTGACCGCGCTGGAACAAACCGGAGCCATGCACACGAGGAAGATAGCCAGCTTTAATGTAGAGTGGGCGAATATCAGAGCTACTACGACCATCAACACGCTCGCCCGTTTCAAGCACCATTGAGCGCATAGCATGCTTTTCGAGCGATTTCAGAGCTGCCGAAATATCGCTTCCCCACGCATCCTGCTCTTCTTCAGTAAAGTCCTGCTCCCTGATTGAGTCTTTAAGCTCTTCGACTTTTGCGATACGTGCCTGCTTATCCGCATCTCGCAATGCTGCCGCCATTTCATCAAAATGCGTATCAACACGTTCGGCAATGACAGGATCGGGAACGTGAATAGGCCACTCTTTTGGTGCAGGGTGCACCTTTGCCAAAAATGCGGACTGCTTTTCGCAAAACGCCGCAATGGCTTCTTGACCAAACGTCATGGCAGCAAGCATATCTTCTTCTGAAATTTCTTCTGCGCCCGCTTCAACCATAGAGATGTAGTCGGCTGTTCCGGCGATAGTCAACTCTAAATCTGAATTGCTTTCTTCCTCGTAAGTGGGATTAACGATGAATTCGCCGGTTGTCTTATCCCTACCGATACGAACACAGGCCGCAGGTCCATCAAACGGTGCACTTGCGCACATAAGCGCTGCGCTGGCACCCATAACGCTGATGCAATCAGGGGAATTTTCGCCATCAACCACAAAGGTTGTCGCAACAATATGGACTTCTTGCTTGAAGCCATCCACAAATCCCGGACGAATGGGACGGTCAATCATACGAGCGGTAAGAATACCTTTATCACTTGGTTTTGTTTCACGCTTGAGATAGCCACCAGGAATACGACCAACCGCATACATCTTCTCGATAAAATCAACGGTCAGCGGGAAAAAATCGTAGTCCTTTTCCTGTTCAGAAATAACAGCCGTTACTAATACCGTGGTATCTCCTTGGGTCACTTTAACAGCACCGCTTGCTTGTTTGGCAAGCTCGCCCGTTGAAAGTGAGTACTGCTTTCCATAGAGCTCGAATGATTCAGTAATTGGTTTCATAAATAAAAACTTTCCTTCCTTTGTGCCCTATTGCACAAAGCCTCTTCGCGTTTTTCCATCAAACGCACGAGCAATACATTACCCTCATGTATCGACCGTCTTATATGCAAAAGCCCGCACGAAGCGGGCTGTCTGCACTAAATATTGTCGCGAATTCCAAGTTTTTTAATAAGTTCGCGATATTCGATAACATCGCGATCCTTGATGTAAACCAGAAGACGGCGACGCTTGCCAACAAGCATCAGTAAACCACGACGCGTGTGGTGATCCTTAGGGTGGGTCTTAAGATGCTCGGTGAGGTTGCGAATACGTTCAGATAAAATAGCAACCTGAACTTCAGCGCTTCCAGAATCCTGAGGATTCTTACCATACTCAGCAATGAGCTCTGCGGTGCGCTCTTTTGAAATACTGTCTTTGTTTGCCATATTCCACCTTTCATATTGGTTGATTATTGCTGAGCAAATATGCGGTGGCGCGTATAAGCTAAGCAATAAGCCATTCTGCTATACCTTGATGACATATCTCAAGATACAGGCTTTTTTACAGCCGGTTCAGTATAGGTCTTTTAAAGTAGTACAACAAGGACAAATTTTGTTCGATAGCCTAATTACACAACTTGCAAATATCACCACGAACACTGGTACAAACCACAGCATATCATGCATGCATCCTTGGAGTTTTAAGCATTAACGCCACCTCAAACACTAAGCTTCACCAGGTGCGTCGATAGCGCTCGGTTTATCTTCACCCAAAAACCCATACGTAAAAAGATACGTTAAGGATTTTAAGTTTGAGCCGACATAGTGCTTAATCCACGATTGCAGAAACCGAAGAATAGAAAGCTGTATCTGCGAGTCAACGTGAAAGGTTTCGATGGTTTCAAAGGTCGAATACAACAAAGCTTTCGCCCATTGTATGACCTGTGGATCAAGATAAACCGTTTCACAGTGCAACCTGCAAGTATCGCAGATCAGACCTCCCTCAAGATACGAAAACGTGCACGAGCGTCCCTCATCGAGACAGCGTGCAATGACCTGGTCGTTACCGCAGCCTACACACAGCGATAATTCAGGTTTAAACCCTAAAAAGCTCAGCGTTTTAATGAGATGGGCAGCACAAAAAAGCAGTACCTGACCAGACTCTACCTCGCTCAGCAAATGAAGTACTTTTACGGTTAGTGGATAGAGGTTCTTGTCCTCGAGCGACGAGAGGGTCGCACGATCAAGAAGCTCGACCATAGGAGAAGCAGCCTGCATAAGATCGAGATCACAGCGAAGCGCAACATTAGCTTCAATGAGGCGCACTTCTTTGATGATATCGAGCGATTTTCCCTCTACCAGCAACAAATCACATACCGAAAAAAGTTCTAGGCGAGATGTGAAGGGCGACGTTGGCTTTCGTGCTCCTTTCGCAACCGCTCTGATCTGAGCACCCTGTTCGTCAAGCAGTGTGCAGATACAATCAGACTCCCCTAGTTTGGTTCGTTTAAGCACGATGCCACGAGCCCTATACGTTGCGCGTGCCATAGCGTTTTACGCACCCTCACCGTAGCCAAAACGTTTAATCTGATTGAGATCTCGACGCCAATTTTTCCGAACTTTCACCTGAAGATCCAAAAATACCTTCGAGCCCAGAAGCGTTTCTAAATCACTGCGAGCTTGTGTTCCGATACGTTTGATGTTCTTACCATCTTTGCCAATAATGATGCCTTTTTGGCTTTCGCGTTCCACATAAATACTTGCATAGATACGCTCAAGATTCTTGCGGCGATTAAAATTCATCTCGTCAACCACCACACCAACTGCATGGGGGACTTCATCATAGGCATTCAGAAGAATTTTTTCTCGAATAAACTCTGCAATAAGAACCTCAAGTGGCTGATCGGTCTCCATGTCTGCAGGGAACCACAAGGGGCCTTCAGGCAAATACTTCGCAACCGTATTAGCGAACTGATCCACATGTTCGCCAGTCAAAGCAGAAAGTTCAATAGCATCGTCCCAGGTACAATGCGCGCACGCAGCAAAACGCTGCTCGTCACACTCATCTTGTGTTACGAGGTCAATTTTGCTGAGCACCAAGATCTTAGGAATAGAAATGCTAGAAAGTTGCTTGATAACCCACTCATCACCACTTCCAAACGGAGCAGATGCATCAAGCACAAAAGCAATCACATCAATGCCATCAAGTGATTTCAGTGCCGTGGTATTAAGTTCTTCGCCTAACGCATCGTGAGGCTTGTGAATGCCCGGCGTATCAACAAGAATAATTTGACACTCATCGGTTGTTAAAATTGCGCGAAAGCGATGTCGTGTGGTCTGCGCGGTTGGCGAAGTGATGCTTAGCTTTTTACCCATCAGGGCATTCACTAAGCTGGATTTACCTGCACTAGGTCTTCCAACAAGCGTTACAAATCCAGATTTAAAGTGCTCAGAATGCGCACGAGTGTTGTCAGTGTCTGACACAGTTATCCTTTCTTTTACTGCATTCCCAAAAGGGTCAAGATGCGCGGAAGAAAAATAATGATCCCTATTACAAACGAAGCGAGCGAAAAAATAAATACCGCCCCTGCTGAAGCGTCCTTTGCAATACGAGCAAGCTCCTGATAGTCGGGACTGACAAGATCAACCACCGCTTCAAGGGACGTATTGAAACATTCAGCACCCAACACAAGACTGAAGCATACAATAACAATAAGCCACTCAAATGTCGTAATGGCGAAAAAGGCTCCCAACACAATACAGAGCACCATAAAACAGATTTCGATTTTGAAATTGCGCTCCTGAGAGGTATCGCGAATACCATGGAGGGCACATTGAAAGGCTGAAAAAGGAGAAAAGCCGTATTTTGTCATTGCCGCCTCACCTCTTTCCATGAAGCGATAAGAGTACGCTCAAGATTTTCCATCTCTTCGGCGTCTTCATCTTCAACATGATCATATCCAAGAAGATGCAATAGGCCATGAACTATCAAAAGGGTAATCTCTTCTTCAAGGGTAGTGCCATACTCTTGAGCCTGCTCAATTGCAACGTCAGCAGCAATAATCACATCGCCTAATTCATATTCTTCTCCAGCAAAGATATCTTCATCTTCAAAGGGAATGTTGTCGCACTCAAACGAAAGCACATCAGTTGGTCGATCAATGCCCCGATACTCTCGATTAAGCTCATGAATACGTGCTTTGCTCACAAATGTGATCGTGACATCGGTATGCTTGGGGCACTTCATATACTCCAGCACGTGCAAAACAAGTTCGTTCAGAGAAAAACGTTCTACCTGTGCGTTTTCTTCTTCAAGCAAAACACTTACTTGCATACCCTACTCCTCCGTGTTTGTTATGCCCTCTTCGTGCTCCCTCTCAAAACCTACAAACGCAAATTCATCCTATCTGCTCGTTCATAAGCCGCCACAATCTTAGCCACCAATGAATGACGAACGACATCTGTTTCTTTAAACTCGCAAAAAGCAATACCTTCGAGTCCGTCCAAAACCTGTCGAACCGTTTTAAGACCAGAAATTCCTTTGGGAAGGTCTGTTTGCGTAATATCACCCGTAATAACCATCTTTGATCCCAAACCAAGACGAGTCAAAAACATTTTCATCTGTTGAGGAGTTGTGTTTTGTGCCTCATCAAGAATAATGAAGGCATCATTAAGCGTTCGCCCGCGCATAAAGGCAAGAGGAGCAATTTCGATGGTGTTGTCGCTGATCGCACGATTTGCACGCGCTGAATCCATAAGTTCGAAAAGCGCATCATAGAGAGGCCGAATGTAGGGATCAATCTTTTCGGTCAGGGTCCCCGGCAAAAAGCCCAAATTTTCGCCTGCTTCTACAACGGGACGCGTAAGAATGATGCGACTTACCTGTTTATTGTTTAGAGCTGTAACCGCCATAGCCATTGCTAAATATGTTTTCCCAGTACCCGCAGGACCTATGCCAAAGGTAATTGTGTTTTTGCGGATAGCATCTACATAAGTTTTTTGAGTTGGGGTTTTAGGACGAACGCTTCTGCCCCGAATAGACATGATGACATCATCTTTCAAAGGAGCAGGCGCATACTCCCCTGTCTTGAGCAACGAGATACATCGCTTCACTTCATCACGATCGAGATGATTATCAGAAAGAAGCGTCTTAGTAAGATCGGTAAACAGCGTGGTAAGAGACTGCACTTCAAGGGCGCTGCCTTGCAGATAAATGGTATGATCCCTCAGCGATATCCGCGCCGAAAACGCATCTTCAATGAGATGCAAATAATCGTCTTGAGGGCCAAACAATGAAGCAGGAGAAACCTCTGCTGGAATAGGAATTGTCGTTTCGGTTACTTCATGCATGTAATCCCCCTACACACAACAGCAATCTTGCAATGAGGTACAGACAATACTTCCTGGCTCAAGCGCGTCATCTACTTTCACCTTGTAATAGGACTCGCTCATAGCCCAACCCTGCTGTTCTACAACACAGGTTTCAGTTTTATGTCCATGCATCTCAATATAGCGGTTACGCAACTCTTCGGATAGATTAAGTAACACATGTGCACGCTTTTCTTTGGTCGCGCTATCAATTTGATCAGTGCGCATCGCAGCGGGAGTGCCCGTACGTTTCGAATAGCGAAACACATGGATCTTGGTAAAGCCCACTTCTTTAGCAAGCTCGACGCTACGTTGGAGATCTGCATCGGTCTCCCCCGGGAAACCCACAATAATATCGGTGGTCAAAGAGATACGACCAACAACCTGCTTGAGTTGCTCGACTAAGGCAAGATATTCCTGTGCTGTATAGGGGCGATTCATGTCACGAAGCACTTTTGTTGAACCAGACTGCAAAGGCAGATGCAAATGGCGGCAAATTCTTCCTTCACTGTGCGCCAATAAGTCAATAAAGGAGCTCTTAAGAGATCTTGGCTCTATGGACGAAATGCGCAAACGCGTATCATAAAAGCCCTCTTGATCAAGATTGCTCAGAAGCAGACGCACCAGATCAGGTAATAAAACGTGTCCTGCTGCGCCATCGCCACGATATGAATACGACCCTAGATCAATGCCCGACAAAATAATTTCTTTGACGTTATGCCGTGCTAACTGAATAACTTCTTCACGAACCTCGGAAACAGGCCGTGACCAAGCACGTCCTCGCGCAACATGGACGATGCAATATGAACACGCATGATTACACCCATCTTGGATCTTTACTGCCACACGTGTGGGAAATTGATCTCCTACGCGGATAATACTGCTTGGACCATGTCCCTCTTGATTGGTAAGCTCGAACTTATCGATAACACGCACTCGATCATCAAGCGCTTGATAAAATTCCGGATCAACTGAAGCAGCGCACCCCGTGACAATCACCTGAGCATGAGCATTTTGCCGCAGGACGCGTCGCACCGCTTTACGCGTTTTCTTTTCGGCTTCTTCGGTAACCGTGCACGTATTGACCACAACAATATCAGCATCATCTGTCAAGGTAAGGTTGCAGCCTCGCTGGACATAGGACGCTGCAATCGTGTCGGATTCCACTCGATTGACCTTGCAACCCAGATTTACTACTGAAACATTCATAGGCTAGCGTTCCAATTCGTAGAACAACAACGCCGGTGCAACGACACCTGCCGTTTCCGTGCGCAATATGCTCGGTCCTAGGCTCACCAAAAAACTCTGCGAATGCATGACCATAAGCGTATCAACTTCTTCTTGACTCAAACCTCCTTCAGGTCCTACAACCACAAGAAGGCGCAGTTCAAAAGGCTGCTTTTCTGTATGGAGTCTCAGTTGCGAGAGTGCCTGAGCAATAGATTGACTCAGAGCAACCTCTTCCCAGCAAATAAAGATCGCATCATACGCATTCATATTTTTTGCTAGAGCGGACAAGGTAAGGGGCTCAAACACCTGAGGAAGAGATGACCGTCCGCTTTGCATTGCGGCATGTTTGGCAATAGAGATCCAGCGCCGCATGCGTGTAGCTGTTTTCTTTTCATCAAGCTTGACAATGCTGCGAGAAGACAACAGTGGTACAAATTCATCAATACCCAGCTCAGTTGCCTGACGGAGAATGGTATCCATCTTCTCGCCTTTAGCTAAACCTTGCACGAGCGTGACCGAGGCACGTTTAGGTACATTAAGACGCTGTGCAATCGTAACTTCTAGAGCACTTTTTGAAAGAGACACCACTTCACACTCAAAATAATCTGAGCTTGCATCAATAACAGCAATATGCTCTCCTGCGCTGAGCCGAAGAACCTGTGCATGTTTTAAGTCCTCCTGGCTCAGTTCAAGAGCAAAAACAGCGCTACTTTGTTGAGCTATGACTTGGTGTTTTAAGAAAAAATGAGGCAGCGTCATGTGAACTCTTCAATCTAACCATTGAAGGCATCACGAAGTTTTTGAAGAGGGCTTTTCTGCTCAGGTACGTCTTCACCCATTTCTTCAGCTAATTCTTCTAAAATTTGACGTTCAACCTTGGAGAGACGCGAAGGAATGCGCACTGCAATATGAACATGAAGATCGCCACGTGCTTCACTGCGAAACTTCGGCATACCACGACCTTTAACGAAGATAGCCTGACCATACTGGCAACCTTCAGGAATATTGACCGTGACTTTTTCATCGTCAAAAATGCCGTCAATTTCAATTTTTGCGCCTAACGCAGCCTGCACCATGCTAATGGCCGTAGAGCAATGCAAATCGCTTCCATCACGCTGGAAAAACTCATGCTCTTCGATACGCACCGTTACAATGAGATCACCTGCTGCGGCACCACGAATGCCCGCTTCGCCATATCCTGAAAGTCGTAGTTGCTGACCGTCCTTGATTCCCACAGGAATATCAACAGAAATGCGCTGCCTATCAGGTACTCTGCCTTGACCTTCGCATTCAGAACAAGGATGTTCGATGATTTTTCCCGATCCTGAACAACGAGGACAAGTAGAGGCAGACTGCATATCGCCAAGGATGGTGTGTTGCACCGTGACAACGCGTCCCTGCCCATTACAATCAGGGCAGGTAACTTCGCTTCCGCCTTCTCCTAAGCCAGAACCCTTACAATCCGGACAAGGGGCCAAGCGATCATAGACAATTTCTTTATGAACTCCCGATGCTGCTTCTTCAAGCGTAATGCGGAGTCCAACTCCCATATCGCGCCCTTCACGACGGACGTTCGCTCGCGCCGAACTCCCTCCAAAAAAGGAGCTAAATATGTCGCCCATACCAAAGCCGCCAAAGAGATCTTCCAGATCAACTGCCTGAGGTCCTGCGCCACCAGCAGATCCTGGAATAGTGCCGAAACGGTCGTATTGAGCGCGTTTAGCTGGATCGCTCAATACGTCGTAGGCTTCATTGAGCTCCTTGAAGCGTTCTTCTGAGTCAGGTGCCTTATTGACATCGGGATGAAGCTGGCGCGCTTTTTTTCTAAATGCCTTTTTGATTTCATCATCAGATGCTGTTTTATCTACACCGAGAATCTCATACAAGTCTTTGGCCATAGAATTTCTGTCTTCCCTTACAACTTAGAGGTCTTTTAATATCTTTTGAGCAGCACGAACAGCTGTAATCACATGAGAATAATCCATGCGAGTCGGACCTATAATCACAATAAGTCCTCTATGTGCTTCTTCACCAAACCGGTTGGCGATCACCGAAACACCTGAAAGGGCCTCAGAATTGTTTTCATGTCCAATTCTGACCACCGGCTTTTCTGAATGCACGGCATCGTCAAAGACACGAACAAGAAGCGTATCTCCTTCAAGTTCTTCAAGTACGGGCATGAGACATGCCGGATCGCTAAATTCAGGTTTAGTAAGCAAGTGAGACATCCCAAGTGGCTGTACTTTAATCTCACTCTTTTCTTTGAGGCAGGACATGATTTCTGCAAGCACTACCTTAAAGAGATCATCATCAATCTCGTCAATGTCAAAGGGAAGATCTTCTGAATTGTGCGAAAGAGTTTTCCCAACCAACACACGATTCAAAAGATCCTGTGTCTTTCCCACCTGAGCTTCAGTGTAACCCTGAGGAAGTTTCATCTGGGAATCAAACACCTGACCGTCTTCAGTAACAATGACGATTAAAAGACGCCCTGTAGGTAGAGTCATGAGCTGAATCATTCGGATATTTACCGACAAAAAACGCGGAGGAACCAACAACGTCATGCAATCAGTAAAGCGCGCAAGCGCTTGAGAGGTTTTGTTGAAAAGATCGTCTAAGTTAGTTGCAGACTTCTTTAGTTCGTCTAAGGCACTATCCTCTACGTCAAAATCAACATTCTGGAGAAGATAATCGACAAAGGCACGATATCCATAGTCGGTAGGAATTCTGCCTGCTGAGGTGTGGGGCTGAGTGAGATAACCCATTTCTTCGAGGAGCGACAGTTCACTACGCACGGTCGCAGAACTAATACCCAAGTTATACCGTTCAACAAGTGTACGAGATCCTACTGGCAACGCACGTGCAATATATTCTTCTATCAAAGCACGCAACACCAACTGTTTTCTATCTGAGAGCATCACTCACCTCCTTTTTACAACACCGCAAACAAGAAGCATTTTAGCAGCCTGAGAACAAGAGTGCTAATTCTTATACCCAAATTGTTATTTACATAAAAATATCATCACGGAGCTAGCTCAAGAATGCGACCATAGATCACATTTCCAAAGAGCCATCCCTGCTCTGTTGGTATCCAACGATTGCCTGCGTGAACGACAAGCCCTTCTTTCTCAAGCGATTCAAGCACTTCAGGGAGTCGAGGAAGCAAGATGCTACACACATCAACATTGTCATCAGAAACACCAGAACTTGTACGCATGGCAAGCATGCAATCTTCTGCTGCCATTTGAAATATGTCAAGTTCTTCGATCAGTTCGCCTTCGCTCAATCGCTGTCTTACCAGGTCATCTTGGCGCATGCTGACCGCACCATGCCCAATCCCGAGATATGGAATACCACTCCAATACACACGGTTATGGCGACACTCATACCCTTCATAGGCATAACTTGCCACCTCGTAGCGATACAGTCCCTGTTGCGTCAAATACTGAGAAGCAAATTCCATACACTCTGCCGCGAAATCTTCGTCATAAGAAAGCTTTCCTTGTGATACAAGGTGCTCGAGATGCGTATCGCGCTCAATCGCAAGTGGGTAGATGCTGATGTGCTTAACACCGCACGAAAGTGTTTGTTCTAAATCACGCTGAAAGAGCTCAAGATTCTGACCGGGAAGCCCACACATAAGATCAATACTGATGTTGTCAAAACGCTGAGAAGCTAGATCAATAGCTCGTTTAGCTTGATCAGCATTGTGTATGCGGCCGAGCGTGGATAGCAGCATGTCATTAAACGACTGAACGCCCAGAGAAAGTCTTGTCACCCCCAAAGCATAGAGATCTTTCACCATAGCCTCAGAGAGGCTATCGGGGTTTACCTCCATGCTGCACTCCACCTCAAGAGTGAGATGCATAGAAATTGAAAGGGCGTAGAGAAGTGAAGAAAGACGCTTGTTTCCTATAAAACTCGGGGTACCGCCTCCAATATAAACGGTCTTGATCGAGCCTAACAAATCTTGATTTGAATATTGCCTGATCTGAGAGATGAGGCTTTCAACGTAGGCATCAATCGCAGGATCATCATATGAGCAGGCTTGCGTGACAAAGTCGCAGTAATAACAACGCCGTTTGCAAAACGGAATATGGATATAGAGGGCTTGGTAGGGATGCCAGGAAACATAGTGAGTCATAGTTAGGTCACTGACCCATCGTTTGCACAAGCAATCTGGTCAAATATCACTTTGAAATCTTCAAAGGTTGTTGCCGTAGTAAGAGCACGACGCGCCGCCACGGCTCCTTTAAGACCTGCAGTGTACCACATTGCATGCTTTCTCATTTTGACCATGGAAGCAGGCGAAGATTCGAAAAGCAATCGCGCATGACGCGTGGCAAGAGCCATTTTTTCTTGAGCCGAAGGGTAGACAAAGGAATCCTGCCCCGCGAATCTAAGGGCAATATCCTGAAAAATCCAAGGATTTCCCTGCGCTGCACGACCTACCATCACAGCAGCACACCCCGTATCATCGCGCATGGCGCAGGCGGTTTTGCCATCAACAATATCGCCATTACCAATGACAGGAATGCTGAGTGCTTCAGTTATCTGCTTAATAATGTTCCAATCCGCATGCCCCCGATAAAACTGCTGGGCATAGCGACCATGTACTGCAACAGCAGACGCGCCCGCATCTTCCATACGACGCGCAAAATCAAGGGCAGTTTCATTCCCTACCTCATACCCACGACGGAATTTAACGGTTACCGGACAATGTACTCGTTGCACAATAGCCCGGATGATTGAAGCAGCAAGATTGGGATCTTCCATGAGCGCTGCGCCGTCCCCCTTGCCCGCAATCTTGCGCGCAGGACAACCCATATTGACATCGATGGCAAACAGACGCGCTCCCAAAAGCTGCTCGACTTCCGCCGCCTGGTCAGCCATGGTGGAAGGCTCGTGCCCAAAGATTTGCACCGAGACCTTCTGTTCACACTCCGCCAGCTCAAGCAAGCCCTGAGTCTTTTTATTCGAGTAGCTCAAAGCTTTCGCAGAAACCATTTCGGTATAGGTAAGCTCTGCCCCCAGCTCAATGCAAAGTTGTCGAAATATTGCATCACTCACCCCGGCCATAGGAGCCAAAATAATCCGGTGAGCATCAAACAGCGCACTTGCCATTACCACACCACACGCCATATTCTCTCTGCTAAATCATCGAAAGAAAAAGCACAGAGCTAACCAACAAAAGCACCACAACAGCGATAACGACAACAACACATCCGCAGCCGAGGCCGATCTTAGTACCCAACGACATGCGCGCTTCCTGACGCTCCTGTTCGCGTTTCTTTTCATCAAAGGGATCATTAAGCCAATCGTAATCATCCCGGCCTTTTTTAAAAGCCATTACACATTCCTATTCATCTACTTTAAGGATTGCCATAAATGCTTCTTGGGGAACCTCAACATTACCAATGCCCTTCATGCGCTTCTTACCCTTTTTCTGCTTCTCGAGTAGCTTACGTTTACGCGAAATGTCTCCACCGTAGCACTTTGCCAACACATCTTTGCGCAATGCACGAACAGTTTGCCGGGACAACACACGTGAACCAACCGTAGCTTGAATGGGAACCTCAAACATCTGTCGTGGAATAATCTCTTTTAGTTTCTCGGTAAGAGCACGCCCTCTATCGTATGCTTTATCGCTATGAACGATGAAAGACAAAGCATCAACAGGTTTCCCTGCCAAGAGAATATCAAGTTTGACGAGCTTCGAAGGCCTATACTCATCAAAATCATAATCAAGAGAAGCATACCCCTTAGTCCGGCTTTTCAGTTGATCAAAGTAGTCCATGATCAATTCAGAAAGCGGAATCTCCCAGAGCATCTCAACAGTGGTGGTGTTGAGATAGTTCATGGTTTTAAATTCACCACGGCGTGATACGGTAAGCTCCATAACCGCACCCACATAATCAGGTGGAATGAGGATTTTTGCTTTGAGGTATGGCTCTTCAATATGTTCAATCTCGCTGTTATCGGGCATATCCTGTGGTGAATGAAGCGAAATCATTTCCCCATTCGTTTTGTAGACCCGATATTCCACAGAAGGAGCCGTCGCTAGCAGGTCAAGATCAAACTCACGCTCAAGTCTCTCCTTAATCACTTCCATATGGAGCAATCCCAAAAATCCTACGCGAAATCCAAAACCAAGTGCATGACTGTTTTCAGCCTCATACACCAAGGCAGGATCATTAAGCGCCAGCTTTTCAAGCGAGTCTTTGAGATCTTCATACTGGTCGCCATCAATGGGAAAAAGGCCCGTATATACCATAGGTTTTACATCACGATATCCAGGCAAAGGTTCTTTGCACCCATTTTTTGCATTCGTGATGGTATCGCCATCCTTCACTTGGGAAGGATCCTTCAAGCCTGTCACCAAATATCCGACCTCACCAACAGACAATTCGTCTACCGGAACTTCAGAAGGACGCCGCACTCCAACCTCTTCAACGAGAGTAACTGTATCGGTTGCCATCATGCGAATTGACTGGCCTTTATGCAAGGATCCATTCACAATACGCACCAGTGCCACAACACCACGATAGGGATCAAAATAGGAATCAAAAATCAGAGCTGAAAGGGGTGCATTCGCATCTCCTTCGGGATGAGGGATATTGTAGACAATCGCTTCAAGCAGATCGTGAACGCCCTCCCCTGTTTTGCCACTTGCCAAAATGGCATCATCGGCTGGAATCGCAAGTCCTTCTTCAATTTCTTCGCACACACGCTCAGGCTCTGCAGCTGGTAAGTCAATCTTATTGATTAGCGGAATTATCTCCAGATCAGCATTCATTGCCATCATGGCATTCGCAACTGTTTGAGCCTCAACACCCTGAGTTGCATCCACTACTAAAACGGCGCCCTCGCACGCTGCAAGAGAGCGGGAGACTTCATAGGTAAAGTCAACATGGCCTGGAGTATCAATCAAATTGAAGTGATACAGCTCGCCGTCATCAGATCGATAATCAACGCGAACTGCCTGACTTTTAATAGTAATACCACGTTCTCGCTCGATATCCATCGAATCGAGAACTTGGTCTTTCATATCTCGTTTTGAAACGGTTTCTGTCATTTCAAGAATTCGATCCGACAGGGTAGATTTTCCATGGTCGATATGAGCAATGATCGAAAAGTTTCGTATATAGCGTGGATCTACTGACATTGGTTCCTATTCATTACGTATCAAGTTACACAACAATTCACATCTCAATATAATGCGTTTATACTACTCATTGGCATATTGGCATATGGTGTGGCAAGATTCTACCCTAGTTGTGCAAAACCTCTGCTGATTTGCGGACAAAATACGGACTGAGACTGGGCACGTTTCGTATCTTGTGCTACGATTCTAGGGCTTTTGTCTACGGAAAAGTAATTAAAAGTAATTATATGGAGGATAAAACGTGGCGAACATTAAAAGTCAAAAAAAGCGAATTATTACCAATGAAAAGGCGCGCATGCGTAATCGCGCTGTTCGTTCTGAATTGAAAACCGCTATTCGTGTGGTACGTGAAGCGGTTGAGGCTAAGGATGGCACCAAAGCATACGCTGCAGCTCTTGATGCTTGCCGCTTACTTGACCGCGCAGCCTCCAAAGGTGTTATTCACAAGCGCCAAGCTGCGAACCGCAAAAGTGGTGTTATGAAGCTCGCAAATACAATAGTAACCCCTGAAATTATCGCTGCCTACACTCCTGCTCCTAAAAAAGAACAGGCTGCAACTGGTAACAAGAAAGCAGCAGCAAAGGCAGCTCGCAAAGAAGAAATGAAGAAGGCCTCCGAAGAAAAAGCTAAGCGTCGCGCCAAGACCGAAAAGCAGCAGAAAGCTGCAGCAAAACGTAAGGCTGAAGAGGCTAAGGCTGCGGAAGTTGAGGCAGCTGAATAACTTAGGCGATATTGGAATCCGGTTCGGATACCATCCGCATATCAAGAAAGAAAGAACCCCACCGGGTTCTTTCTTTTTGAGTTACGCTACTTGCTAACCTACTAGTAGTACTCTCAACAGCTTTATTGCTTTTGGCACACGTTCAACATCCAGGAAATAAACGCATCATCAGGATCGGTGCCACTTTTCATTTTTTGTTCAGTATCGCGCGCAGTTTTTAAGGCCTCACAAAGCTCTTTCATTGAAAAGCCGTGCGCCCATTGACGAAGATTTTTTACACGCCACTCCGGCAGCTTTAAACGAACAGCAACAGTTTGTTCTTCACCGCGCGCAATCAGCGCTTTTACCGAAATGAGCTCTCGAATCCTCGTGACACACATCGGAAGAAGACCGTAGCTTGACGTGCTTTTCATACGATGCAACAAATACATACATCGCTGAGCGTTCCTTCCCGAAAACGCATCAACAAGTTCCCATGGTTGTACTTCAGCAGTACGGGCAACGAGCGAGAGAATTTCATTTTCATTGACCGGATCGGTGCCTCGATGAGAAAGCGCTATTTTCTTAAGCTCAGAATTAAGAGCAACGGTATTCGTACCAACAAGATCGATCAACGTTGCCGCAGCAGCCGGTGTACAGGTTATCCCATGACTTACCGCCATAGATCTGACCACATTGCCCATCTCTTTACGTTTAAAGGGCGTGCAGTCAATAATGGCAGATTTATCGAACTTTTCGACAGCCTTATACAAGCGAGAGTTCTTCGCCAATTTCTGGGCAACAAGCGCAAGAATTGTCGTAGAGCACGGTTGTTGAAGATACACAATGATAGCTTCGCTATCTGCTTTTTTGAACTTTTCGACATCGTGTACTTCAACTAGTCGCACACTACTGGCAAAGGGCAGCGTATTTGCAGCACTAACAATATCCGCCCCCGCACAATTCGGTGCCGAAAACACTTCAGAATTAAACGTCAGATCCCCCATGCTATTAAGACGCGCATGAAGTCGTTTCAACACGGTTTCTCGTTTGAGTTCGTCTTCCCCCAAAATAAGGTATACCGGAAGTAGTTGAGTTTGTTTTTGTCCGTCCATGATGTCTATTCTACTTAAGCGTCGATACCGAAATACTGCGCGGTGAAAAACTACATATCACATCTCCGTTTATATCACTCCGAAACACCTGTGCGTCAATTTCTTCAAGAGTATCAAGAGTATCTTGGTGAGGGTGTCCATAGGTGTTGTCGCTTCCCACACTAATAAGCGCTACCGAGGGGTTGAGTCCTTGTGCCAATTCTTCAGAAAAACCTGCTTTGGCGCCATGATGGGACACTTTCAAGATATCAATTTCTTCAAGTTCACGTTTGCGCACCAGCGATTCGGTCACCTGCGTTTCAGCATCGCCACAGAACAGAGCGCTCCATTCAACTGTATTGTTATTATCGAAATCAACCGAGAGAACAAAGCAGAGGCTATCTTGGTTGCCACCATCATCCTGAGCAGTTTCAGGAGAAACGACACGTAAGGTGATCCAACCAAAGGAAACCTCATCACCTTTTGCAAGATACTTAATACCAGATTCTGAAGAGAGGTAGGCTGCATCTTCAAGCAGATCATGAACCTTATTATTATCAATATCTTGCACCACATCACTGACAAAGACCTGGTCACACGACACAATGCCCTTCAGCCCTTCAAGGGATCCGCAATGATCATCATCGGCATGACTGATTATGATGCCATCGAGATGGTAGACCTGCTGACGTGAGAGTGCTGCTAACAACTTTTGCGTGTTATTTCCCGTATCGACTAGCATGACTCTTCCCTGACTGCGAAGCAAAAATGCATCCCCCTGCCCCACATCAAGCATCACAAGCTCAGTTTTGTTTTGCGCTACAACGTTAAAGACAACCGGCGCACAAAGAAGAGCACACAGCCCTACTACAACCATGCCTGTAAGGCGTTGTGGCCACATCATCCAAAGAGCAATCAAAATCATAGCCATGATAAGAAACAGAATTTCAAGCGGAGCATACAGGGCAATAGCGGCAAAGGGTACACCTACCAAAAGATGCGAGAGCTCCACAAACCACACCGAGCCCATATAAGCAATCCACAAAGCAATGTCTGAAATAACCGGTATAGGAGCGGCAACAAAGCCCACAATGCTGCTGCAACACACCAAAGTAACGAGCGGTGCTACAAGCGTGTTGCTGATAGGCGAAATAAACGAAAACTGAGAAAACGATGAAACACTGATGGGAAAGGTTGTCACAAGAGCGGCAGTTGTCATTGCGCACGGCTCTAAGAAAAAGCGTTTTATGAACTGGTGAGCAGAATCAACCCAGCCCATAAACAAGGGCATGAAGAGAATGATTCCTGCCGTTGAAAGTACAGAGAGTGTAAAGGATAGCGATGAGGCACTTGAAGGCATTATAGTGATGAGCACAATAATAATCACCGCAAGGGACGACAGAGCATGCGATCTGCGCCCTAAAGAAAACGATGTCATGCTCACCGCGCTCATGGCGGCTGCGCGAATACATGATATAGGAAAGCCAACCATAATAAGATACAGCACAAGCACCACCAACTGAATGCCAATGCGCCACGATTTAGGTAGGCGCAATCCATGAGTGATCAACCCTAAAAAGCCCATTACAATAACTAGATGAGACCCCGAAACAGCGACAAGATGCGCAAGTCCCAACACCTTAACTTCCTGATAGAACGACATCTCAAACAGATCAGTTCTATCGCCCACAGCAAGAGCTGCCATAAGTCCGCGGGCTGCCTCATCAGAAGCCCCTTGGTTAAAGGTCTGCACCCGTTGCACAAAAGCGTCTCTCAATTTTGCAATAAGACCGACATGGGACGCCTCAAGAAGAGCAAATGAATCAAGGGTTGCATATCCAACTAATCCATTTCGATTGTAGTATTCACGACTCTCATCATCAGGAATTCGCACACTGAGAGTTGCATACCCTTCAGAGCCGTACCGAATGCCTTTATCTTCTGCATACAGACGAACCAAAAAGCTGGTGCTTGTATCGTCAGGATAGATGCGTGCAATAGCAGAAATACCATAGCTTGAAATGCTGGGGTCTTGCTCTATCTTGATGCGCACGTGTTCTGTGCTGATAGCTTCCCGTGTGCTACGCTGCTGATCTAGCGCAATGCACTGAGACACGCAAATAAGCATCCCCAACAAGAAAAATATTCCAACTATACAAGCTGCTGAGCAAACCGGGTGCTGCCGCACGAGATAAAACGTGAGACTGACAACGATGCAACCACCCACCAGGCAAACAGCAAGAGATGATATCCCTACAATTGCAATGACAGAAAATCCAAAATAACAGCCAATCCATAATAGAAATGCACACCATAACAAAAGCGGAATACTAGGACGATGCTTCAAGTGCTCTGTCTGGCTGTCATGAGTCATACCGTGATAACATCTTTGATGGCCGCATATTTTTTATCACCGATACCAGAAACTTCTTTAATTTCTTCAATGGTTTTAAACGAGCCATTTTCTTCACGATACGCAATAATCTTCGCCGCAGTCGCTTCCCCTACGCCATCAAGGGTCATAAGCTCTTCAGCACTTGCAAGATTAATATTAACTTTGCCTGTCGATGTTTGCGTGCTGGCACTTGAGGTATCCGACGCAGAAGCTGATACATCTGATGCAGAGCTCACCATAATCTGTTCTCCATCAGTAAGCTCTCGTGCAAGATTCACACTTTGCTCAACGGCTTCATCAGAAAAGCCTCCAGCTGCCTGAATAGCATCATAGACCCGACTGCCAAACTCAAGTTGATATAAACCTGGGCTTGTGACGGCGCCTGATACATGCACATATATCTGAGAAGCCGCTTCACTAACACCTGATTCGTCTTCGTTTGATTCAGAATCGTTTTGTACCACTTCAACACCAGGTGTAGAAATGCTTTTCCAAACGGTATATCCGCAAACACCTACAATCACGATGATGAGAATTGCAATTCCCAGTGCAAGAGGAGTGCATAGTTTAGATAGGCCTACTTTTGCTCGTAAAGGATCTGATGTTCGATCAAATGACATAGGTTCCTCCTTTATCTGGCATTCACCCTAAAAGAGAGACCCGCCAACAAGAGGAACACAAGCACACATCAACCCTACGACACTCTTACCCACATCTCAGCTATATCTCACATATATCTCGCATTAAAGGCACATAAAGCAAGTCTAACAAGCAAGCCAAAATAGTTTCATAGTGTGCAACGCAGTGATCGAGATACAACCCCATTGTTTCTCGCAGCACGTATGCCACTCTTGTGTTGTCGTTATTGTTTTGGTGCTTTATAGGAAGGACAGCGATAGTCAATAATTTCGACACCTTGGATTGCTTCTTGCACCCATTGATCCATAGATAGCTGCTCTTCAGCTTTGAGGACCTGATCGAGCTTTGCATGGGTTTCAGGATTGCGGGGCATAAACAATGTGCAGCAATCCGGCGCATCCTGAACTGAAATATCGTAAGTGCCTAACTGCTGTGCCTGATCAATAATTTCCACCTTATCAAGGCCGATCAGAGGGCGATAGACTGGTAGTGACACCGCCTGATTCACCGCTAACATGTTATCCATGGTCTGAGAGGCTACCTGACCCAAGCTTTCACCTGTTACCAGAGCCCTTGCCTGTTCACACAAAGCAATCTGCTCAGCCACTCTAAACATAAGACGACGATACAAAATAACACGCAATGAAGGCGGTGCTAGTGCAGAAATTTCGCGCTGATACGTACCAATAGGTACCGTATACAAGCGTGCAAAACAGCCGCTTTTCTCGAGCACCTCAGCAATATCTTGCACTAAATATTCGCTTATCGCCGATGTCTCGGGTCGGCCCGAGAAATGAACACCAATACAGGTCGCACCGCGACGGGCAATCCTCCACGTGGCAACGGGAGAATCAATGCCTGATGAAAGCAAGCACACAGCCTTACCAGCCGTGCCAACAGGAAGACCTCCAACACCCGCAACACTGCGTCCATAAATGTAGGTCCAGCCCTCAATCACCTCAACGCGCACTTCCACGTCAGGATTCTTCATCAACACCTTTTTCTCAGGAAACGCACGACAAAGTGCTGCTCCTACCAGCTGGTTGAGCTGCATAGAATCGATCTCGAAATCGGTGTGATTACGTCGTGACTGAACTTTAAACGTTGAAAAATCGCCCGCATCATTGAGCGCTTTGATAGCAGTATCATACATGGTATCTAACTCTTGAGCACAGCGATACCCACACGACACCCGCGCAATGCCAGGAATCCGCGCGATCAGATCAGAAAGCTGACACGCCTCTTCAAACGAACAGTCTTCCGGCAAAAACAAGCAAATACGTCCTGAAATGCGCTTAATTGAAATATCGACGGTCGATACAATGGATTCAATGTTTTTAATCAGCTGAACTTCGAAACGCTTGCGATTGTGGCCTTTGAGACCTATCTCATGATAATGAACAAGGCAGACGCGACGAAGCATCTGCCCAGGTGTTAGTGATTCTGCCATATAAGGTACGAAGAGCCTATCTTAATGATTGTGTACATCGATCGTTGTTGGATCATAGGACACGTCACCCTTTGCAATTTCATCAAATGCAATAGAGAGAGGGCGACGATTAGCAGCCTTAGCAATATCCACTGCAGTCTGAAGCTGGATAGCACGACTCCTCTGACCACGCATCATCTCATTGATATCACGAGCACGCTTGGCAGCAAGGGTACACAATAAAAAACGATCGTCGTCAGTTTTTTCGAGCAATGTATCAATCTTCGGTTCAATTATACTCATCGTAACTACATGCCTTTCGTGTCATTAGCAAACGAATTTATAAGCGAAACAAGCTCAACAGTGGCTTGCTCAAGGTCGTCGTTGACAACTCTAGTATCATACTCCATTTTCTGAGCTAACTCCACGTTTGCTGTCTGTAAACGTGAAGAAATAACCTCTTCGCTCTCTGTTGCTCGAGCATGCAGGCGCCTTTTGAGCTCTTCGAGCGAGGGTGGCTCAATAAAAATAAGATGCGCTTCAGGAATAGCTTCTTTAACTTGAAACGCGCCCTGTACGTCAATCTCTAAAATAACCTGTTGCCCTGCCCGTACATGTTCGAGAACACGTTCTTTGAGTGTTCCATAGTAGTTGCCGTGAACAAAGGCCCATTCAAGAAACCCACCCTCATCAATAAGGTCTTTAAATTCTTGCTCTGAGAGAAAATAATAGTGGACAGCGTCCTGCTCACCTGGACGAGGTTTTCGCGTGGTAGCAGAAACGGACACCCATGCATCGGGTATCCGTTCAAGTACACGCGAAACTAACGTTCCTTTACCTGTCCCAGAGGGACCAGAAATAATAAAAAGATTACCTACACGAACAGTATTATCCAAGACGATCCAGTAACGCTTTCTGCTGACGTTGGCCCAGTCCCTTCAGACGGCGTGATTCAGCAATGTCCAATTCCTTCATAATTTTTTCGGCCTTAGCCTTACCGTAGCCTGGAAGGGTTTCAATCAAGGTAGAGACTTTCATACGACCGATAATAGGATCATCCTTCATTGCAAGCACTTGTTCAAGAGTCAATTTTCCCGTTTTTAATTCTTCGCGAACCTGAGCTCGTTTGATTCTTGCAGTCTTTGCCTTCTCTAGGGCCTGTTGTCTTTCTTCGGGGGTTAACTGTGGAACCGGCATGGTTGCTCCTTTTTACTTGGGTGATACGCTTCTGTTTTCTAGTATCGCTAATTAGCAAAATACTCTAATAACACAAAGTATAATCATAAGCAATTTACCCAATCAAAAAAATTTGTCCCCTTTACAGAAATTCTCAAAATAAGCGTATTTATCTGCACAAATGCAAATATTTAACCTCTAATTTTTGCTAATTGTTTAATTAATTGGGCAGAATTTCAATAGGGTCTTGAAACACCTCAAACCTCTTTTCCACACTATTAAAGCGCAACCACTTCTTCCCTTGGTCAATATGTTCGAATAAAAAACCCCGCAAGGCACTGCACTTGCAGGGAATTCTTCCTTTAAACTTTGATCGCAAATTAAGCAAGGCACCTAGAGCAACGAGAAGTGCGGAATTTTTATGTTGTGATCATCACCGCCTACAACACTGAGCACCGCCACAGGTTTCGCATCATGCTCAACAACTAAATCGATAAACTGTTGTGCAAGCGCTTCATCAAAGGTATCCAAAACAATGATGACTTTTTCCTTTTTCTTAATGTCTGCCGTAGGAACGAGAGTGCCCTCATTGCACGTACGACAATATCCAAAGCGCATCCATGCAGACAGCGCGACCGAATATCCAAAATATGATAGATCATCGCACTGAGATAACACTAGTTCTGGCTTTGCATCACGATCAATTTTTTGAAGTAATTCAACCGCCATGCGATTAGCAACAATAGGATCTTGCATAAGCGCTTGAGAATCGAGATGCATTGCTCCATCCGCGTCGATCTTGAGCGCCTGTATGTTCTCAAGCGACTCTACTATTTCAGATCGTTCCATATCTTATAGCTCCTTTACTATGGCATCAAAAGCTGCTGCTGGATCGGATTGCTCTGTGATGGGTCTTCCTATCACAATATGTGACGCACCGTTATCAAACGCTTGTTTTGGAGTAGCAACACGGCTTTGATCTCCCACATCAGCGCCCTGAGGACGTACCCCCGGCGTAACAATATACGCGTGCGGCCCCAGTGTTTGGCGCAAAAGAGCGGCTTCTTGCGGAGAAGCCACCACACCAGAGAGGCCTGCTTGTTGCGCCTGCTTAGCAAGATTGATCACTTGTTCCTCTACCGGACGCTGTACACCACTTGCTTGTAAGTCCTCAGCGCTCATGCTGGTCAGCACGGTAATACCTAAACTGATGGGCTCTTTTTTTACCCATTGAGCATCTTGTAGCCCTTCTTTGGCAGCCTCCATCATCTTGATGCCACCGACAGCGTGCATGGTGAGCATGTCTGCACCTGCCTCGGCAGCCGCTTTGGCAGCACCGCGTACCTGATGAGGGATATCGTGGAATTTCAAATCAAGAAAGACACTAAACCCTCGCTTTTGCAAAGCCGTAATGAAATAAGGGCCCTCTTGATAGAACAGCGTCATGCCAACTTTGACCCAAGACGCACGATCAGCGAGACAATCTGCCAGCTCAAGAGCGCGCGTCCGATCACAATCGAGCGCAACGATAACACGATCTTTACGTGAAACACTATTAGAATCTAGCATTCAAGCGCTCCTATCAAATCTGTAACCTTCTCAATATGATTGTCTTTGCAGTATTGTTCGATACCAGCAATGACATCACGCGTTGCATACGGGTTGGTAAAGTTCGCACATCCCACGGCAACTGCCGTTGCTCCTGCTAGCATAAATTCAATGGCATCTTCGCCTGTTGAAATGCCACCCATACCCAATACAGGAATTGAGACGGCAGCATGAACCTGCCACACCATACGAAGCGCAACTGGTTTAATAGCCGGACCTGAAAGCCCGCCAACAACCCGCGCAAGCAACGGGCGGCGCGTATTGATATCAATTCCCATGCCAAGCAGGGTGTTAATAAGTGATACCACATCCGCACCGGCATCCTCTACAGCCTTCGCGATTTCGGTGATGTCGGTCACATTGGGCGATAACTTAACGAATAAAGGCCGCGACGTACGTTTGCGACACTCTTGCGTCACGCGGGCAGCAAGAGTCGCATCCGTTCCAAACGCCATACCTCCTCCATCAACATTCGGACACGAAATGTTGAGCTCATAGGCATCAACATGGGGAGATTCTTCAAGCGCCTCTACAACTTGGATATATTCTTCGATGCTATGACCCGAAACATTCACAATAACTTGGGCGTTTTGATCTTTAAGCCACGGCAAATCGCGCGTTTTGAGCACCTCAACACCTGGATTTTGCAGCCCGATGGAATTCAGCATACCCGAAGAAGTCTCAGCAATACGAGGAGCATCGTTACCCTCCCAACCATGAAGCGACACTCCTTTTGTTGTTACCGCACCCAAGGATGCCACATCGACGAAATCAGCGTACTCATGGCCAGATGCAAAGGTTCCTGACGCGGTCGTAACAGGATTATTCATATGAAGACCGCCGAGATTAACGGAAAGATCAACGCTCATGACCATATCACCTCTGCAGCATCAAATACGGGACCATCAACGCATGAGCGCTTTCTGCCCGACGTAGTTTCCACAATGCACGAAAGACAGGCACCGATACCGCACGCCATGCGCTTCTCCAAGGAAACAGCAGTAGGAATACCATGGGAAATTGCCAGCTGAGAAGCGCGTTTCATCATAGGTTCGGGACCGCAGCACGCAACGTAATCATACTGTGCGTGCTGTAGCTCATCATCAAGTAAATCGGTGCAAAACCCTGCATGACCTTTTGACCCATCATCGGTTGCTACTAACACGTTATCGCCGAGAAGCTCACAATAGCGATCCTCGACCACAAGCGCTTGCTGTGTCTGTGCACCGAGAATCACCTTGAGAAACACACCCTGCTTGACCAACTCTTCAGCATGCATGAACAAAGGAGCACCACCAACACCGCCGCATACCAACAACGCTCGCTTGCATTCAGCAGGAATTGTCCAACCCTGACCAATCGGCCCCATAACGCTAAGCTCGATACCCGGAGCAAGCGTTGTCATATGATGTGTACCAGCACCTACCACCTGATACAAAATGACCAAGCGTCGAGCGTCGTTTTTGGTGTAGTACACCGAAAAGGGACGACGTAACATACGAGAATCCATACCAGGAATGAGCACATGAACAAACTGACCTGGTTTGAGACGCACCCCAATATCGTCAACGTCAACCTCCAATAGCCATAAGGTTTCTGTTAACGAAACGTTGGAGCACACCACACCTTTTCTTTCAAGTACCTGCGTCATCACCCTATGACCTTTCTTCCCACTGATCCAAATCTTGCAAGGCAATAATGGGCAGGTCATCGTCGCGGAGATTGTCGATAGCCGAAACGAAGGCTTGGGCACCCGCAAGCGTGGTCACGTAGCACAGATTTTGACGTACCGCCAATGTACGCAGGATATAGCCATCTGAACGAGTGTCTTGCCCAAAGGGCGTATTGATCATCAAATCAATCTTATCTTCGGTAATCAGCGTTTTGATATTGGGTTCCGGATCGCTCACACGTCCAATTTCCTCACAAGGAATGTTGGCAGATTGAAGCGCATGCGCAGTACCCGAAGTACATACCAGATTGAATCCCATACGCGACAAGTCACGCGCAAGCGGCAAGATAGCACGCTTGTCACGATCGCACACAGAAAGGAAACACGTGCCACTCTTAGGAAGCTCCATCGAAACCGCCGCCTGAGTTTTAGCATAAGCAGCAGGGAAATTATACGCGATACCCATGACCTCACCGATGGATTTCATCTCAGGACCTAAGATGACATCGCTTCCCGGGAAACGGCCAAAGGGCATGACAGCTTCCTTGACACAGAAATGAGACTGCCTACGCTCATCGTTGGGCAAATTAAATGATGCAATTTTTTCGCCCGCCATAATGCGCGATGCCAACTTAGCTAACGGCACTCCCGTTGCTTTAGATACAAACGGCACTGTACGCGATGCGCGCGGGTTAGCCTCAATAACATAAACCACCATGTCTTTGATTGCGAACTGAATATTGATCAAACCCACAACCCCTAAGCGAAACACAAGACGACGTGTAATGGAGCGCAGCTGTGAGACTTGAGATTCTGAAAGCGTAAAGGGCGGAATACAGCAAGCCGAATCGCCTGAATGAACGCCCGCTTCTTCAATATGCTCAAGCACGCCACCAATATAGACCTCATCACCATCGCAGAGCGCATCAACATCACACTCGATCGCTCCCTCGAGGAAGCGATCCAGATACACCGGATGATCAGGGGTAATGCGAGCAGCTTCGGTCATGTACTTCTCAAGATACTTCGCATCATAGGCAATAACCATACCGCGACCACCCAACACATACGAAGGGCGTACCAACAGCGGAAAACCAATTCTATCCGCAACCTGACAGGCTTCTTCGAAGGATGACGCCATACCGGCCGCCGGGTAGGTAATATGCAGCTCATCAAGCACCGCTGCAAAACGGTCACGATCTTCAGCCAAGTCAATTGCTTCAGGTTTGGTACCCATCACATTGACGCCCGAATCTTCAAGTGCGCGTGCCAGCTTAAGCGGCGTTTGACCGCCAAGGGTTACCACGATTCCATCAGGCTGTTCAACATCAACTATGTCCATCACGTCTTCATAGGTCAGTGGCTCGAAATACAAACGATCAGAGGTGTCATAGTCGGTTGAAACCGTTTCAGGATTGCAGTTCACCATGATGGTTTCGTAGCCCGCATCATGCAGCGCATAACTTGCATGAACACAGCAGTAGTCAAACTCAATACCCTGCCCAATCCTATTAGGACCAGCACCTAAGATCATGGCACGTTTTTTGGTGGTAGGAACAACTTCACTCTCGCCTAGTTCATAGGTCTTGTAGTGGTATTCCGTGCGGCTTTCAAATTCTGCTGCGCAGGTATCAACCGTCTTGAATACAGGCACCACACCAAGTTCCTTGCGGCGCGCACGCACGGTAAGCTCATCGCTCTTGGTCAAGTAAGCAATCTGCACATCCGACAAGCCAAAACGCTTGGCTTCCAGCAAATCCTGAGCACTTAACTCTTCAATCTTGTAATTGCTCAGCGAGCGCTCCACCATCACCATGTCATAGATACGTCCCAAGAACCAACGATCTATCTTGGATGCCTCAAAAACCTGATCAATGTTCCACCCGCGTCTAAACGCTTCAGCGATATAGAAGATACGATCCTCGGTGGGCAATCCCACCAACTCTTCAAAACGATCCTCATCAAACACGTCCTTGCCATCAGCACCAAGACCGGCACGCCCATTTTCCAGCGAACGCATGGCCTTGCCGAAAGATTCTTCGAACGTGCGACCAATGGCCATGATCTCACCGACGGCCTTCATGCGTGTAGAAAGCGTAGTGTCAGTTCCTTTGAACTTCTCGAACGCAAAGCGCGGCACCTTGACCACACAATAATCAATCGAAGGCTCAAAACAAGCAGGTGTTGCTTTCGTAATGTCGTTGGTAATTTCATCAAGAGTGTAGCCCACCGCAAGCTTTGCTGCCGCCTTGGCAATTGGAAAGCCCGTTGCTTTAGATGCCAGCGCTGATGAGCGCGACACGCGCGGGTTCATCTCAATAACAATCAAGCGCCCATTGTCAGGATTGAGCGCGAACTGCACGTTTGAGCCACCCGTCTCAACACCAATTTTCTCGAGGATAGCCAGGGATGCCACACGCATACGCTGATACTCAACGTCAGAGAGTGTCTGTGCAGGTGCGACTGTAATGGAATCGCCCGTGTGCACACCCATGGGGTCGAAATTCTCAATGGAGCAAATAATAATGCCGTTGCCAGCCTTATCCCTCATGACCTCCATCTCATATTCTTTCCAACCCTCGATGCTCTCTTCAACAAGCACCTCACTTACCGGAGAGAGATCCAAACCCTGCGAAACAATAAGTTCGAGTTCTTCCTTGTTGTGTGCGATACCGCCACCAGCACCACCAAGCGTAAAAGACGGACGAATAACCAGGGGATAGCCCAGATCATCAGCTAAAGAAAACGCATCGTCTAACGAATAGACGTACCCGCTTCGGGCTACCTCAAGCCCGATTTCTTTCATGGCCTCGTTGAATTCTTTCCGATCTTCGCCGCGCTCAATTGCGGCCAAATCACACCCGATCATCTCGACTTGATACGTATCCAGAATGCCGGCCTTTGCAAGCTCGACCGCAGCATTCAGGCCAGTCTGACCACCGAGCGTAGGCAACAAGGCATCAGGACGTTCTTTTTTAATAACCTTTTCTATAAATTCTTTTGTGATTGGTTCCACATAGGTGCGATCAGCCAATTGCGGATCAGTCATGATGGTGGCAGGATTTGAGTTAACCAACACCACTTCATAGCCATCTTCTTTGAGCACTTTGCATGCTTGGGCGCCGGAATAGTCAAATTCACACGCCTGGCCAATTATGATGGGGCCAGAACCAATAACGAGAATACGTTTAATATCGGTTCGCTTAGGCATGAACCTCTCCTTCCTCTGCACCAAACACCCAACCCGCAAGTCGATCTTGTGCGATATCGATATCTAAATAATCACTCTTACCATCCATAAGGTGCGTAAACGCCGTGAACAGATAATGCGCATCAGTTGGTCCGGGACTTGCTTCGGGATGATACTGAACGGAAAAGACGGGATAATCCAATAGCGCAATACCCTCTGCCGTTCCGTCGTTTAAATTCACATGGGTAAGCTGAATGCGTCCAAACGTTTCGTTTTGAACCACCGGAGCAACACCTTGTTCAGTCCAGTAGCGCAAATCCATCACATGCTGCGTGGCACCGCCACTCAACTCAGGAATCAACGGGCCAAGCGAATCGAAAAGCAAACCAAATCCATGATTTTGAGCCGTGATTTCGACACGAGACGTACGAAGATTCATGACCGGTTGATTTCCACCGCGATGACCAAATTTCAGCTTTTCCATTTCGGCGCCACAGGCTAACGAAATCATCTGATGACCTAAGCAGATTCCAAACAACGGCACCTTTCCGATGAGCTTTTGGACCTGCAGATACGTCTCTCGTACCGCATCAGGATCTCCTGGGCCATTACTCAAGAACACGCCATCGGGATTATAAGAAAGAACCTCTTCAGCAGGAGTGTTCCAAGGCACCACCGTGAGCTTGCACCCCGCACGTACAAGACCCTGCAAAATTGATTTTTTTACACCGCAGTCATACGCCACAACGTTATACGTTGGCTCCTGAGGCTGCGCTAGGGCAAAGGCATGACTTTCAGGCAATTCATCAAACGGGCAAATCTCAGGACAGCTCACCGTCTTTACGAGATTAACACCCACAATACTCTCAGAAGCACGCACCTTTGCAAGCAAGCTGTTTGTATCAAGATCAATTGTGGAAATAACACCCCTTTGAGCTCCGTGATCACGAAGATGAACCGTTAAAGAGCGTGTGTCTATGCCAGAAATGGCTACCACGTTATTCTCGCGCAAAAAGTCCGGCAAACTCTGAGTGCTTCTCCAATTTGAAGGGGTAAGACACATATTGTGCACCACCAAGCCACGCAGCGCGAGAAAATCCGCCTGGAGATCATCAGGGTTAATGCCATAATTTCCGATCTGTGGATAGGTCATCGTAATAATCTGGCCTGCATAGGAAGGGTCGGAAATCACTTCCAAGTACCCTTCAAGCGACGTATTGAAGCATACCTCTCCAAACACTTCCCCATCACTTGCACAAGAAAACCCTTCGTACACTGAGCCATCTTCAAGTACGAGCTTAGCTGGTTTCTGCTGACCATAACTCGTATGTTCCAGGAGCTTACTCAACTACGACACCGTCCTTACACGTCATAGTGCCACCAACAAATACATCAGTTGCACGCCCCGTTAATTCATATCCTAAAAATCCGCAATTCTTGGATTTAGAGTACATATCATCTTCTGTTACCGTCCACGTAACCTCCGGATCAAAGATAGTGATATCCGCGACACTACCAACTTCCATGCGCAGCGGATCAAGACGAAGAATTTCACGTGGTCGAATTGCCATAAGCTCAACCATACGCTCGTAGGAAATATAACCTGGCTTCACCAAGTATGTAAGAACAACGCCAAGTGAGGTTTCAATCCCGGTCATACCAAACGGCGCGAGTTCAAACTCACGGGCCTTTTCATGTTCAGCATGGGGCGCATGATCGGTCACAATACAATCAATCGTCTTGTCTTTGATGCCCTCAATAATAGCTTCATTATCCTCTTTCGTGCGAAGAGGAGGATTCATTTTTAGATTGGTGTCATAGGTTGTCGTGAGGTCGTCTTCATTCAGCACGATATGATGCGGCGTTGCCTCGCACGTAACCGCGATGCCCCGCGCTTTTCCTTCACGCACCAACTCAACGCCACGAGCCGTGGTGATATGCTGGATATGAACCGGGCAACCCGTCAGTTCAGATAGCGCAATATCGCGCTGAATCTGTAGTTCTTCTCCAGCTCCCGGCCAACCTTCGAGTCCCAGGCGTGTTGATACCACACCTTCGTTTACCTGACCAGAACCAACAAGATCTTCATCCTGGCAGTGACTCATAACCACCTTGTCAAACATTTTGACGTAGTCCATCACACGACGCATCATGCCTGCGTTTTGCACACCGTGACCATCATCAGTAAACGCAACGGCACCATGTGCGACCATGTCGCCAATTTCAGCAAGTGATTCACCTTTGAGCGATTTCGTACACGCTCCCGAAGGATACACGCGGCAATGATGTGCCTGACGCGCCTTATCAAACACATAGTCAACGGTAGCAGCATTATCGGTTGTAGGAGTCGTATTAGGCATAGAGCAAATTCCAACAAACCCGCCATGTGCAGCAGCAGCCGTACCCGTTTCGATCGTTTCTTTATATTCTTGTCCTGGATCGCGCAAGTGAACATGGATATCAATCAACCCGGGAACCGCAATACAACCAGATCGATCAAGTACTTCGGCATCACTGCATTCAATATTGGGATCAATGGCTTCAATAACTCCGTCCGCAATAAGAATATCGCGTACTTCATGAAGCGCAACTGCTGGATCAATCACACACACGTTTTTAATGAGATATTTCGTCATTGTTGCCTCCTAACAAGAGATAGATCAACGCCATACGAACACAAACACCTGAAAAGACTTGATCAACAATGACTGATCGTGGACTATCCGCCATGTAACTATCCAATTCAACGCCGCGATTGATGGGGCCCGGATGGCAGATGATGGCATCATCTTTCATGAAATGAGATCGTTGTTCATTCAATCCATACAACAAATGATATTCTCGCAAGCTCGGAAACGGTGCATTTTCAATACGCTCCATCTGAATTCTGAGCATGTAGACTACATCCAGATCAGGCAGCACATCATCAAAATGAGGGCTCACCCGCTTCGCACCAAGAACCTCAGGGCGCGCAGGAAGCAGCGTTGCAGGAGCAATCAGGGTCACGTGTGCACCCAGCTTCGCAAGCGCCGGAACTAAAGAGCCGCATACGCGTGAGTGCGCGATATCGCCCACAATCCCGACACGCAGACCTTCAAAGGAGCCCTTTTCCTTCCATATCGTATAGAGGTCCAAAAACGCCTGAGTGGGATGCTGATGCTTCCCATCACCTGCATCTATTACCGAAGCATTGGTGTGCTGTGAGACCAAATACGGAGCTCCTGCATAACGATGACGAACCACAAACATGTCAATCTTCATGGCATCAAGTGTACGAACCGTATCAATCAGGCTCTCACCCTTAACCGTTGAAGAAGCGCTCCCCCCTGCGTTGAGTGAATCACACGAGAGTCTTTTTTCTGCAAGCTCAAATGAGCCGCGTGTACGCGTTGACGGTTCTAAAAACAGATTGCAGACCGTCTTGCCGCGCAGCGCAGGAACTTTTTTGATGGGACGTTCGTTGATTTCCTCAAATAGCGATGCTTGATTGAGTACCGTCATAATATCTTCAGCAGAAAGGTCATCAATTGAAAGTAAGTGTTTGTGATTAAACATTACTCGACTCCTTTCACCGGTGCTGAACCCACATGCTGACCAGGCTGCAAGCGCTTAATGCGAACACACGATTCATCGTCGACCTCTTTGAGATACAATCGAACACTTTCGTTCGAGGCAGAAGGAACATTTTTGCCCACGAAGTCCGCCCGAATGGGAAACTCTCTGTGCCCTCGGTCAATAAGAGTTGCAAGCTGGATACGTGCAGGACGACCAAAATCCATGAGCGCATCAAGAGCTGCACGAATCGTTCTACCGGTATACAGAACGTCATCAACAAGGATGATCGTCTTGGCGTCAATAGAAAAAAGAATGTCGGTACCTTGCACCACAGGCGAAAGATGAATAACGGAATCGTCTCGATAAAAGCTAATATCAAGAGAACCAACCGGAAGCTTTGTTCCTTCGATCTGTTCAACTAAAGAAGCTAAGCGATGAGCAAGCACGTCACCTCGAGTGACAATACCAACAAGGGCAAGATCTTTACACCCCTTGTTTTGCTCGAGAATCTGATGCGCCATACGAACAAGAGTGCGATCAATTTCTTGCTCATCCATCACAACAGATTCTTCTGTCTCGTTGTCTTGCATGCACGCCCTCCTTACTCTTAAAGCGCGCACAGACAAATCGCATACCTTCGCTGCAGCACCGACGCGCGCCCAAGCACGAACTACTTTGCTTCAGCTTGATCCACCAAGCCACACCACCTGCATGAAGCAACAACCCCGTCTTGCAAGGATGCAAAGCGTTTTCTGCCAGGACAATAAAAAAGCCCCGAACAGAGAGGGGCAATCCTACAGGCCGCAAAACAATAAGCACATCAGTAGTGTGCGTCTGCTAACGAAGAACAATATGTCTGCACCTTATCGGTCTCTCTGTACCGCCCTTAAAGGTTGGTGAAGATTATACGCCCAAGTAACAACCTAGGTCTAGAGTCTTTTGCGCTTGTCAACGCTTTCAACACGGCCAAGTTGTTTTCGCATGCCACAGAGAAAATGCACATCCCCCACCGGGTCGACAATCGTATCATCCATCAGATCAGCAAGCAGCAAACATCGCTCCACCGTGAAGTGCTGACCCTGCTCAGTGCTGAGAAATACATCAATCACGCGCTCGTTTTCATCAGAAAACACGGTACACGTTGCAAAGCTCAAAAGACCACCCGGGCTTACCCGCCTTGCTGCTTCCTGCAAGAGAGCCACACTCAAGCACGCAAACTGTTCTATGTCATGCTTTTCAACACGCCAGCGAATCTCAGGATGACGGCGCAGTGTACCAACCCCCGTGCAGGGCGCATCAATAAATACCACATCAAACGTTTGGGTACCAAGAAAGGAAAGATCGGTCGCATCGTGACAATACGATGCACGAATGGTTGCGCCTGCGTGCGGTATACGATCAGTAAATTCCTGAAAGCGATCCCCGTCGCTATCAACGGTAATCAGGTCAAGCTGAGAGCCAAAACGCTTATGTGCGATGTTTTGCATGAGCAGTGTTTTTGTACCCCGTCCTGCCCCAATCTCGAGAACGCGTTGCGGCTGTTTGTGCCCAACAACATACGATGCCACGATCTGGGCTGAACGATCGCTCACGATAATCTCATTGCGCGCAAGTAACGAAGCAGCATACGAGTTTTTTAATGCGGTACGATCATCAAAGACAAAGCAATCAATATCGAGAAAATCTTCAGCAGGCATCTGAATTGGCGCAACCGCGATCTGTTCTCGCTCAAATCCCGCCAACACCTCATCTTGAGAAGCCTGTAAGCTATTCACCACAAAGAAAATAGGTGCAGGATCATTACTGCGCTTAAGAAACGTGTCCGCCTTCGATTCGCCTTGTTCTTCATCAAGGCACGCGACTATCCATTCGGGAAATCCATACTGAAGCGCACGTGCAGCCACATCATGACACACGTCTCCAAAGGGAAACTGATCACACTGCTCTGCTGCACGCCTTAGCGTATAATTTGCCACACCCTGAGCCCGTGGCGCGAAACTGCGCACCAGTTCAACGCCTTGGCTAACCGCCACATGAGCAGGTTTTTGAAGATAGTACAGCTCACAAAACGAAATTCTGAGCGCATCACGCACATTAGGTTTAATGTCGCTTGGTTTTTTCAACACAGAATTGATCAGCCGATCAAGCGATCCTTGATGCGTTACCACCACCGTCGCAAGCAAGCGCGCAAAGGACGCATCTACATCGCTAACGTCCGCTTGAGAAGATTGATGCTGCCACGCATGCTCTAGATAGCATTTTTTGGTGCGCATCTCGCGAAGCACACGATAGGCAAGCAACCGCGCGGGGGACAACGTGGTGTGCTGTGCTGCAGCTCGCTTTCGGTTAGTCATCAACACCGCTCCAGGTATGGTGTCCCTGTTTGATTCCCTGAACACCTAAAGCAAAAGCCTGAGCCTGCATGACCTTTTTCCCGTCGGGCTTGACCTCGATAAGCTCTAGAACACCATCGACACAACCAAGATAGAGCTTTTTGCTCTGGAGGATCACATGACCAGGCGCACACGCAATGTCTGTCTCAACCTTCTGCGCCGACAAGACCGTCAGTGTTTTATCTGCTACCATGCAACGAACTGGACAATGATCACTTGATGCTTGTACACGCAATGCACACTGCTCAACCGAAAGATCAGGTGAAATATTGAGCTCGCCCTTTTCTAATTTTTCCGCATAGGTAATACCTTCGTCAGACTGTTCGGCCCAAACAAGATCCAAACCCCGCTCAAGTGTGTCGAGCGTTTCCACCAGCGCCTTGCCACCTGCCTGCGCGAGTTCTTCAGAGAGAAGCGATGCTGGCTTATCTTCAATAGCCACACGACACTCTTTGCACACAGGACCGGTATCAAGCCCTTCCTCCATGCGCATAATCCCAATACCCGTATCGCTATCGCCTGCCAGAATGGCACGCTCGACGGGAGCAGCACCTCTCCATCGCGGCAACAAAGACCCATGCACGTTTAAGCAACCATATGACGGAAGTTCTAACACCCGTTTGGGAAGAAGAGCACCATATGCTGCAACGCAAATAACATCGGGCTCCCACGATGCCAATTGAGAGAATACTTCGTCATGTTTAAATGATGTTGCTTCTAGTATCTTGATGTCGTGAGCCTGAGCAAGCTGCTTTACTGGCGAGCTTTCAAGTCTTTTCCCTCGTGCTCGCACCGCATCAGGTCGAGTAACCACTCCTACAATCTGGTGAGAAGAACTCAGCAAGATCTCTAAAACTGTTTGAGCAAACTGAGGGGTTCCCATAAATACGACGCGCATCGATTATCCGACCTCCCCTAGCTTCGCACCCTGCTCAAGAACCCTGTGATAGTCCTGCAGTGCCTTTACCTTGTCGATAGGACTACACGATTCAAACAGCGTAATTCCGTTCAAGTGATCAATCTCATGCTGTAAACAACGACCCAACAAGCCATCACCTACGATCCGACATTCTTTTCCGTCCAAATCGTAGTATTTCACCCGTACCTTTGATGGGCGAGCAATGGGAATCGAAATACCAGGAACTGACAAGCAGCCTTCCTCTTCAACAATCGAGTCATCGCTGTGCCACTCAATTTCAGGATTTACCAGCGTATACGGCTCAGGCTTGCCATCTTTATCTAAACAATCGATCACCACAAAACGCTTATTGATACCCACCTGCGGTGCCGCAAGACCGCAACCACCATTGGCATACATGGTCTTGAACATCTGTTTACTAAACTTGACTAAGGATTTATCACCAGGAGTGCAGGGATCACATACGCTGCGCAATCCCGGATCGGGAGATAGTACTATCTTTAAGGTTCTCATTGCATGCCTTTCGAATATAGAGCGTGTATATATCGTGAAATTGTTTTCATAAAAAGTATACCAGCCTGCATAACAAACGGGTCTCAAGAGAAACTCAGCCGTGGCAGGAACACAAAACAACGACTAAAAAAGTTTGGCACACCAGGACACGGTGCCGATATTGTACAACGAAAGTCAAACTCGCCCAGCGCTACAACGATGCTCGACCATAACGAGAGCGCAACGCATGAAGTTGCGACTGTAGCGACATGATGGTTTGGAGCGTGGTATCAGCATCGTCTTCTGGTAACGACTTCATTTCAACGCGCAACGATGCAATAGTGGCTTCTAAATCTCCAATCTCGAGCTCATCGGCCAAAAACCTCAACACAGAATGTGCTGCACAGCTACCCGAAATAGTGGAAGATGTCAGTATGCGCTGGGCGTAAGTACAGCGCTCTTGGGCATAATTGATCACTTCAGCAACACTGGCGTTAGGATGAGAGATCGCACTATCCATTAGGGCTTCGGCAAGCTCGCGATGAATCTTGTCGTGCCATTCCGTCTGCCCTAACTCACGCATAAACTCGTTGATCATGGCAGGATTCTGTGCACACAAACACAAGAATTCGCGTTCGGTACGCAATCTATTTTTCTCAGCAGCTGAAAGAGTAGTTGATGCCACATGAGCAGATGGGCGCATCTGATATCCACCCTGGTCGTTTTGGGTGTAATCACGCACAGTAGGCGCTTTTAGCTCTGAGAGGCGCTCTAAGATATCGCTTTCCCGAACACGGACTTTGCCGGCAATATAGACCGCATAATCTTTGGCAAGCAGCGAATTCTTGATAGGAGCCAATACTTCCAGCGCATCTAAGATAGCTCTGGTCTTACCTTCAGGAGTAGACAGATCATAACGTGCCAGACGACGATCTATGCCAAATTGAATAAGCGGAATTGCAGTTTGTAAGACCTCGTTGAGTGCCTCTGCTCCTCGCTGTTCAATAAAATCAGCAGGATCCAAATTGTCTGGTAACGTCACAGCGCACAAATCAACGCGTGATGATCCTGCTTCAGGCGCAATCGACATATCGATAAACGAAAGCGCCCTATCAGCTGCACGCTGCCCTGCTTCGTCACCATCAAAGAGATAGACGATACGAGATTTTGCGTGATGCGACAAAATACGTATATGCTGGCGCGTGAGCGCAGTGCCAAGTGTTGCTACCACGTTTGTAAATCCTGATTCGTAAAGCGCGATAACATCAGTGTAGCCCTCAACCACGATGGCATCACCGGTACTTGCCATCGAGCTCTTTGCCTTATCAAGGGCATATAACACTTCCGACTTATGAAAAAGCGGCGTATCGCCCGAGTTTAAATATTTGGGCTCGCCTTGCCCTATCACGCGCCCACCAAAAGCAATAACGTCACCGCGAATATCATTGATAGGAAACATGATGCGATTGTAGAAGCGATCGTTTACTCCTCGATTTCCTGAAACGGCAACATTTGCCTCAATCATTTCTTCTTCCGAAAAACCGAGTGACTTGAGGTGGGTAACCAATTTGCGCTGCCCTGGGGCATATCCCAAATTCCACGTGTTAGGCACCATGCCACCAAAATGGCGCTGCGAAAGATACGCACGCGCTTGATCAGGACCTTCTCCTGTTGAGCGCATCAACAGCATATGATAATACGATGCGGTTTCCTCACAGACTGCCTTTAGGCGCGCCTTTTTGCTGCGAGCACGGGAGTCCTGTGCAGATTCAGTTATTTCAACACCCCCACGACGCGCCAAAAAGCGCACCGCATCAACAAAATCGAATCCATCCAGCTTGCGAATATACGTAAAGATATCGCCGCCTTCACCACAGCCAAAACAATGCCAGGTTTGTGTTACTGGATCGACTTTGCACGACGGCGTTTTTTCCTGATGAAACGGACAACAGCACCAAAAATCACGGCCACGTTGACGCATAACACTACGCTCAGAAAAAAGTTCGACTAAATCATTAGCTTCTCTGACTTTGCGTATGTCCTCATCAGAAATGATATGCATCACCCTCAGCGCTAGAGTTCTAGCGATTCACGCACGTAAGCAATATTACCCATGACCGTCTTAATAAGTTCTTCGGTGCTATCAAATTTAATCATGGGCCGTAAGTATTCGACAAATTCAATTTCAATGTATTCGCCGTAAATATCTTCATTAAAATCAAGGATGTGAACTTCACAACTCGCGTCGGTCTTATCCGCAAATACCGGCGATACCCCCATAGATACTGCAGCGCGATAGCGCGTTCCATTCACCGTGGCATACGCCGAATATACACCTTCAGCAAGAACTCGGCGATTCGGCTCGATATAGAGATTCGCCGTAGAAAAGCCCATATCAGCGCCTTCGCCGCGCCCCGGTATGACCTTTTCAACCATCGAGAAAGAACGGCCAAGTAAGCGCTGCGCTTCTTTGAGATCATGATCGTGTAAAAGCAGACGAATACGTGTTGCCGTAATAGGAGCGCCATCAGCACTTTGAAGGTTGTGTGCATCAATATGCGTGCCAACCGCTGCACCCCACGAAGCAAGATCGGCAACCGTACCAGATGCTTTTGCTCCGAAACGAAAATCAAGCCCCACATGCAAATTCGAAGGTGCATGACCATTAAACGTTTCTTTTAAAAACTCAGCGGGTGATAATGCGGCAAATTCCGGCGTGAATGGCAACGCGACCACAAGATCAACACCGCTATCCATAAGCATATCCAAACGTCGCTCATTGCTTAGCAGTTTGCGTAGACGCTCAGGATGAAAGAGTTCATCAGGATCAATATCAAACGTCAGGGCAATCGAAATACCACCCGACGCTTTTGCAGTTTTTTGCGCGCAAGAAAGCAGATACTGATGACCAATATGGACTCCATCAAATACACCAAACGCACAAGAAGAATTCTTAAAAAGAGAATGATCGAATGATTCATCAACCTTATACAATTTTGCCACGTTCAACACCTATCGAAAACACGCATCGAGCGCTGAAGCAATGCTTGGACTCTTTATATTCATACAGCGCTTTTAAACGGTTGTTTACTATAACACCAACAAGCTCTCCGTCATAGGCTGGTTTAGCCGACGCAATAACACGTGTTGTACACGTGCATGGCGCATTCTGCTGAGGCATAAGCGCCTCATTAAGAGATAACTCGTCATGTGCCAATGCTGAACCGTTCGAAACTTTCTGCTCACACCCCCGAGCAAAAGCATAGCGAATTCCCAGCACCTGAAGAGGATCGAGCACGCTCGCATCAGGATCTTGAGCCACATCATCAAGGCTTACGCACTCTTCCAGCAGCACCGACCCTGAAGCAGTTCGTTGCAGAGAACTAACGTAGGCAGCGCTCTGAAGATCACGCCCCATATCGCGTGCAATCGAGCGCATATAGGTACCCTTTGACACACCCATCTCTACCAACCACTCAACACCAAGCGCGCCATCAATGCGCGTTTTTTCAGAGATCTCAATAAGTTGGACATCGTAGATTTCAAATTCTCGAGGAGACAGCTCGATCACAGATCCTTGACGAGCTGCTTCGTAGGATTTCTTGCCTCCTACCTTAATTGCTGAATAAATAGGTGGCATTTGCACCCCACGACCAACCAAAGAAGCAAGATGACGCTTTGCAACGTCCTCAGAAGCCAGTTCATGAGGAATGGGGAGATGCTTGATAATCTCACCCTCAGAATCATCGGTCGTCGTTGAAAGCCCAAACATAACACCCATGCGATAGCGCTTTGCTTGATTGGTAAGATACGCATCTAAACGCGTAGCGGGCCCAATACAGACTACCAACACTCCAGTTGCCAGAGGATCCAGCGTACCAGTATGCCCGACCCGACGCTCCCCAAACAACGTGCGGCATCGATTAACCACATCATGAGACGTAACACCAAAGGGTTTATCAAGAGCTATGATACGGCTTAAGCCCGAAGAACCTCGTTTAGCCATCTCCAAGCCCACTTTGATGTTCGTCAAAACAATACGACAGCACCACGTGCTTTACCTCATCGATTGCATTCGGCAAAAAACCATGATAGGTAAATCCAGCCGCTGCTTTATGGCCACCTCCATCAAAATGACGCGCAACACGTGAAACATCAGTCGTATCATCTTTTGCTCGCAGGCTACCGCGCACCTCACCGTATTTATTTTCGCGCAGTATCAAGGCAACACGAACCTTGTGAATTGAACGCAATACATCGATGAGAATTTCTGCATCAGCTTTAACAGCACCGCAGGATTTAAAATCATCCTGCGTGAGATAGGAAAGCACAAACGCACCGTCAACAAAAAACTCCATGCGCTCCAAAGCAATACTCTCAAGCCTGAGTGAAGCAATACTTCTGTTCTGGAAAAACTCACGGTTGATCAGAGCCGGATCAGCGCCCGCCCTCATCATTTCGGCTGCCCATTCAAAAGCATGAACCGTAGTATTTTGATAGGAAAATCTCCCCGTATCGGTAATAAGACCGGTCAAGCAGCACGTTGCCACCTGCTTGTCTATCAGGTCTTCTCCGAGCAGCTTCACCAACTCCCAGATAAGCATGGTTGCCGAAGGAGAATCGGGATCGACATACGTATGCTCAGCCATCGCGACATCATAGGCATGATGGTCAACCGTAAAACGCATCTCTGCCTGATCATGCAGGGTTGCAGCTGTCCCAAGACGCTCAACGCTAGGAACGTCAACTGCAATAAAAACCCGTGCTGGCCCTTCGTATTCTGAAGCAGGCACCATACGATCTATCGCAGGCAAAAACTGAAGGCCCATCTCGATAGGTTCATTTCGTGCTAAAAGACACGTCACCGATTTACCAAGATTCTTCAGGGCATGGTAGAGCCCAAGCTGTGAGCCCAGGCAATCACCGTCGGGACTTACATGTCCACATATAACGAAATCGTCGAGTGTCACTAATCGCTCGGCGATTTCAGAAAGTGTTGTATTTGTTTGAGGAGTTACCACGCTACTACTCATCCGCTTTGAGTTTGTTTCGTTCTGCATCCCTTTGCAGTGCCTGAGCAATACGCTCTGCTTCATCAACGCTCGAGTCAAGCATAAAGCGCAGTTCAGGAGCAACACGCCAGGATAGCTGCTTTGCCATCAAAGAGCGGATTCGACCCGCTGCTGACTGGAAGGCTTCTGCGGTAGCCATGTATCTTGATGGCTCGGTGGTGTAAAACACATTAGCGACACTGCGATCAAAGCTTACCTCAACCGACGTGATGGTTACCATAGAAAGACGCGGATCAGTCATTTCAAACAAAAGGATATTCGCAATAACTTCACGAGCCTGCTCGTTAACTTTGCGACTAGAGGATCCCTGTTTCACGACTACTCAACCCTTTCAACTTCAACAATACGATACCCTTCGATCGTATCGCCTATCTTGATATCTTGATAGCCCTCAATGCCAATACCGCATTCATACCCACTCTTGACTGTCTTTACGTCATCCTTGAAACGATGCAGACTTGCAATAACACCCTCGTAGACAACGGTACCTTCACGAACAATGCGTACTTTGTCATCACGAGAAATTTCGCCTTCTTTAACATAGCAACCCGCAATCGTGCCAACCTTAGGCACCTTGAAGAGTTCACGGACCTCAGCAATGCCGGTATCCTCTTCTACAATATCGGGTGAAAGCAAGCCAACGCGAGCTGCATTAATATCTTCAATTGCCTGATAGATAACACGATACAGGCGAATGTCCACTTTTTCGCGTTCAGCCAATTCGCGCGTTTTACCCGTAGGACGCACGTTAAAACCGATGATGATAGCATCGGATGCCGCTGCCAAGGTAACGTCAGTTTCTGTGATACCACCAACAGCAGCATGGATAATATTGATCTTAACTTCGGACTGATCCATCTTAGAGAAGGCATCGCGCAAGGCTTCAATCGAACCAACCACGTCAGCCTTAACCACTAGATTCAAATCGGTAGTCTGACCATCTTCAATACGCGCAAACAGATCGTCTAAGCTCATGTGGGAACGAGACTCCTGCTGAGCCAAACGTGCACGCAACGCACGCTCTTCGGCCAAACGGCGAGCATCGCGCTCGTCCTCGAAGACTCTAAACTCATCACCAGCAGTCGGCACTGAATTCAGACCCAAAATCTCAACCGGATCAGCTGGTTTAGCTTCATCAACGTGTTCGCCACGCGGATTGATGAGTGCACGAACCCTACCGTAAGACGTGCCAGCAACCACCACATCACCAGGATGCAAGGTACCACGGTTGATGAGCATGGTCGCAACAGGACCACGACCTTTATCCAAATTTGCCTCAATAACATATCCGGATGCCAGCGCATCAGGGTTAGCCTTCAGCTCAAGGATATCAGCCTGCAAAATAATGGTTTCCAGCAACTCATCAATATGAAGATTCTGCTTTGCCGACACATCGACAAACATGTTCTGGCCACCCCATTCCTCAGGAATGATGCCATATTCAGTCAGTTCCTGACGTACGCGATCAGGCGTTGCACCGGGCTTGTCGATTTTATTAACAGCAACGACGATCGGGACATCAGCTGCCTTTGCATGATTGATTGCTTCAATGGTCTGAGGCATAACGCCATCATCCGCTGCAACAACCAATACGATAACGTCAGTAACCTGGGCACCACGTGCACGCATCGCGGTAAATGCTTCATGACCCGGCGTGTCGATGAAGGTGATCTGGCGACCATTGATATTAGCAACCGAAGCACCAATATGCTGCGTGATGCCACCTGCCTCATGAGAAGCCACACCGGTAGAACGAATGGCATCCAACAGCGAGGTCTTACCGTGGTCAACATGACCCATAACCGTCACCACTGGAGGACGAGGCTTGAGGTCTTCCTCAGAATCATGGTAGACCACTGCAAACTCTTCTTCAGGAGAAACAACACGCACCTTGCGATCCAAGTCATCTGCAATAAGTTCAATCAGATCGTCACTCATGGATTGGGTAAGGGTAAGTGCCTGACCAAGCATGAACAGGCGCTTAACAACGTCATTAGGCGATACGTCAACTAGTTCTGCAAACTGAGCAACAGTAGATCCCTGTGGAATCTCAACGACCGAATCGTCCAACACTAACGTGGGATCAAGACCCTTTTCAAGGGCTTCCATTTCCGCACGTTCACGAGCTTGAGCTTCACGCTTTTCCTTGCGCTTCTTACGGCGCCCTTCACCATCATGACTTGCTGCCTCAACGGCTGCACGAGCCTCGGCAAGCACTTTGTCACGCTGCAGTTTTTCAGCCTGCACTGCCATCTGCGCATAGCGATCTTCGCCCTTGGAAGTATCTGATGCATACTCTAATTCAGGAACAGAAGGCTCAAAGCCTTTGCGCTGCTTTTTGCCCTTCTTTGCAGTGCGCTGATCGTCGCGACGATTATTGCGCTGCTGTTTCTTAGAACCCTGCTGTTCTTGTTTTTGGTTTTTTAAACGCTCGCGCTCATTGTTGATCTGATCAAGCAATGAAGAGAAGTTTGATTGCTGTGTCGTAGGTACCGACTTCGGAGCTTGTTTGCGCGGTTGTTGTGCTTGCTGCTTTTGGGTCGTTTTGGTGTTTTTACGACCACGACTATGCAGCACTTCTTCAACAGCTTGCTTTTTTGCTACTTCAGCAGCACGAGCCTCAGCACGTTTACGCTCTCGCTCCGCAGCAGCTTCCTGCTCAACACGCTCACGCTCGCGCTCAATCTGAGAAGCTAAGCTCTCAAATGGAGAATTGGAAATCTTGCGCTTAGCCTTGGTTTCTTCCTTATTAGCCTTCTTTTCGCTCCGAGTGCCATGCTGAGCCTCACGACGAGCGCGCTCTGCTTCGCGTGCTTCACGCTCAGCCTCTACCGCAGCACGACGCTCAGCCTTTTCATGCTCTTCGCGTTCAGCTTCACGTGCCTGCTTTTCGGCAAGTTTCTTTGCTTCCTCATCCTTTAATTCTCCCGCACGCTGTAAAATCTCCGGTTCGAGATTTTTACGAACCTTCTGAACATACGCATCCTGAAGAATACTGGCATGACTTTTAGCGGGAATTTTCATCTCCGCAAGACGATCAAGCAATTCCTTGCTAGTCATATTAAATTCTTTAGCCAATTCATGTACTCGCATGCCAGGCATATAGTCTCCTCGTCTTTAGTCATCTTGAGAAAGCGCCACGCGCAAACTTGTTGCTATACGTTCGCAATCTTCGTCAGTCACCTTTGTTCTCAAAGCAGAATCCAAGCGTTTTGAAGCAAGAGCTTTTTCAAGACACGAAACGCTACACACATAAGCACCCCGTCCGTTCATTTTACCTGTTGGATCAAAGGTTACGATACCTTCAGGAGTGCGAACCATACGCAAGAGCGACGACTTCGTTTCAGTCGCTCTACATACAATACAAGTTCTCTGTCTTTTATGCCCTGTCATCCAGTAATAAACTACTCTTCCTCAAATTCGGCATGGATACCACAGTACTGATAGCCAGGACGGGCATGATTGCGACAACGTATGCCGTCGTCGCCAACATACGCACACAAGCCATCCTCAACTTCTTCAGCTTCCTCTTCATCAATAAGCGGGGAATCATTAAACATCGCTTCACCCGCAAAAGAAGCAGATTTAATATCAATATGCCATCCGGTTAACCGAGCAGCTAAACGAGCATTCTGCCCCTCTTTGCCAATAGCCAAAGATAGCTGATCGTCAGGCACTATTACCGTAGCATAATTATTTTCTTCATCAATGTCGACGCGGGTCACACGAGCCGGCGAAAGTGCGTTCGACACATACGCCGCCGGATCTTCGTCCCACTGAATAACATCCACACGCTCATTGCGTAAACTCTCGACCACCATGCGAACACGAGAACCCTTTGGTCCAACACATGCCCCAACCGGATCAAGATTTGCCTCACGAGAAGCAACCGCAATCTTAGAACGCTCACCTGGTTCACGCGCAATAGACTTGATTTCTACCAGTCCGTCATAAATTTCAGGAACCTCAATCTCAAACAGGCGGCGAATTAAGTCTGGATGTGTACGCGAAACAACAATTGAGGGACGAGTATGCTCACCGCGCGTCTTGGGAGAATCAGAGTTCGGATCGCGTACATCAACAATCAGAGTCTTTAAGCGCTGATTGTGACGATAGCGCTCGTTGCGAGGGCGCTCGTTGCACTCATCAGGGTAGCGCTTCAAGTCGTAGTGAGGTAATTCTGCTTCAACGCCATCACGGATTTTAATGATCGTAAAATCAGGCGTTTCCTGCAACACTGTTCCCGTAACCAAATCACCCACACGGCTAGAAAATTCCTCGTAGATTGACTGACGACCCGCATCACGCACAATGGAACCGATGACATTTTTCGCGTTGAGTGCTGCAATGCGGCTGACATCATCAGGGGTGACATCGCGCTCTTCGAATTCAGTATATTCACCGGTTTCCTCATCAGGCTCACCAACGGGAACAAGCTCGTACACATAGATCTTACCCGTCGTGCGATCAATAATGACACGAGCATCGTACTCTAAATCAAGAATATGTTGATAGGTTTTGGCCAACGACGCTTCAAGACGATCAATCAAGTAAAACTCGTCAATTTTGCGTTCATGAGCTAAAGCCTGTAGTGCTTCAATCAGTTCAGAGGCTGCCATGGAAAATTCCTTTCTACCCGCTGAAATCTATCTTTCCTACGACGTGCGCTTTCTTAATCTGTGTATATGGCAAAGACTCAACAACGGTATCCACCGTGAGCAAAACAGCATCATCGGTTACACCCGACAAAATGCCCACCCATTTAGCACGTCCTTGATGAGGCTCGCGTAACACAATCTGTGCCTTTTCGCCTTCAAAGCGAGCAAAATGTTCAAGGGTGCGCAGTGGCCGGTCAATGCCCGGGGAAGAAACTTCGAGTGTGTACGCTCCAGGAAAAGGATCCAGATCGTCCATCACCTGATTAACCCACTCTTGCGCAGAAGAAAGTTCATCAAAGCCAATGCCTGTTTCGCAATCAAGATAGACACGAATAGTGGGCGACTTTTTTGAACCAACTAATTCAACGGTAACGATTTCCATGTTGCGTGCTTGAGCGTCCGGCTCAAGCGCCTCTAAAATCATGCGCGCCTTACCAGTAAGCATCCTCTTCCCTCCTTCAACCCTACACAAAGAAAAGAAGCGGGAAAACTCCCACTTCCTAAAATCTACGAAAGCTATCATGTTTGCACATGCATGATTTTTTATATCACAGATTAAACCCCGATGGCAAATACAAACTGGAGATACCCGATCAGAGCCTACAGTTTAAACATAAACCCGCTCAAACGAATCTAGATCTTTGGCAGAACAGGGCTACAGTATTCCCCAAATCCTTAACCAAGTTGATCCGTTCACATAGATAAAACAGAAGCCTATAAACAGACATACGATGATGCCTACCACACGATGCCATGTTTTGATTTCTGGCACGTCATCAAGATTGGGTTTAAAATCTTGCCTCTTGTCACTCGATGCATCCTGAGCACCACTACCAGAAGCAGCTTCGCTTTGCTGCAGTACATCGGCAGCTTGAGATTGATCATCCCCCACATCAGTCTGTGCAGGAATGTCTTGAGAATCAGAGACTTCGTTTACCGATACTTCTTTTGCGGGATCCACTGTGTTCCCATCCTTATCCACACACGTTACGTTCACATAAAAGCAGCGCCGAGGTCGCTTAATAACCTGCCCTATCCCTTATCAGTGCAGGCAATCATGTCGTGCGCCTCAGCGCTGCGCTTTTGCACCTGTACCGCAGACAATCCACCATGAGGCCGTCATAGATTTATATCAACACGTATCATTGTGCCTTCAATGCCACATGGCTACCCAGCCTACTTTGCCTTTTCCTGCTTGTGTGAAATCAAACGATTCAACGCATTGAGATACGCCTTTGCAGAAGAAACAATGATGTCTCCGTCTGCACCACGGCCCGTAAAGACCATGCCATCAGGTGCCGTAACACGAATGGTTACTTCACCTAATGCATCGATGCCACGCGTAACGCTTTGTACTGCGAATTCAGAAAGCTCATTTTCGATATCGACAATTTCGTTAACTGCTTTATACAGAGCGTCAACAGGACCAGTGCCCGTTGAGCAGGCAACAAATTCGCGATTTTCTGCATCACGCAGCGTAACGGTTGCGGTTGGAATCAAAGGCTGGCCGCAAGAAATCTGGACGGCATCCAACGTGTAGTGTGTAGTCTGGTTGCGGTTCTGCTCGCCCACCAGGGATTCGAGATCTTCGTCATACACTTCTTTTTTCTTGTCTGCCAGATCAAGAAATGCATTGTAGAGATCCTCAAATTCCCGGCCCTCGATAACAAAGCCCAGTGCCTCAAGACGGTGACGAAGTGCTGCACGACCAGAACGAGCCGAAAGAACAATGGAGCTCTGGCCAGCGCCAACCTCGGCAGGATCAATGATCTCATAGGTCTGACGAGACTTAATAACACCATCCTGGTGAATACCGGATGAATGAGCAAACGCATTAGCGCCCACAATGGCCTTGTTAGGCTGCACCAAAAAGCCGGTGATAGAGGACACCAAACGAGAAGCACGAATAAACTCGCGCGTATTGATGTCAGTATGAGCGTCAAGCTCTTCGCCGTGCATCTTAAGTGCCATAACGACTTCTTCCATGGCGGTATTGCCAGCACGCTCGCCCAAACCATTGATCGTACATTCAACCTGGGTAGCGCCATTGGCAACACCCTCAATAGCAAGCGCCGTTGCCATACCTAAGTCATTGTGAGTGTGTACGGAAATCGTAGCCTTATCAATATTTGTTACGTTTTCCATCAAAAACTTGATACGCTGACCAAATTCAGAAGGCAGCGAATACCCAGTCGTGTCAGGAATGTTAACTACCGTAGCTCCTGCATCAATAACAGCCTTGGTAACCTTAGCCAAGAATTCATAGTCAGAGCGACCCGCATCTTCAGCATAGAACTCAACGTCTTCCACAAACTTCTTCGCATATTTCACAGCATGTACGGCACGCTCGATAATTTGTTCAGGAGTCGTACGCAGTTTGTCATAGATGTGGCTTGGGGATACCCCAATACCCGTGTGAATACGAGGGCGTGCGCAATCCTTAAGAGCTGCTGCCGCTGAATCGATATCTTTCTCGACAGCACGCGTCAAAGCACAAACGACCGCACGATCTCCTACTTCAGCAGCAATTTGCTGCACCGATTTAAAATCGCCGGGGGAAGATACGGGAAACCCTGCTTCAATTACATCAACATTGAGACGCAGTAGCTGACGCGTGATTACCATTTTTTCTTCAGAATTCATTGAAGCGCCAGGTGATTGCTCACCGTCGCGCAAAGTGGTGTCGAAGATAGCAATCTTGCGTGTCATCTTTGCGTTCCTTTCTCTACGTCATACTTTTAGAAACAATATAGTGACATTTTGAACGAATTCGCGAATCATTACAAACAAAGCTTTAAATAAAGTTCCTTTTTGTACTAGAAGATGGG